>JBGSMO010000357.1:0-49402 GCA_041740115.1 Pirellulales bacterium
CGCCGCGGCGGCGCCGACCGCGGCGCTGGCGCCGAAGTTGGCTTTCCACGTCGCCAGATCGCCAGCGCTCAGCGGATTGGGCGAACCTCCGCGCTGCCACGTCAGGAAATCAGCGCCGTCGACGAGTCCGTTGCCGTCGTAGTCGCCGGCCGGTCCTGTACCGGAGGTGAACGAAACCGTCGCAAAGCGGAACGACGCCTCGTTGCCCAGGATGAACTTCATGCTCAAGCCGTCTTTGGCCGCCTGCGTGGCGAAGTTGCCGATGTTGCCGAGCGAGATCGATGATCCCGCAGGAATCGCCAGCGGCGCGACGGGGTTCGTCTCCGAAAGTGCGCTGGTCGTCGTCGGCGACTCTTGCCAGTTCGGATAGGTCCCGGCACGATCCGCGAGGCTCGTCCAAGTAGCCCCATTGAGCGCCCCGGTCGACGACAAAATTGAATAGCCGTCGATGGAGAGCGATGTCAGCGAATCGTTCTTGAGTGACGCCAAGCCTGTCGTGGTGTTGACGATCAAGGCGATGTTGTTGAGGAACGGCGTGCCGACGTACTCGATTTGGCCGCTAACCACTGCGCCGCCGGTGGCGTGGTAGCTGAACAGGAGATCCTCGCCGTTGACGCCGAGCCCCTTGCTGGCGACCGCGGTTTTGCTGAACCCAGTTCCCAAGGAAACTGTGGCGCCGGCGGCGGAAACGTTGAACGAGCCGGTCGGCTTGAATTCGGCCAAGCCGTTCACGGAATTGCCCGGCGCCTTCTCCCACCCAGCGTTTCCGGCTGGGGCGCCGGAGATCCCCTTGTAGCTGGTTAGCAGCGAGCCGACGGATGGCGAACTGATTGTGTAGCCGTCGAGTTGAGTTACCACGGCGCCCAAAGGATTGCGAATGGATAGTTCCCCCGTGTCGCGATTGACTCGTAGGACGAGCATCGTTTCCAGGGCCACTTGGAGTAGCTGGCCATTTGTTCCGCCAGCCGTTTGACGCAGCCGATAGGCCGAGCCGAGGGCCGGCGCTGCGGCGCCGGTCACTTGAACCGTGCCGCCGATTGCCCCGTTGGCGAAGTTGCCGCTGATCGACGCGGCGTCGACCAGATTCCAGGCGTTGTTGACGGCCGGCGTGACGCCGTTGAATTGCACCGCCAGCGTCCCGCCGAGGGCGACGTTCCCTGCCGATTTCACTGGCGAATGGCTCGCGGCACTAGTGATCTCATGCGTCAGGACGCCGCCCGCTTGAAACGTGGCGCCGCCGGTGGAACTGAAATTGACGTTTGGCCCCGTGATGCGGAGATTTCTGGAAATGGTGCTCGTGCCGCTAATCGTGACCGCGGCGTTGCCGTTGAACGTCGCTTGGCTGGCCGCCTGTCCGCCGATGGTGAGGCCGGCGGCAGCGAGCGAACCGGTCCCGTTCACATTGAGCGTCCCCGTCCCGCCGACGCCAACGGCCACGACGCCATTGGTGGTCGCACTGACTTCGCTGACGAATACGCCCCCGGAACCAATGGAGAGCGTTCCCGAATCGGCGGCCGCTTGGCCCAGAGCGACGCCGCCGGTGGTTTCGGCGATGGCGGCGCTGAGCGTCGCTGTACCGCCGTTGTTGATGACGCCGACTTCCTCAAAGAAAGCAGTCGGCACGGCGCCTCGTGGCGCGCCTCCTGCCGTGTCGGACCAGTTGTTGACGGTATTCCAATTGGAACTCCCGGCGGGCAGCCAGAAGACGTCGAACGCCGATGCGCTCGGCGCCAGGCACGCGCCTACGCAGAGCGCCGCCAGCGTCGTCGCCAGAAAAAACCTCGAAAGCGCCATGATGCATCCCCGAAAGTGTTGCTGTGATCCCGTGCCTCGTGCGGAGGCCCAGCAGAATCGCTTCGCCGACTTGATCCGACTCGACTCGCCGGCCGTAACCTTTGGCGCGTTAACCGCCGTCGCACGAGCAGCCTCGTCGACCGCGTTAGTCACGTCAGTCGCCGATTTTCCGCCGGGCGACGGGCAAGCGTTCGCTGCCGTCACGATGAAAAGTGAACTAGAAAAGTCCCCCAGAGCGCGGCGCCTCCACCACGCTCTGCCTAGTATCTCCAGGTGTTTTTATATGGTGACGCGCTTTCTTAATAATTTCCTTTTTGCCCAGCCAAATCTCGAAGCGATGCGCCGCCATAATTGAACGGTCGAATAATTCGCTCAATTTTTCGACACTAACCAGTTTGATTCGGGAGACTCTATGCTGGAGAGGAAGGCGATTGCCCCTCTTTTCGATTTTTATGCGTCACGCCGCCGCCGGTTGCAGAGCCCACTATGAGCGATGAACGGAGCGAGGCTCTGGAGGCCTACGTTCAGGAATTGACTGCCAACCAGAGTCGTTTGCGCAGCTACATTTTGGCATCGCTGGGCAACTACGCCGACGCGGCTGACGTGCTGCAGCGGACCAATCTTGTGCTCTGGAAGAAAGCAGGGGAGTTTCGTCCCGGCGCCGAGTTTCTGCCGTGGGGCTTGACGATCGCCCGGTACGAAGTGTTGTCGTTCTTGCGAGACGGGCAGCGTGATCGGCATGTTTACTCGACCGCGGTCGCCGAGTTGATGCTCGACGCGGCCGAGGATGAGGCGACCGATGCCAACGGCCGTCAAGCGGCGCTGCGGAAGTGCCTAGAGAAAGTGCCGCGTCGCAATCGCGAACTGTTGTGGCAGCGTTACAGCGCCGAGATGTCCATCAGACAGATTGCGGCCGAGGCGAATCGATCGGAAGACTCAATCAAAAGTCTGTTTCTGCGCATCCGGAAGGGACTCGAACGGTGCGTTGAAGCAAGCTTGAATTGGAACGCGGACTAAAGACGCGAATTCGGGGCAGCGACGATCAAGCGGACAGATCGTTAGGAACAGCGATGGCTATTGAAGAAGACGAAGTTCGAGAACTCCTGATGGTCGCCCTCGACGGCGATCTCTCGGGCGAGCAGCGCGCGCGCCTGGATGAGTTGCTGCTCGGCAGCGAAACGCTGCGCCGCACCGCAGCGAGATTTTTGTGGGACGACTCGTTGTTGGCCGAAGAGATCGGCGCGCTGGGCGAGGCGCTCGACTTTCTCCAACAACCCCTGGAGAAAACTGCGTCGGGAGAGGTTATCCCCGGGGTCAATGCAGTCCGCGCGGCGCCAGCGGAGCGTCCCGGAAAGCTCGGCCAGTGGGTCGATCGCGGGTCGCTGCCGCCGTCCGCGGCGGTTGGAAGATTTCGCCGTGCGATCGATTACGTGAATCGCCACGGCGTGGCGGTCGCCCTGGCTGCCAGCGTCGCGGCGATCGGCTTTTTTTGGCAGTATTCCGCGATGATGGCCAAGCTCGATCGGCTCTATACACTCACCGCCGCAAATGATCCCGCTGAGGTAAAGAAGCATCGGCGCGACGTTCAAAAAGGAGTCGCATCGCCGGGAAGTCCGCCGGTCGCCCGCGTCACCGGCCTGTCAGGATGCGAATGGCCCGAAGGCGAAGCCGGGCTTAAATTCGGCGACACGCTGGCGCCCGGCCAGCGTCTCCGCTTGACGAAGGGGGTGCTCCAACTCACCTATGATGCGGGAACGCGGGTCATGCTCGAAGGCCCGGTCGACATGGTGATGACGACGGCGATCGAAGCCAAACTTTCCTCAGGAAAAATCGCTGCGGCCGTGCCTAGATTCGCGCGTGGCTACACGATTCTCACCCCGACGGCGGAAGTCGTCGACCTTGGCACCGAGTTCGGCGTCGCCGTCGATAAGTTGGGCGATTCGGAGATCCATGTGTTCGACGGCGACGTCGTCACGCGGCCGATCGGCGAGAAGGGGCTGGAGACTCACTTGGTTCACACGCGCCAGGACGAGGCCGTGAAGTTCGACGCCGCGGCGGCCAAGCCGCAGCGGTTTCGAGCCGACAGCAAGAAGTTCGTCCGTCGCCTGATTCCCGACCTGCCCGCCAGCAAGCTTCCGCCATTGCCTCACACCGACAAGCTGACGCTGTGGCTAGCCGCTGACGTCATGCCCGCCATGCCGGAAGGGAGCCCAGTGTCGGTATGGCCCGACATTCTGATCGGCGAGAACAGCTTTCCCGACGATGCGTGGCAGTTCGACGAGCGGCTTTGCCCTACCTGGATCCATGACGCCGAAGGACGGCCGGCGATTCGGTTCGACGGGTGGTCGACCTATCTAGCTACCAGCCCCATGGAATCGAGCGATCAGCAGACGGCATTTGTCGTCTTTGCTCCGAGTCCGGCTAGTTTTGCTAGCGCAACGCACGGCGGCATTTTGCTAAAATATGGGTTAAACGCCCCGACGCTGGAACTGAGCCTGCTCACCGATCATGCGCCGCGCGGGCTCGTGTGGGCGAGCGACGACGCTGGAAATACCTCGAACGTCGGACTGATTAGCGGCTTGCCCGTCGAACCCTTGGTCCCCAGCGCCGTGGCCTATTCGTACGACGTTCTTAGCGATCGGGCTGAATTAATCGTGAATGGCGTGAGCCAGGGGGTGTCCGACGCTCCCCGGCGAATTAAGCAACATGCAAAAAATTACATCGGCAGCCATGCCCAGCCCTGGTACGAAGCCTACTTTCTGGGCAATATGTATGAGGTGATTGTGTATGATGGGGCGCTGAACGGCGCCGATCGTGATCGGGTCTTTGACTACTTATCAACGCGATATGGGCTCAAGCTTGGCAAGTCGCCGGCTAGCCCCAAGTGAACATCGCGCGCGGAATCGTTCCAACAATCGACGGTCGTCGACGCTGCCTCCAGCGCCGGCCTCCCATGTCGTTGAGCCAGGCCGCGTGGGCGGACCTACACCATTTGTCACGGGTTGCCATGACCGCTCTCCAGCGAACATCGGCTACGAAGCGGCGTCGTCTGCGCCGTAACCCTCGACCGATCCGCGCCCCTTGGTTGGCGTTCACGATGGTCGAGTTGCTGATGGTGACGGCAATCGTCTCGATGTTGGTCGCCGTCTTGCTGCCCGCCGTGCAATCTGCTCGCGAGGCTACCCGCCGCACGCACTGCAAGAACAATCTCAAGCAGTTGGCGTTGGCTGCGCTGAACCACCATGACGGCCAAGGACACTTTCCGACCGGCGGTTGGGGATGGTATTGGCTGGGCGACGCCGACCGGGGATTTGGCATGGATCAGCCGGGAGGGTGGATGTTCAATCTGCTCCCCTACTGCGAGCAGAACGCCCTGTATCATCAAGCTGCCGACGGCGATCCCTATGTTTTGACTCTTGGGCAACGACTCGGCGCCGCCAAGATCGTCGAATCGCCTCTCTCGGTCCTTAATTGCCCGTCGCGCCGCGCAAATCGCCCATTTCCTTTGTCCGCTCATGAGGGGGGGAAGATGGGGTTCTTTAATTCGAACACTCCGCAAATGGCGGGACGCAGCGACTACGCCGTCAACTCGGGCCATGTGTATTGCGAATGGCACAATGATGCGCTCGGCAAAGGCCCCAGGAACTACGCCGACGCCGACGTCTGGACGGCAAATCGTTTCTGGGGAAGCGAACAGTCGCGATTCTTGCAACTCCCGGACGGCGAGCCGACGCTTACTGGAGTCTCCTACGAGCGTAGCAAAGTCGCCACCCGTCACGTCCTTGATGGATTGTCCGCTACGTACCTCGTCGGCGAGCGTTATATTCCCCAGGCCGATTACGAGTCAGGCCTCAACGGCGGCGATAACGAAACCTGGTGTACTGGCTTTAACAACGACAACTACCGCAGCACCGGCTGGCTCGTGGGAAACAAGTACGTTCCCGCGACGCCGCTGTTCGACGGCGTGCTGATGACCGACGAAGTGACGGTCGGACGCTACGGCTCGGCACACGCCAACTGCTGGAACGTCTCGTTCTGCGACGGCAGCGTCCGCAGCTTGTCGTACGACATCGATGCAAACATCCACCGTGATCTCGGCAACCGCGCCGATGAAAACTTGGTCGTCCCTCCAGACAACTAGCTCTCCCCCGTAGCCGCCGGTCAATGACCGGTGGCTCCATCCTCCTTATCGCGCTCCCGCCTGCGTTAGAAGTTCACTTCCCACTGGCTATAAGCGAAGTCCGCGTCATGCGGCGATATAATTTTGTCGGCGCGCCAGAAGTGGGAGTAGCCGAACAAGATGTTCGACCGCGGGCCGATCGCGTACTTGGCGATCAAGTCAAGTTCCTGGCCCAGGAAGTTCTTATCGAGTCTCTGCAGTTCCGTGCCGCTAAGCGCCGGAACAATGTCACCCGCCTGGTCTGCGCGGAAGTACCAGTACCAAGCCAGCAACTCCCAATTGGTCTGCGGCGGCTTCGCCGTCAGCAAGACGTTCGGCGATTGGATGTTCGACCGCGCAACTGCGTCGATGAAGCCGAAGTACTTGTGGCCGAGCGGAAAGAGCTGATTGAATCGCGTGAAATCGTCGCCGCCGTCGTTTCCCGAGGCGTAGTCGAAGTAGGTCCACAACTCGGGCCGCCACTCGTGATCAGGCGCCTTGCGGCCAACGCCGATGGTTGCGAACCCGGCCCGTTGGTCTTGGCCCAGCCCGCTCTGGCGGCCCAACTGAATGCCCCCTTCCGTTTCGAACATCCAATTGTTATCAAACGTGCGGAACAACCGCGAGCCGAACGTGTGGAGCGAAAAGTCGTTGGCGATGGGAGCGCCCTGACGGCGATTATCGTAGCCGATGTAGTAGAGGTCCAGCGTGTTGTTCGGCGCGTGGGTGTAGACGGCGTACGAACCGTAGACCTGTTGCTGCCAGTCGGCCTTGTCAAACTCGTTGGCCAGGGGCGGCACAAACGCCGTATAGAAGGTATCGATCGACCACGGGCCATCCTCGTACAGGAGCATGGCGCCCTCGAAGGTCCGGCGAGTATTCGCCCAGTCGAGAGGCGAAATCAAACGTTGGGCGCCGAACAGCATTTCTTGGCGGCCCAATCGCGCCGTCCACATCCCGTCGGCGACTGAATGCTCGGCGAAGCAGTTCAGCATGTCGCCGAAGTTGTCGTCGATGACTCGCGGCCGATATTCGCCGCCGTCCGTCGTCGTATCGGCGTAGATGCCTTCGACGAACATCCGCGTCTGGTCGGTCATCCGCCAGTTGCCGTAGAGCCGCATCCGGTTGAGAAACAGGTCGAACTCGGTGTCCTCGAACCGCAACGCCCCGGGGCCGCTCACCGCGTTGCCCATGCCGACTTCGTGCTTGTACTGAGCGCGGTATTGGCCGCCGATGTCAAGCGTTCCCCAATCGTTATAAATCCCCATCGGCATCAGCTTCAGCCCGTCGCCGAAACAGTCGCCGTGATATTTAGGGTCTTTCAGGTAGCTGAAGTTATTGAGGTAGAAGAGGTTCTTGTGCGACTCGGCGCAAGGATTCTTCGGCTTGGGTTGCGGGTAGGCACCGCTGGCAGGAGCGGGTCCGAACCCTTCCGCGTCGATCGCCTCGTCGTCTGTTTCGGCGTCCTCGTCTCCAGCAGCTTCCTCGGCTTCGTCCGGCTGCAGCATGGCGACCTCGTAGGAGCCGTCGCCCGCGACAGGCTCCGAGAACGCCGTCGAATTAGGAGCCGCGGCGCTAATCGCTGCGGGCGGCCGAAGCGCCAGGATCGACTCTTCGGCGGACGCCGGCAGGGGCGGACCGGACTGCGACGCGAGCAGTCCGCAAGAGAGCGCTAGCAGTCGAAATGAACGTTTCATGGTCGAGTCATCCGTGACTTCGGGTATCCGAAAAATGGCGCCAGCATAGTAGCCGACTAATGGCAGCTTCGTCGAACCGGAACGTTCATCCTGAGGATTCCTGAGCCGGGCAGCACAGTCGTCACCATCGGAACGTCGTCGGCGCTGCGATTGCGGCCCGCCACGGGACGCGCGTCCGTTTCGACCGAGTTGGCAATCGCCCCGCGCTCATGCTCCGGTCGATGGCGGAGACGACTGCACCAATAGATTATTATCACATCTGATTAGCGCAGAACCGCACTGCAGAATCAGCGCGAGGCAAGCTCAAGCTTCACCGCGCACGCCTTATACGAGGGCTGATGCGAGTAAGGATCGAACGCCGGATGCGTCAGGCGGTTCGTCGCCTCGTAGTGCATCGGGATGAACAGCTGTCCCGGCTGCACAGCGGGGGTGATCATGGCGCGGCCTTGGATGGCGCCTCGCTGCGACGAAATAGTCACCAGATCGCCGGAATTGAGCCGTTGTTCGGCGGCGTCGTGCGGGTTGATCTCCACGTAGAGCTCCTCCGGGTAGAGCTTGCGGAGGACCGCCGACTTTGCCGTGCGGGTTTGCGTATGCCACTGCGCAACCGATCCGCGGCCGGTGAGCAACGTGAAGGGAAACTTGCTCGTCGTCGGCTCCGGCAGCGGGCGCGGCTCCTCGCAGATAAACTTCGCCCGTCCGTCGTCATGGAAGAAACGCCCATCGGCAAAAAGTCGGCGTTCGGTCGCCGGTTCCTCACTGCCAGCGGGATATGGCCATTGGACGCCGCCCAAGTCGCGGAGCATTTCGTAATCGTCGACGCCAGTGACGTCGCACGGCTGGCCGGCGCTGAGCTGTTTGATAATCTCGAACACCGCGGCGGGCGATTCCCAGCTGCGGAACATCTCGCCGCAGCCCCAGTACTCGGCGAGCAACTTGAAGATGTGGAAGTCAGCGAGCGCTTCGCCCGGCGCCCGCGACACTTTGCTGGCGACGCCGATCCGCCGCTCAGAGTTGATGAACGTTCCTTCCTTCTCGCCCCACCCGGCGGCGGGGAGGACGAGGTCAGCGACCTTCGCTGTTTCGGTAGAATGGTACATGTCCTGCACCACGAGGAAGTCGAGCCGCGAGAGGATGTCGCGGGCCGTCTCCTGATTAATCCAGGAGTGAGCCGGGTTCGTGGCGACGACCCACAACCCGCGAATCTCGCGACGCAAAATCCCCTCCATGATGCGGTGGTAGGGCCAACTCGCTTCTTGGGGGATCAGCGATTCGTCGATCGCGAGGGTGTTAGCAACTTTCTGGCGATGCTCGGGGTTCGCGAAGTCGTGCCCGCCGAGCAGGTTGGTCGTGTTGCTGAAAAGTCGCGAGCCCATCGCATTGCACTGGCCGGTGATCGAGTTGGCGCCGGTGCCTGGTCGACCGATGTTGCCGGTTATCAATGCTAGATTGATGATCGCCTGGGCCGTGCGGACCGCCTGATGACTTTGGTTGACTCCCATTGTCCACCAGAACGAAACCCGCAGGCCGTCGTGAATTGATCGGGCGAACCGTTCGATCGCGTCGGGGGCGATCCCTGTCTCTTCGACCACGCGGGACATCGGGAACGCTCGGACGAACGCTGCGAACTCGTCGAAGCCATTGGTGTGAGCGTCGATAAACTCGCGATCAATCCAGTCGCGTTCGATGAGCAGGTTCGCCACGCCGTAAAATAGCGTGAGGTCCGACTTCGGCTGCACCGCCAAATGCTGCGACGCCGCCATCGTCGTTTCGGTCGTCCGCGGATCGATCGCGATGATGTTCGGGTCAAACTGATTCCGCATCACGCGCTGCCACAGAATCGGGTGAGCAATGCAGAGATTGCTGCCGATCAGCACGATCGTGTCGGACTGCTCGAAATCGGCGTAGGTGTAGGGCGGCGCGTCGAAGCCGAACGCCTGCTTGTAAGCGACGACGGAGGTCGCCATGCACTGCCGCGTGTTGCCGTCGCCGTGCAGCATTCCCATGCCAAACTTCGCCAGCGAGCCGAGCAGGGCCATTTCCTCCGTGACGATCTGGCCCGTGCTGAGAAACGCGATCGAGTGCGGCCCATGCTCGCTCTGGATCGCTTTCATCCGCTCGGTGAACGTCGACGCGGCGACGTCCCAACTGACCGGTTCGAGTTTGCCGCCCTTGCGCAACAGCGGCCGTGTGGCGCGATCGGGCGCGTCGAGCACGGCGAGCGCTTCCCACCCCTTGGGGCACGCCATGCCGAGGTTGACCGGATAGTCGGGCGCCGGGCTGAGGCCGATCGCCTGCTGGTCGCGGAGGTGGATGTTCAGATTGCAGCCGGTCGAGCAGAAGCCGCAGACAGAAGCCGTGAGGCGATTGCCTTGAATCTGCTTCGGCAGCAGGCCGGCGCCAACCGCGGCGGGAGAGAGCGACAAGGTCTCGGTCAGCGGTCCGGTCCGCTGCAGCAAGAGCGGGATGAAGCGACTAAAGTCCCGCGCGGGATGCGTGCCGTTTGTCGCGCCGTTCGTTGGTATCGTGCTCATCAACGGATTCCTCCCGGCATTCTCGGGGCCGCGCAGGCGGTGAAGAACAGGTAACGCTCCAGCAGTTCCCCGGCAAGGCAGGCGATGAACAGCAAGCTCGTCGCCGCCACGAACTCGACGCCGGCCACGTCTCCAGCTTCATTCGCTTGCCGGAGAATAAACAACGGCATCATCACGCCGCCCAACAGACCCAAGGCGAATCGCGCCAAGGTCACCCGCGACAGGTCGCCCGCCTGCAACATCGCCGAGCGTCGCAGCGGCGTCATCCGGCGGAACAACAGGTGGCGGAAAATCGCCGCTTCCCACGTCAGCTTCACGACGGCGGTGACGATCAGCGCCTGGCAGAGAAGCGGGCTCGCCTTGGCGACTAACTCCGTCAACTGCAGCGACGGCGTCGCGATCATCGCGGCAAGGATGCTCAGCCACATCGCCGCGATCCCCAATAGCGCGCAGGTCAACGTGAACCGCACGCCGACGCGGCTGAAGCTCCAATACTCCCGCTGGGTGAAGACATAAATCATCAACGAGCAGAAAACCGCGATGGCGCCCGTCGCGGCGACGCTCCAGCCAAGCGGCGCGATCGCCGGTTCGAGGTTGAAATCGGTGCGCCCAACAAGATAAACAGCCGCCGCGTAAGCCGACGCACACCCAGCGAATAAACCAAAGGCGACAATCTCTCGGCTCAGCCAAGAGTGCCGCAGCCCCAGGATCGCCCGAAATGCAAACTGCGGCCGGCCCAGATGGAGCAAACTCGAACCAAGCGCGAGCAACCCGAACCCGAGCGCCGCCACCGCATGTACCGGCCGCAACGACGTTCCGCCCGGAAGCGTGACGAGCGCATCGAGCGCCAGCCCCACGCAAAACGCCCCGACTGAAAGCTGCGTCAGCACCAACATCACCACCAGCGGCCAATGGGCGTGCTGGGCGCTGACGCGTGCATAATCCGCAGGCAACAGATTGCGCGGGAAGGGCTTCTTCGTCTTGAAACTCGTCGTGGGCAGCGTGATCTGCGGGTCAGGCGTCGCCGGCAGGAACGCCGTGGTTTCCGCATCTTCGACCACCTGCCGTCGATTCACCGTCCGAATGACGATCGCTTCATGCGGACACGACTGCACGCACGCCGGCGATTCGCCCACCGCCAACCGCGACGAGCACATGTCGCACTTCCGTACGATGCCGAGGCCGGCGTGGTACTTCGGCACTTCGTACGGACACGCGAGCGTGCAATACTGGCAGCCGAAGCACTGGTCGTCGAGATGCTTGACGATCCCCGTGACTGCGTCCTTTTCATACGCGTTCACCGGGCAAGCGATCATGCACGCCGGCTCGAGGCAGTGATGGCACGCCGTCGTGACATGCTGCATCACTGGCGCCGAGGTGGAACCGCCGACCATCAGGCCGACGTCGCGCCACGTCTCCGTCTCATCGAGCCCATTGAGCGTGTGGCACGCCACGACGCACGCCTTGCATCCCGAGCAGCGATCGAGATCGACCTCAAACGCATACTGCTCGCCAGGGCCCGGCGGCGTCGCGGGGAGCAAGCTGCGGTACTTCCGCGAGGCTGGCTTGGCGTCTGCCTCATGCCACCGACTAAACTTCTCGACCGCCGACATCGACTGCTGCTCCGCCAGCAAGCGCGCCACCAGCGCCAACCCGCCAGGGGGCGACGGGGAACGAGTCGTATTAAGGACGGGAAGTTCGATCATGTGTTTGGATCGGCTGGCGTGATTGAACGCCGACGGAGTGAGGAGAGGCATCCTCTGGTCCCCTCCCCCTGATGGGGAGGGCTAGGGAGGGGTGAAGCAGTGCGCGTAGGGCTCGCCCCTTCAAACCCCAACGCTCTCACAAACAACTGCCGCAATGGGCTCAGCGACCACGCACGAAGACGCCAGCCGGCAACCAATCTCCGTCGCCAGCAGTTCGTCGAGCACCTCCGGCGGCGGCAGTTCGAGGAAGACCTGCTCCCCCTCGACCTTCACCGGAAACGTCCGAATCCGATACTCTTCGCCCTGCAGCGACTCGCCGTTCTCCAGCGAGAACGTCTTCTTGTGGAGCGGACACGCCACCTTCGGCTCACCAGCCGCCTCGCCGACGATGCCGCGCGATAGCACGAACGCCTTCTTGTGCGGGCACATGTTTTGGCTGGCGTACCACTCGCCGCGGCTGGCGAAGTTGAACACCGCCAACTGCGATTTGCCGTACTTCACCGTCGCCCCGCCGTCGTGGGGGAAATCGCCGACGCTCCCCACCGCGACCCACCGCGGCGCCGTCGCTTGCTCGCGCTCATGCTCCGCCAGCGAGCGCCCGTCAAGCATGCGGAACTGCTCCAGTGACACGAATTCCGTCGGCCAATCCGCCGGCCGCGTTTGGTCTCGCTGTCCGACGATCTCGATGCACGGCTCGGTCTCATCGCTGTTCACGAACTGCCGGAACCTCGCTCGTTTCGCCGGATCGCGCACCACAGCGGCCCACTCGCATTGATAGGTGTCGACGAGCCGCTGCATCAATCCATCGAGTTCCCCGGCGATGCCGAGCTTGTCGTGAATGATCACGTCGCGGAGGTGGTCGAGTCCCCCTTCCAGCTTCTCCCGCCACACCGCAGTCCGCGTCAGCTTGTCGGCCGTCATGATATAATAGGAGAGGAAGCGGTCGATGTAGGTGAGCGCCGTCTCCTCATCGAGATCGGTGGCGAACAGCTCCGCATGCCGTGGCTTCGAACCGCCGTTGCCGCAGACGTACAGGTTGTACCCCTGCTCCGTGGCAATCAGGCCGACGTCTTTGTTCTGCGCCTCGGCGCACTCGCGGATGCACCCCGACACCGCCATCTTGATCTTGTGCGGCGCACGAATCCCCTTGTAGCGATTCTCCACGCGAATCGCGAAGCCGACCGAATCTTGCACGCCGTAGCGGCACCACGTCGTGCCGACGCAGCTCTTCACCGTACGGACCGCTTTGCCGTAGGCGTGGCCGCTCTCGAATCCGGCGTCGACCAACTCCTCCCAGATTTCAGGAAGATGCTGCACCGGCGCGCCGAACATATCGATCCGCTGCCCGCCGGTGATCTTAGTGTACAGGCCATAACGCCGGGCGATGTTGGCAATGACGGCTAGTTTCTCCGGCGTAATCTCGCCCCCCGGCACTCGCGGCACCACCGAATACGTCCCTCCGCGCTGAATGTTGGCGAGGAACCGATCGTTGCTGTCCTGCAGCGTCTCGTGCTCGGGCGCCAGAATCTCCTCATTCCACAGGCTCGCCAGAATTGAAGCGACAGCCGGTTTGCAGACCTCGCACCCCCGCCCTGCCCCGCTGCCGCAGTGATCGAGGATCGCTCCAAACGTCCGCAGTTCTTTCGCCTTCACGATGGCGAACAACTCCGTCCGCGAGTAAGGAAAGTGTTCGCAGAGGTGATTAACCACCGCCTTGCCGGCCCGCTTCAGTTCCGTCTTGAACAAGTCAGTCACCAGCGGCATGCATCCGCCGCAACCGGTCCCCGCTTTTGTGCAGCGCTTCAGCGCATCGAGCGTGTCGACTTCCCCTTCGGAAATCGCCGCGCATATCGCGCTCTTGGTCACGTTGTTGCACGAGCAAATTTGCGCCGAGTCGGGCATCACGTCGAAACCGGCCCCGCCTACCGGACCGGCCCCCACGATCAGTTCGTGCGGCGCGCAAGGCAACGCCCCGCCGCTCTTCGCAAAGATCGACAGCTTGCCGTAGTCGCTCGCATCGCCGACCAAGATGCCGCCAAGCAGTTCCTTCCCGTCACGCGAGAAGAGCAGCTTCTTGTAAACGCCGGCAAACGGGTCCTCAAACGTCAGCGGCGTCGCGTCGCAGGCCGGCGCTTCGTAGCGCCCAAAGCTCGCCACGTCGACTCCCATCAACTTCAGCTTTGTCGAAAGATCGGCGCCGGCGAAATGACGATCGGCGCCGGTTAGATTCGCCGCCACAATCTCCGCCATCTCGTAACCCGGCGCCACTAGTCCGTAGACCATGCCGCCGTGGACGACGCATTCGCCAATCGCCGAGATCCGTCCGTCGGAAGTTTCGAGCCGATCGTTGACCAAAATGCCGCCGCGATCGCCGACCGCCACGCCACTCTGCCGCGCCAAGTCATCGCGCGGCCTGATGCCGGTCGAGATGATCACCATGTCGACGTCAAGCGAATCGCCGTCGCCAAACTCCATCCGCTCGACCGACGTGGCGCCGTGAATCGCCTTCGTTGCCGTGTTGAGGTGGACGCGCACCCCCATCGACTCGATCTTGTTCACCAAAATCCGCGACCCCGCATCGTCGACCTGCCGGGGCATCAACCGCGGCGCGAACTCGATGACGTGCGTCTCGAGCCCCAGATCGTACGCCGCCTTCGCCGCTTCGAGCCCGAGCAATCCGCCGCCAATGACGGCGCACCGCTTCGCCGTTCCGGCATACTTGATGATGTTCTGCAGGTCCTCGATCGTCCGGTAAACGAACACCCCGGTCTTGTCGACGCCCGGCACCGGCGGCACGAACGGAAACGATCCTGTCGCCAGCACGACGCGGTCGTACGCAATCTCCACGCCGCGATCGGAACGAACTAGCCGCCGCTCGCGGTCGATCTCGCTCGCCCGATCGCCGATGTGGAGTTCCACTCCGTTCTCGGCGTACCAATCTTGCCGCGCGAGCATCAACTGCTCGGCATCGCGGTGCGCGAAGAACGACGTCAGCCCTACTCGATCGTACGCCGCTCGCGGCTCCTCGCAAAACGTCACAATCCGATACCGCTTCTCGACGTCGAACTCGACCAGCCGTTCGCAAAATCGCTGGCCGACCATCCCGTTGCCGATGACGACGACGGTTTGCTTCGCGGTCGAGTTAGTGGTGGGCTTGCTCATAGGCTGGCTTCCATTCAAACGAGACGTAACAAATGCGGAGCGTGGAGAGACGAGCGGCAAAAACGCCGGCCGTCGCTTACACGGCGGGAACGGGCTCCACGGCGGAGACGTCGAGCGGCTGCCGAGCTTCGGCGCTTTTCCGGAACGTGATTGCGAAGCTCGCGAACGAGATGCAGGTCACCGCCATGCCGGCAATAAACAGAGCCGACGGCCAATCGAGCCCTTCGACCTTCAGCAGAAAGCCAAACAACACCGCCCCCAAATTTCCGCCGGCGCCGACGATGCCGCTCACGGCGCCGAGTGCCCGGCGATTGATGAACGGCACGACCGCGTAGGTGGCCCCGTTCGACATCTTCACGAACATCGCAAACGTGATCATCAGCGGAATGGCGAGCGACAGCGTCGTCGCCTGCGAAAAGAGCATCAAGCCGATCCCCTCGCCGAACAGCGCGATGAAGAGCCACTTCACGCGGCCGTCGAGCCCCCATCGATTCCCGCAACGGTCGGCGATCCAGCCGCCGATGGCCCGAGCAAACAGATTCATCCCGCCGAACATCGCCGCGATCATCCCCGCGGTTCGCAAGGCCTCGGCCTGATCGAGAGTCTTGAAGTAGTCGAAGTAGTCAATGAAGTAGAGTACGGCGATGTTGTCGATCGTCAGTTCCATGCCGAAGCAGGCGCCGTAGATGAGGAACAAGGCCCAGACACGCCGATCGCGACAGGCCTCGCCGAAAGCGCCCTTAGTCGCTTGCACCCGCGGCATCTTGCCGGCGGCCCGCAACTCGCGGAAGTTTCCCTCGGGCGTATCTTGCGTGAAGAAGTAGTAGGCGATGCCGGTAAGGGCGCAAAGTACGCCCACCACCACCATGGCCACCCGCCAACTGACCGCCTCGGTTAGACCCCAGCCGACGAGCGTCGCAAACAGCAGCGGCATCACCATCTGCGTCACGCCGCCGCCCAAATTGCCCCACCCCGCCGCCGTCGCGTTGGCCGTGCCGACGCAATTCGCCGCAAACATCCGCGACGTGTGGTACTGCGTGATCACGAACGAGGCGCCGATCGCCCCGATCATCACGCGAAACAATAAAAACGTCGTGAAGTCATGGGCCAGCCCGATCGCCATCACCGGTATCGAGCCAAGCAGCAACAGCCACGTGTAAGTTAGTCGCGGGCCGATCGCATCGCACAACCAGCCGGCCAGCAACCGAACGAAGATCGTCACGGCGACCGAGCCGATGATGCACCAGCCGACCTGCTCCTTCGTCAGCTGCAACTCGCCACGGACGACCGCCATCAGGGGGGCGATGCCGAACCAGGCGAAGAAGCACAAGAAGAAGGCGATCCACGACATATGGAACGCCCGCATGTTCGGCGTCGAAAGATTGAAGAGCGCGATGCGCGTCGCTTTGCCGTCGGCTTCCATGGCGGATTCACTCGTGTGGGTCGTATTGTGGATGGAATGATCATGGTTCCGCCAAACCCACGATCACGCGTGTGACGCATTCCCCTATTGCAAGCAGAGGGCCGAACGCCCGCGTAGCGGAGATTTCTTCGGAAGCCCGAAGCAACGCGGGCGAATGCGAAAATGGAACAGCCCCGCCCTGCTGCGAACGTACGCACCGCCGCACACGGCTTGGGCAATCGCCCCTGTCGAGGGCTTCGGAAATCCGAAGGCGCTGGGTTGCGGATCACTTATAATGGGGATTTGGAGGCGTTCGCCCCCCCCGAAACGGAGTTTTGGAACGCCGTTTTCATTGATTGACAGTTTTGAGGAGGGCGAGGCTATTGCCGAGCCGCCGTTTGACTCCAACTATCCGCCAAAAAATGGAACCGCCGATGAACGCACATAAACGCCGATGAAAGACGTGTTCCCATTCATTTGCGTTCATCTGCGTCCATCGTCGCTTTCAACTTCTTCTCGTCGCCACTGACAATGCTTTACGTTTAGATGACCATCCCTGAACCTCAGCCGCCGCTTGATCAGGCGCCGCCGTCAGCCGATGCGCTGATCCGGCGGCTTGGCGGACGCTATTTCTTCGTCCTGGCAGTGGTCGCCGGGTTGATGCTGGTCGATCAGGCGCTCATCCAGCCGCTCCTGGTGCGGATGGATTCGTACGCCCCGGTGATCAACCTCGCCGGCCGACAACGGATGCTTAGCCAAAAGCTCGCCAAGGCGGCCCTCGCTGCCGAGGGGGCGCCCGACGCGGAGCGCCGCGACGCCAGCCGACAGGAACTGAAGAACGCGCTCGCCGAATGGATCGCCGCCAATGACGCCCTCCGCCAAGGGAGCGAGCAACTCAACGTTCCCCAGATCGTCTCCGCCGACTTGGCCCGCGAATGGGCGGAGCTCGATCGCGACCTCCAGCCCGTCGCTGACGCCGCTCAAGAGATCGTCGACGGCGACGCCAACGGAGCGCAGAGCGCCGCAACGATTCTGGCGCACGAGTCGCGGTTCCTGGAACGTATGGAGCGGATCGTCGATCTGTTCGAACTTGAGGCGGCCCAAGAGGTGAGTCGCCTCCGCGTCTACAGCTTGACGATCGCAATCGCCGTCGCGTCGCTGCTGATTATTCTCGGCTGGTTGGTTGTCCGGCCCGCCACCCGCGCGATCCGCCGGCAAGTCGACGATCTGGAGCTTCGCGTCTCACAGCGCACCGCGGAATTGGCGGAAATGGTCGCCTCCCTGCAGCATGAAGTCGCCGAGCGCAAGCTGGCCGAGTCCCATAGCCGGCAACTGGCTGCGCAACTCGCCCATGCCGACCGCGTCGCGTCGATGGGCCACCTGGCCATCGGACTGGCCCACGAACTAAACCAACCCCTCGGCGCGATTGCCAACTACGCTTCGGCGGGGGACGTTCTTCTCTCGCAAGCCGGCCCCGCGCGAGACGACCGCCGCTTGCAGCAATACTTACAGCAGATCAATGAAGCCGCGCTCCGAGCAGGCCAGATCGTCCGCCGCATCCGCAAATTCGTCTCCGGCGCCGGCGGCGACGCCAGCGATGCCGTCGACGTCGATCTCGGCGCCCTTTTGCGCGAAGTACTAGACCTCTGCCAGTTCGAGATTCGCCGCGCCGAGGTGGTCGCGACGCCCAAGCTCGGCGAACGTCGCGCGATCGTTGAAGCCGATCCGATCCAAATACAGCAAGTGTTGGTGAACCTCATTCAGAATGCGCTGCAATCGCTGCAGTCATGCCCCGCCGATTCGCGCCGACTTGTCATCGAACTCGAAGTCGACGACGATTGGGCGGAAGTGAGCGTCGCCGACAACGGCCCCGGCTTTGACATGGCCGATCTCGACGCGCCTTTCGCCGCCTTCCATACGACGAAGGTCGAAGGGCTCGGCGTCGGGCTGTCGATCTGTCGCACAATCGTCGACGCCCACGGCGGCGACATTCGCATTCGCCCCGGCAATGAAGGAGCATGCGTCTCCTTCAAACTCCCGCTTGCTTTTTCTGATACTTCGATTGCAATTGAAGTCCCTGATGCCGAAGGCGAGTCATACGAACTATTGACAGGATAAAAGAATGACGCGGATTAACAGGATGAAATGCAGCGGTACTTATACGGTGAGCGAGGCGCAGTTGACGCCTGTCATCCTGTCGATCCAATATATCCCGTAATCCTGCCCAGTCTGCCGAATGACGCCAGCCAGTTCATCCACGCCGACGCTATTTGTCGTTGACGACGACCAGCAGATGCGCGAATCGCTCCGAGAGCTCTTGAGCGTCTTGGGTTACGAGGTGCTGCCGTTTAGCACCCCGGGCGGTTTTCATCGCTATTACCGCTGCGAGATGCCAGGCTGCCTGCTCCTCGACATCCGCATGCCGCGGCAATCGGGACTGGAACTCTACGAGCAATTGCTCCAAGAGGGAAAGCGCCTGCCGGTGATTTTCATCACCGCCCACGCCGACGTGCCGACCGCCGTCGCCGCGATGAAAAGCGGCGCCGTCGAGTTTCTGGAAAAGCCGTTCGATCGCGACACGCTATTGGACCGCGTCCAGCGAGCGCTGGAACTCGACTCCCAGTGGCGCTCGCAAGAAGCGAAGTTCGCCGCGCTTGCCGCTCGGATCGCCGTCCTCAACGAGCGCGATCGCGAAACGCTGCAAATGATTCAAGCGGGCGAGTCAAACAAAGCGATGGCCGCCAAGCTCTTCATCAGCGAGCGGGCCGTTGAAATGCGCCGCTCATCGTTGATGAAGAAGCTGCAGGTGGGCAGCGTCGCTGAGCTGATCGACCTCACGTCGACGCACCGCATCCTTGCGGAACTGAACAGCCTCAAAGCCAACCAATCGATCCGCTAAGGCAGCCCCGGCCCCTTCCCGCCGCAACCTACCGTCCGGCCAGAACTAGGGTGCAAAAACGGCCGCGCACTCTGCTAAGGTGCGCCTATTCCCACGGGTGTGCCCCAGGCCGCCGCGCGACGCCGCGAAGTCTTTGGATCGTTTTCCTGGGGCCCCCGCCGCGCCAGGCGATCCAAAATCCCCCCGCCGGAGGGGATGGCCAAAATCGCCCCTTGACCCGCCCCGTCGCCGCTTGCGGCTTAGCGGACATCGTCCCTTCTCGGTTCCGATTATCCTGACTTTGCGGCTTATACTTGCCGTTCTGCTCGGGTCGTATCGCTGGCGCCGATTAATCACCCAGCGGTCGTTCTGCCGCCGGATGCCGAGCGCAGTCGCTCGAGTCGCAACCAGAAACGCACGCGATTGGCTGTACGGATGCCGAAGGACCGCCGACAACTGCTGGCGTTGCTGGCGATAGGCCTGCAGTTGATCGCCGGCTGCACCGGCCCGCGCGAATACGTTCGCAACGGCTTCAAAGTCGGTCCCAACTACGCCAAACCGGCGGCGGCCATTGCGCCGAACTGGATCGACGACGCCGACCAGCGGGTTCGCAACGAGGAAGACGACCTCGCCGGCTGGTGGACCGTCTTCGGCGATCCGACGCTCAACGAACTGATCGTGCGGGCGAGCAATCAGAATCTCACCCTGCGCGAGGCGGGCTTCCGCATCTTGGCGGCGCGGGCCCAATTCGGGTTCGCCATTGGCAACATGTTCCCGCAGTTCCAAGCGGCCGAGGGCGGTTATCGTCGCTTTGGCATCGCCGACAACTTCTTCGACCAGTGGAGTTCCGGATTTAGTCTTGCGTGGGAACTCGACTTCTGGGGCCGCTTCCGTCGCGCCGTTCTCTCCGCCGAGGCGACGCTCGACGCTTCGATCGAAGATTACGACGCCGTGCTGGTGACGCTGCTGGGCGACGTGGCGAGCAATTATGTGAGCTATCGGACCTCGCAGGAACGGATTCGCTTGCTGACGCGAATTGTGGAAGTCCAACAAGGAGTCCTCACGTTCATAACCGAGCAGGCGGACGCCGGCAAAGTGTCCGACCTCGACCGATTCCAGGCCCGCAGCGATCTGCGGCAGAGCGAAGCGCAGTTGTTTGAACTTCGCACGCAACTGCGACAGGCGCAGAACAACCTTTGCATCTTGATGGGCATGCCGGTCGAAGACCTTAGCGCGCTGCTCGACTCCAATCCCGAGGCGAACATTCCGCGCACGCCCGACTACGTGGTGGTCGGCATCCCGGCCGATTTGCTTCGCCGCCGTCCCGACGTGCGGCGGGCAGAGCGAAACGCCGCCGCGCAAGCCGAACTGATCGGCATCGCGGCCGCCGACCTCTACCCAGCCCTGTCGTTAACCGGCACGCTTGGTTGGCAAGCGGCAAACCTTTCCGACCTGTTCAAGAGCCAATCGCTCAACAGCAGCGTCGGCCCCGTCTTCCAATGGAACATCCTCAACTACGGCCGCATCCGCAACAACATTCTGTTCCAAGAAGCGCAGTTTCAGGCCCTTGTCGCGAACTATCAGAACACGGTCCTGAGCGCCGACTTAGAAGTGGAGAATGGCATCGTCTCGTTCCTCAACTCACAGGATCGGGCGCGTAACTTGGAGCTGAGCGTCAACGACTCAACGATTGCGTTGGAAGGCGTGATTGAGTTTTACGAGGCGGGCAGCGTAGATTTCAATCGTTACGCGGTTCTCCAGCAAACGCTGATTCAGCAACTCGACCTGTGGGCCCAGTCACGCGGACAGATCGCGCTCAGTTTGATCGACGTCTACCGAGCCCTCGGCGGCGGCTGGCAGATGCGGCTTGGCCCCGTGCGAGACAAACAGGGTATTCTCTCGCCCGAGTTGTTGCCGCAGCCCGCGGGCTTAGAAGCTGTGCCGGTCGATCGAGCGGCCGAGGCGCCGCTGCCGACTCCAGCCCCGCTGCCGCCGACGGACGAGTAGGCTGGCCGCCGCGGGAAGACGCGACCGTACGGCTGGCTTTACTTCATCCCCATGAATAATATAGGGGGATGAAAGACTCCCCCTCGCTCGCGCCGCGGCGTCGGCGCATGGCGGCCGTAAACGACGATGACGCTCCTCACGCCGGCGCGTCGTCGGAGATTGCGGTGGCCGACGGCCTGTTGATGTCGGTCGTTCGCGATTTGCTCTACGTCGAGGATCGCACCAGCGACCTCCCGCTCCGGCAGTTGCACGTCTGCGCCACGCTCTACGGCGGCCCGCTCTCGATGTCGCAATTAAGCCGCAAGCTAGGCGTCTCGATGAGCGCGATGACGCAAATCGCCGATCGCCTGGAGCGGGCCGGGATGGTAACCCGTCAGGCCAGCGACCCCGATCGCCGCGTGCGGTGTTTAATCCTGACCCCTCGCGGCCGACGCGCGCTGCAGGCCCGCGAGAAAGTTCGCCTGGAGCGGCTAGCAGCGGCATTCGAGACGCTCGATGCGGCATCCCGCCGCAAGTTGCTCGCTGGATTGAAGTTGTTCCAAGCCGCCTGCACCACCATTGCCCGGTGAGCCGCCTGGCACGGCGGCGACGTCCCTCATGAAGACTATTTTCTCGATTGCGTTGTTCCTGGCGCTGATCGCCGCCGGCGTGAAGTTCTACGGCGACTACGGCGCGAGCTCGCAAGAGATTGCGTTCCGCACCGCCGTCGTTGAGCGCGGCGATATTATTCAGACCGTCGAGGCGACGGGGACGCTGGAGCCGGAGGAAGTCGTCGACGTCGGCGCTCAAGTCGTCGGCCGGATCGAGAGGTTCGGTCTCGACCCGCGCGGCGAGACTGACCCGAAATTCAAGGACAAGCCCGTCGATTACCGTTCTGAAGTCAAGGAAGGAACGATCCTGGCGGAGATCGACGATTCGGTCTATGTGGCGCAGCGAGATCAGGCTCTGGCGGCGTACGAGCGTGCCAAGGCGGACTTAGTGCAAATGGAAGCGAGGTTGGCCCAGGCCGACGCCGAATGGCAACGAGCGCAGCGGCTGCGGACCCTGTCGGTGAAGGGGATCTCCGCGACGGGCCAAGGCGAAGACGTCAAGATTCGTGGCATCTCGGACGCTGACTTCGTCCTTGCCAAATCGAACTTCGAGGTGGCGAAGGCGAACATCGAAGTCGGCAAAGCGGCGATCGCTCAACAGAAGTCGACGCTCGATTTGGCGGAAACGAATCTGGGCTACACGGTGATCAAATCGCCGGTCGAGGGGACGATTCTCGATCGGCGCGTCAATATCGGCCAAACGGTCGTGGCCAGCTTGAACGCTCCCAGCTTGTTTCTCATCGCCAAAGACCTGCGGCGCATGCAGGTGTGGGCGTCGGTGAACGAGGCCGACATCGGCGGTCTGAAGGTTGGCACGCCGGTGAGCTTTTCGGTCGACGCCTTTCCGAACGAGTCGTTCGCTGGCGTCGTCGAGCAGGTGCGACTGAACGCGAAAATGACTCAGAACGTCGTCGTCTATACGGTGGTGGTGGCCACTGACAACGCCGACCTAAAACTGCTTCCCTACCTGACGGCGACCCTAAACTTCGAAATTGCGCGGCGCGAAGGAGTGCTGACGGTGCCGAACGCGGCGCTGCGCTACGAACCGCCGTTGGAGTTGATCGCGCCCAAGTCATCACCGTCAGCCGTTGCGAACGGAGCAGAGAGCGGCCAGAAGCCCGACGATTCGCGGGGAATCGTGTGGGTTCAGCGCGACAACGGATTGACGCCTATCGAGGTCAAGCTCGGCGTCAGCGACCGCGCTCGCACCGAAGTGATCGCAGACGAACTGAAAGAAGGAGACGAAGTCGTCCTCGGCATCCAGCAAGCGGGCGCCGCGGAACAAGTGAACAACCCGTTCGCACCGAAGATGCCCCGTTCACGCCCCCGCAGTTAGCGTGAAAAGATTAGGATCGAGAATCGCCATGTCGCTCTTGCGACTCGAAAACATCACGAAGACTTACCATCTCGGCGAAATAGACGTCCCCGTGCTGAAGGGGATTTCGTTCACCGTGGAGCGTGGGGAACTCGTGGCGCTGATGGGCGCTTCCGGCTCCGGCAAGAGCACCCTGATGAACGTGCTGGGGTGCCTCGATCGTCCCACTTCGGGCAAATACTGGCTTGACGGGCAAGAGATCAGCAGTCTCACAGCAAACGATCGGGCCTTGGTGCGAACGGCGAAGCTTGGATTCGTTTTCCAAAGCTTTAATCTGCTGCCGCGGACGACGGCGGTTAACAACGTCCTGATGCCGCTCGATTACTCGACGAAGGCGCCCCCGATTCGTACGGCCGTGGAACGGGCGCACGAGATCCTGGAACGAGTCGGGCTCGGCGATCGACTCGAACATGTGCCGAGTCAGATGTCGGGCGGGCAGCAACAGCGGGTGGCGATCGCGCGCTCTCTCATCAATGAACCGGCGCTATTGCTTGCGGACGAGCCGACCGGAAATCTCGATTCGCAGACGAGCGTTGAAATCTTGGAGATGTTCCAGCAACTCAACGCCGCGGGGTTAACGGTGATGTTGGTGACGCACGATCCTAAGGTCGCGGCCTACGCCGACCGCGTGATCCGCGTTGTCGACGGCCTCATCGTGGAGGATGACCACGGCGGTCGGTCGATCGACGTGACGCGCAACGGCATTAAATCGAAACGCGAACGCATTGACTCAGCCGTCACGACTCCGACGCCACACGAAGCAATTGCCAGTGTCGGCGACTCTTTTCCGGAGAACGGCGGCGGCACGATGGTTGCGGTTCGCGAGCGGACGAAGGCGGTCGCTGCTCAGCCTGCAACCATGGCGACAACGACGGCGCCTGCCAGTTCCGTCCGTCTGGGGATAGCAGCGATATTCCCCGCCCCGCTGAGAACCGCGACTACTGCCCTGCGGCGCAACAAGATGCGGTCCGCCCTCACGGCGCTCGGCGTCATCATCGGCGTTGGCGCGGTGATCGCGATGGTTGAAATCAGCCAAGGCTCCCGCACGTCGCTGATGCAGACGATGGCGACCATGGGCGCCAATACGATCATGGTCCGTTCCGGCGCCGCGGCGAGCGGCGGCATCAGCTTCGGCTCCGGGACCTTGCTGACGCTCACCCCTGGCGATTCCGAGGAGATCGAACGCGAGGCGTCCGCCGTCGCCGCCACCGCGCCGGTCGTCCAGATCCAGGGGCAAGTCGTTTACGGCAATCGGAACTGGATTCCGATGAACGTCATGGGAACGACCGCCCCCTACCTGACGATCCGCGATTGGGAACAGATGGATGAGGGTGAGATGTTCACCGACCGCGACGTTCGCAACGCGAATAAAGTCTGCGTGATCGGACAAACGCTGGTCAAGGAATTGTTCGACGGCCAGTCGCCCATCGGCGAAGATCTGCGAGTGAAAAACGTCTCGCTCCGCGTCATCGGCGTGTTGGGGCGTAAGGGATCGAACATGATGGGGATGGACCAGGACGACGTTCTGTTGGCTCCCTGGACGACCGTCAAGTATCGGATCTCCGACAACTCCGCGGCGGCGGCTGAGGCGGCCGCCAGCAGTTCGTCGACCAGCGAGGTAAACTCGCTCAACGAGCTCTATCCTGGCTCGACGGCCCTTTACCCCGAGCAGTCGGCGACCCAACTGGCGAACAATCCGCAGCCGGTGCGGTTCACCAACGTCGATCAGATTTCGGTGAAGGCTCGCTCGGCGGCTGAGATTCCAACCGCCATGGACCAGATTACCAGCATCCTGCGGCAGCGGCATCGCATCCGCTCCGGGCAGACGGACGATTTCAACCTTCGCGACATGAGCGAAATGATAAAGATGATGGGATCGATGTCGGAGATGATGGGAGGCCTACTGATGATCGTCGCCCTGATCTCGCTGGTGGTCGGGGGGGTCGGCATCATGAACATTATGTTGGTTTCGGTCACCGAACGAACCCGCGAGATCGGCCTCCGGATGGCGGTCGGGGCCCGCTCGCACCACATTTTGCGGCAATTCCTCATCGAAGCAATCGTCCTCTGCGTCTTCGGGGGCGCGGTGGGCATTTTGCTGGGCCGGGCGGCGTCCTACGCCGTCTGGCTCGGATTGCGGTGGCCCGTAGCGGCCTCGATACCGGCCATCGTGGGGGCGTTCGTCGTTTCGGCGACGATTGGGGTAGCGTTCGGCTTCTACCCCGCCTGGAAGGCGTCGCGGCTCGACCCGATTGAGGCCCTGCGTTACGAATAGCCGACAAATCGGCCATTCGTAAACATAGGAAAGGCGCTCCTGCGCGGGACTCGCTTCTGACGGTGGCGGCATCTCGGAGGAACTCATCCTGTGGGCTGCCGGAAGAGCTGGATTTCGGGACGTTTTTGCCTCCACTCCAATCGATGCGACCTGTAGAACGGGACATTTCGGCGATTCGGCGATCGACTTTGGACGCCGGAGCATGCCGATTTGTTGTGAGCCTAGGAGCCCCCGCTTACGATGGAGATTACCCCGCCTTCCAGCCCTGCCGGCAGTAAAACGAGTAAGCGAACCTCCTCCTCGCGACTATTCGACTAACGAGTTTCGGAACAGACAATGATGCGCGACGCCCCATGACGCGCATCGAATTAGGCAACTATGAAGAAGCACCGCTCGCAGATCAGCCGCCAAGAACGCCGCCGTCGGCAACGTCAAACCCTTCGTCAACGCGGCGTTCGCGCCTTGGGGCTGGAATCGCTCGAAGCTCGCTACGCGCTGTCGAGCGTGCCGATCTTGGTCGATCTCAACGCCAGCGGCGCCTCGGCGCCCTCCGACTTCATAGAGGTCAACGGCGTCACGTACTTCGTGGCCAACAATGGCGTCAACGGCCGCGAGCTCTGGAAGACTGACGGCACGCCGCAAGGGACGACGATGCTGGTCGACGTCAACGTCGGCGCCGGCAATTCGAATCCGACGAATCTGGTCAACGTCAACGGCGTGCTCTATTTTGCCGCCAATGACGGGACCAACGGAAACGAGTTGTGGCGCACCGACGGCACCGTCGCCGGGACGCAGATGGTGCGAGACCTGTTCACGGGCACTTACGCCGTGAACTATCAGAACTTTCCCAACTCGTCGAATCCGACGCAATTGACGAACGTGGGCGGTAAGCTGTTCTTTACTGCCCGCAACGGCGTCGCCGGCGTTGAGTTGTGGACGTCCGACGGCACCAGCGCCGGAACGACCTTGGTGAAGAACATCTACGCCGACGTCAACGGTGAGCCGCCTTCTTCTTCCAGCCCGACGCAACTCACGAACTACAACGGCGCCCTCTACTTCGTCGCCGACGACGGCGTGAATGGCCGCGAATTGTGGAAGTCCGACGGCGCCGACGCCGGCACGGTCATGGTGAAGGATATCCATTCCGGCAATTATCAATACACGCCCACCGGCGGCGGCAGCGCGCAGACGCGACCGAACTCGGCGCACCCGGGCTTGCTGCGAGTGCTTGCCGGCCAACTGTTCTTCGTCGCCAATGACGGCGCGCATGGCGCCGAGCTTTGGAAGAGCGACGGAACCGAGGCTGGAACGACGTTAGTCAAGGACATTCGCGCTGGATCGACCGGCGCGTTCAACAGTTCCAGCTTGATGGTCGTGGCGAACGGTTCGTTGATGTTCTCAGCGAACGACGGAGTCGTCGGCGACGAACTGTGGAGAAGCGACGGAACCGAGGCCGGTACGACGCTGGTGAAGGACATTCGCGCCGGCGCGGCCGGGGATCTCTCCGATTTCGGATCGTTCAGCGTGATCGACAACGTGCTGTATTTTGCCGGGAACGACGGCACGAACGGCAAGGAGTTGTGGAAGTCGGACGGCACGGCGGCCGGCACCGTCATGCTTGCCGACATTTGGACCGGCAACTTCGCTGCGGGCGAGGCGACTCAGGGTCCGAATAGCAGCTTCCCGGCGTACATGACCAACGTCAGCGGCGCGCTTTACTTTTCAGCCTACACCGATGCCCTGGGGCGAGAGCTTTGGAAACACACTCCCGCCGCGGGCGCCTCGCTTGTCGCCGACGGGGTTACCGGCGGCGGCTCCTTGAATCCAAGCAAGCTGACCAACGTCAACGGCGAGTTGCTGTTCTCGGGTTCTGTGCCGAGCGGGCAGGAACTCTTCACGCTCGTTGAGGCCGAGAGCTACCAGCTTTCGATCTACGTCGACGGCGTCGCGGTGACGGTGCCGTCGACTGTGGGCGTGAAGGCCAACGGCGAAACCGCGACGAGCTTCACGACTGCTTCAGGTACGGTGAATTTCACCGGGGGCGCGGGGACGACTCTGGGCGAGTTCTTTAACGTCTGGCGAACGAGCGCCGGGCTGGCCGGAGACAACGCCAACGCCGTGCTAAGCCCCACGCAGATCCTCGGCAACGTCGCCACGTCCGAGAAGACGGTGCAAATGTTCGTCAACGGCCAAGTCGTCCGGGACTTTGCGAATTACGAAGTTGAAGCGGGCGACGACGTCGTCATTATCTACGGATCGAATCCCGTCGTGGCGGTGAACACGAACTTCGGGACCATTCTGATCGAATTGTATGAAGAGGCGACTCCAGGGACGGTCGCTAACTTCTTGAACTACGTCAATGACGGGGACTATGCGAAATCATTCTTCCATCGGTCAGTCAAAGACTTCGTAATCCAGGCGGGTGGGTTTACGACTTCGTCGCCGACTTTCACGAATACGTCGCAGTTCACGGCTGTTCCGACTGATGCTCAGATTCAGAACGAGCCAGGCATTTCGAATCTCCGCGGCACCATCGCCATGGCCAAGCTGGGCGGCAATTCGAACAGCGCCACCAGCCAGTTTTTCATCAACCTCAGCGACGATAACAAGTCCCTCGACTTAGAGGCCAATAACGCATTCACAGTCTTCGGCAAGATCTTGTCGATGACCACTGTCGACAAGATTGCAAACCTGCCGATCAAGACCAACAACGCCTCTCCCTACAACGAGCTTCCGGTCAGCACCGACAACCAGTTAGCGGTTATTTCCTCAGTTGAAGGCGTCGGCGACGTCGCGGGAGTACGGTTCGTTGATCTCAACAGCAACGGCGTGCAAGACTCGGGCGAAGAAGGACTGGCTTGCGCTGTGGTCTACGTCGACGCCAACAACAACGGAGCGTTCGACTCTGGCGAAATCTCAACGCTGACCGACGACGACGGTAAGTACCGACTGCAGCTTGAACCAGGGACGCACACGATCCGAATCGTCGTCTCGTCGCAAGGGACGCAAACCCTTCCCGCCGCCGGCGCGGGGCATACCGTGACGGTTGAGATCGGCGTCGAGTTGGTGCGCAACTTCGCCGAGTCGATCGTGCTGTCCCCGAGCGGAGTCGTCTTGGCAGCCGCCAGCGATACGGGCGAGTCCGACAGCGATCGCATCACCAATTTGAACAACTCGGCAGGCAAGCAACTGCAATTCGTCGTTTCCGGAGTCGCGCCTGGCGGAGAAGTGAAGCTCTATGTGGGCGATACGCTGATTGGCTCGGCGGTCGCGACAGGCGCCACGGTGACGATCACCACGAACGGCGCCGCGACGCTTACCGACGGACTGCACGAGATCTACGCGCGACAGACGCTCAGCGGCGTCGAGAGTCCTGATAGCGTTTCATTGATGATTACACTCGATACGTCGACGCCGGCGACTATCTCGACCACGCCGGCGGCGACCGTCGAACTCGGAGCGGCGTTCACTTACGATCCCGCGAGCGCTGATGAAGGCGATGCTGACACGGCGTATTCGCTGGTGAACGCTCCCACGGGGATGACGATCGACCCGACGACGGGCGTGATCCAATGGACGCCGACCGCGGCCCAAGCGTCGACGCATCAGTTTACGGTGCGACTGGCCGACAAAGCCGGCAACGCCGCCCTGCAGTCCGTGACGTTGACCGTTACCGGCGACATCGCCGTCTTGCCGGACGCCTACTCAGTAACTGAGGATGGCTCGTTGACGGTTCCCGCTGCGACTGGCGTTTTGGCGAATGACGAGAACATAGAATCGCTCATCGCCACGCTCGTCGACGACGTGAGCCATGGGACGCTGACGTTCAACGCGGACGGCTCGTTCACCTATACGCCCGATGACGACTTCTCCGGCGTCGACAGCTTTACCTATACGGCGGCGACTACAGACGGCACGCTTCAAGGCAATAAGACGACGGTCACAATCAACGTAACGGCCGTGAACGATCCGCCGGTCGGCGTCGCCGATTCGTACCAAACCAACGAAGACACGGTGTTGACGGTTGGCGTCGGACAAGGCGTGCTGGCGAATGACTCTGATCCCGACGGCAATAGCGATTTGATCGCGGAGGTCGTCACGGGGCCGACCCATGGGACGCTGGAGCTAAACGCCGACGGCTCGTTCACTTACACGCCGACTGGAGACTACAACGGCGGCGATTCGTTCACCTATCGCGTGAATGACGGAACCGCGACCTCGGATCCGATCGCGGTGACATTGACGATCGCGGCGGTAAACGACGCCCCGGTGGCCGTGGCCGACTCCTATACCGTTAGCGAAGACGCGACGTTGACGGTGAATGCCGCCGACGGCGTCTTGACCAACGATACTGACGTGGAAGGCGATTCGCTTACTGCGGAAGTGGTGACGAATCCGGCTCACGGAACGCTTACTCTGAATGCCAACGGCTCGTTCACCTATACGCCGACCGCCAATTACTTTGGCGCCGACAGCTTTACTTATCGGGCGAAGGACGCCAACGGCCAGTCGCAGCCGATTACGGTAACGATCACGATCAATGGCGTCGCCGACGCTCCGACAGCGGCGAACGACGCGAAAAGCGTCACGAACGACGGTTCGACGCACGAAGTCGACGTGCTGGCGAACGATTCGGGCGCTCCCGACGGGACGCAAACGCTGACGATCACCGCCGTTACGCAGGGATCCCAGAGCGGCGTGGTCACGATCAGCACTGACGGGTCGAAGGTCCAGTATAAGCCGGCCGCCAGCTTTACCGGGACCGAGACGTTCACTTATACGATCACCGACAGTGACGGCCTGACGAAAATCGCGACGGTGACGATGACCGTCACTGCGGCGACGACTACGGGCGTCATTTCAGGGATTGTCTTCTTTGACGCCGACAACGACGGCGTGCGCGATACGGGCGAGGTGGGAATTCCGGGCGTGTTGGTGACGCTTGCAAGCACTAGCTCGGGAACGAACATCACCCGCTCCGCGATCACCAAGAGCGACGGAACCTATTCCTTTACCGCATTGCCGGCGGGAACGTACAAGGTGACCGAGGCGCAACCGGCGGCGATGAACGATGGCGTCGAGAAAAGCGCCGATACCGGGGCGACGATCACCAACGACGTCATTGCGAACATCGTGCTCACCAGCGCCGAGACGGCGGCGAACAACAACTTCGGCGAACGGCTGTTGAAGCCGGCGTACACGTCGATTCGCTGGTTCTTTGCATCGAGCCAGACAAGCAGCAATACCTACTTCCGAGAAGTCATCGCCCAGGGCGAGGACAGCGCCGGCAATGCGGAGTTAGCCAAAGCGATTCGCAACGGCAGTACGACGTTCACGCCGAGCGCGAGCAGTGCGACGGCCGCGGCGGCGCTCCTGGCCGAGGAAGAAGCGGGAGGCGATGCGGCGTCAAGCGACGACGCTTCACTCGCGGGCCTCGCTTTCGCGTCGCTCCTTGCGGAAGAAGAATCGGACGATGCGGCTGATGTTGTCGAGCAGCCCGTATCGAGCGAAGCTGAGGCAAGCGACCGTTCGGGAATCAATCGCAGTTTGCGTTCGTCGGATCTCGAAGACGATGCAGCGTTTGATCGGCTCGACGCCGTCAACGCTGCAGCGATTGAGGAAGAGATTGACGCTCTCGACGAGGCCTTCGCCGAGTTGCAAAGTTGGCGCGCGGCCTAAAACAGCGCTTCCAGCCCAAACGTCACCCCCTGCGTCCAGAAGCTCGATTTCTCGCCCGGGAATTCAGGTCGGGCGGCGCCGACCAGGTTGCCGGGCGGAATCTGGGTGACGTTGACGCCCAGGTCGATTTGCTCGCCGGCCCGTTCGACGTGGCTCAGCAGGAACCAACTGTAGCCGAGCGTCAGCGACGTGTTCGTCGTGAGCCGCCGTCGCAGTTTCAGTCCCAGTTCCCACGCGGAACTGACGTAACCGTCGTGGTGCGTGCCGAGGTTGGACGTCTGCGTGAGCAGGCCGCCGGCGTTGGTCGTGGTGACGTTGTTCAGCGTCGTTTCGGTCTCGCCCGAGATGCGCGTCCGGCTGGCCATGCCGCCCAGCGATCCCTTGGCGAAGACGTCGCCGGTCCAAAGCTCGCCAAGCTCCTCATGAGCGGCGATGCCGAACGACGCCCCGTGAAAGGCATTTTGCGAATCGAACGCATCGTACAGGTCGATGGCCGTCCCTTGCGTCACGCCAGAGAGCGACAGCGTCGAGTCGCGGATGGTGACGTTCTCGTCAAGCTGGGCGTAGGTATAGCCGAAAAGCCAATCAATCTTGTATCGCCCCGAACGAACCGCTTGCCGGCGGTATTCGAACGACGCCGCCTGAAAGGCGCTCTCCGCGGTAATGTCGACCGTCCCTTGGACGAGATTGGGATACGTTATCAGCCGGGCGTCTTCGGCGCCGCTCGAAACGTTAAAGAAAGGGCGCGCGATGATCGGGTTGTCCGACACGTCCACATGGTAGCCGGCCGAACCTTCTCCGATGAAGAAGTAGGTCAAAGCAAGGCTATCGCGCTGCGCGGGATCGAGCCACATGCCTAGCTCGAACCGGCCGCCGGAGCGGACGTCGTCATTGAAGTGCGACTCTCCTTTTAGAATCGTCGTGTCCTCCTCGCCAAGAACGCCCGCGTCGCTTGACGCCGTCCCGGTGGGGCTCGTGGTGACCAAGGCGGGAACATACATTCCCTCGTTGCCCCACAGGAGATATTCGGCGCTCGCCCAGTAGCGCGTCATCGGCGAAGAGAATTCGCATGATGCGGTGCAATCGGGGATCTCCGCCAGCGTCTCGCTGGGCTCTTCGTTGAAGTACTCGACGAGGTTGGCCGACTGCCGCGGCTCGACGGCGTCGACCGCTGGCAACTCCTGCTGCTCCTCGAACTCGGCGTCTTCGCCGCTAGCGGGCATATCGTCCGCTAAGGCGCGAGCTTCTGCTGCAGCCGCCATGGCGAACATGGCAAAGAGCCGTGCGAATGTGAGGAGTCTCTGCGACATGCGGCTGGACGATGAGTGAGGAGCAGACGAACGCCGACCGTGGGCGAATGAAACTCGCCATCATGATTATCGAGAGGCGCGACGGCGATCATTAAACTTTGTGCAATCAAACCAGCTTGCCCGTGAGGAAAGTCCCGCTGCCGCCAGATTTGCTAGCAATTAGGACTTCTTTGAGCCCCATAATGCGATCCCATGCGATCTTTCATCGGATGCTAGCGATAGCCGGACTTTCTATCTCCGACCTAGCGACGTCATTCCGTTCGCCTTGGGCCGTACTGAGATAGGCGGACTGCCAAACCGACGTTTAAACGCGCTGCTGAACGCCGACACCGACTCGTACCCCACTAGCGCCGCAATGCGCTTCACCGGGATGTCGGTCGTTTCCAGCAGCTCCGTCGCCTTTTGCATCCGAATTTCCGTCACGTATTGCAACGGCGGTTGTCCTACAAGCGTGCGAAACCGGTCGGCGAACGCCGAACGCGAGAGCCCCGACTCGCGAGCTAGCGAGTGAACGGTCCAGTCGCGCTCCGGCTTGGCATGGACGAGTCGCAAGACGACTCCGAGACAAGGATCGAGCGCCGCTTGCAACGGACCGATCCGCTTCTCCGGATGCGACGACGACTCCGCCGTCGCGGCGACGAGTTGGCTGCGTAGCTTTTCCACGAACATGGACAGCAAGAACCGACTCGCGACCGCGGCGGCACCCGGACGACTCGACGCTGCTTCGGCGGCCAGCCATTCGACAAATCCTTCGCAACATTGCGGCCCCGATGACTCACTGGCCGCAAAAACCGCCAAGGAGGGGAGCAGCGTTTCCATCTGCTGGCCGCCGGCGATTCCGTGGGAGCAATTGCCGAATAAGACTGTTGCCCGCTCAAAGGCGCCGCCCTCGGTTCGCAATGCGCGGACCAGATCGTGCCGCGACCGGCTCGCAACGATGGCCGCGTCGCCGCGGCGAAGCATCACGGTCGAGTTTTCTGCCTCGACGCGGATTTCCACATCACCTGCGGTCGCCAGATAGAACCAGATCGCCGCAGGTTCGGTCGCCTGACGCGCCTGTCCGTCGACTTCGATGACGCCGACTCTCCAACCGGGAAAATGCATACGACTTAGGAAATCGGCGAGGGGATCGCCGGCTTCGCCCCCCTGGGCCTCGCCGCCGTTCGCAGTAGCATCGATTCTGACCCCATGAACGCGCAACAGCGCAGCGGGCTCCGCAACGCGGGCCTGGTGGGAACCGCCGCTCTCGGCAGCGTGGACGAACGTGGAATGGGCGCAACTCACTACTTTGGAAGATCGAATTAGGCGTCCGGCGCAACGCGCATCTGTCGAAGAAAGTTGGGATGCAACGCTCTCGACTCCAGACTCTTGACTCTTGCAGAAAACAGACTTTGCAGTCCTCCTGGACCATACGGGCCTTAGGCAGCAAAAAAGCTGGAAACTAAGGTGCAGAAAATGGCCGCGCGACTCGCTAGGCTACGGTAGGTCAGGCTTTCCAGCCCGACGGAAGTACGAGGAAGGTTCGCCTTCTTGAAGGCAATCTCCCGCGGCGCGCCGTCAGGCTGAAAGCCTGACCTACCAGCGCTCTTTGAAAACTCAACCAACCTCGCACCGCCGACCATCATTCGGCCCGGCGGGCACGTCGCGCTGCGCGGCAGCTCGCCTGACTTTTGAATCGATTGACGTTTCGCGTAAAAGCCAGAAGTCTTTCACCAAAAGTGCGCATGCCGCCTCAAGAGCCTTGCGTTTTCCAGCCTCAACCGCGCGAAGGGGCGATTCTTGGCCAGCGACTTTTGGACCGCTTTATGCGGGGTCCCCCGCGGCGCATCCAAAAGTCCAAAAATCCAAAACGCACCAACGGCGAATTCCGCTCCTTAGCCCCCGGTTCTTCAAAACGGGGGCACTCAAGGCAACGCTTCTTTAAACCTGGTGCGAACCCGCCAACCCGGCCGATGCCCAACAACCACCATTCTGTCGCGACAAAGGCGACAGAACGAGCGTCGCGCAACGGCCCAAGTCGAGCGAGCGCAGCAACTTAGGCCAGTCAGAACTCTGTCGCCAAAAACGCGCCTCGCGACAAGCGTCACAACCCGCCGAGCGGGCCTGCTACCGGACGAGGGAGGAGGACTGCCAAGCGACTTTTTTTAGCGACAATCACTGTCGCGATGGCGATGCAAGTTCCGAGGAACTCTCAGCAATGTTCATCGACGCGCTCAATGGACTGGATCAAACGGCTTAAATTCAGTGCGATCCTCATCGCGTTGCACGGCGAACGAATCGACTCTTCACATCGAAGCCCACGGCGATTCTACTGTTGAGGCGTCAGCGCCCCGCAGCATGCGGCGCGTGGCTGACGAACGAAAGTAGACATCACTGGCTCGACGTCGAGGAGTTCATCGTGCAATCGGTTATTGGCCATATGATCGCTGACTCGCTCCAGTTGGGGCTCAATAACGCCACGCGTCTCCTGGCGGGAGTCAATGCCTCGCAGTTCGCACGGTGGGCGGCGCCGGGAGGGGAGATCGTTCAGTCGAATCACGGCGCGTTCGTGTTTGGCCACCTTTCCATCTACTCGCCGATCATCGTCAGTCAACTCGGCGGCGACGCGACCGCGATTAGTCCGCCGGAGCGGTTTCGATCGGTTTTTTCGAAAGATGCTCAATGCAAGGATGATCCTTCCGGAGCGATCTACCCTCGGCAGGATGAAATCGTCGATCGTTTCTTCAGCGGCTATCGAGCAGCTCTCACGATGCTTCGCGGCGCCGACGATGAGCTGATGCGGAAGCCAAATCTCGCGGGCGGGCGTTCCACGGAGCTCTTTCCGACGATCGGATCGGTACTGGCTTTTTACGCCGGAGGGCATGTGATGATGCATTTGGGGCAGATGAGCGCCTGGCGTCGGATGCTGGGGCTCGGTGCAGCGTGAACTGCATAGTTCCAAGATTAACCACCAAGACTCCAAGGCACTAAGGAAGCACCAAGAATCTTAGTGCCTTGGTGGTTAAGCATTGAACACGTCTCTTTGCGCTCTTGGCGCCCTGGGCGGTTGGTTTTTTCTGACTTTGCCGTTCCTCTGGCGCAGCCGACTCACTGCTGGCAATTCTCGCCTGGATCGAGTACTGTCGTACCTGACTTCTCTGAACGCAGATTTGACAGGAACGGCGTCCGTTGCCGCAGACTCGATGGCCGTAAGTTGGAAACTTCACAACGCAATGGGGCCGGGGCTTGTTGGCAAGGAGCCGGGAACCGATCACCCGCCCATTTTGCTCGATCGGATGCTCGACCTCACGCGCGCGGCGTCGGCCGGCGGCCGGAGGTTTGACGGCGTGGATCTTTCGCTCTATCCGTCGCACATCGATATGGACGAGGGCGACGACGGTTTGAACCGCGTCGTCGAAACCCTTCAAGCGCACGACCTCGTCTGCGGTTCAGTCGTAGCGCCCGTCTGGAACGACCTCGGCGGCGGCAGCGCGATGGGCGATGCAACCGAGCGCAAGCTGTTCCTTGCCGCTGTCGAAAAATCTTGTCGTTATGCGAGCCGCTTGCGCGAGCGCGGAGTGCGGCCTTACGGCGCCGTACGGATCGACTCCGCCGACAATCCGACGCGCTGGGCGACCAATCCGCGCGAACATACGCGGCGGATCGCCGATACGTTCCGTGAGGCGGGGCGGATTGCCGACGGCCTCGGCGAGGTCCTCGCTGCGGAAGGCGAGATCTGCTGGGCCGGGATGCACTCGTGGCGTCATATGGCCGAACTTTTGGAAACGGTGGATCGCCCCGGGCTCGTTGGTTTCCAGGCCGATTTGGCGCACACCTACCTCTATCTGCTCGGCTACAACGCCCCTGAGCATCGTTTGCTCAGCGACGGTTATAGCGCCGACGAATTCTGGTCTGCATACAGCACGATGACTCGGGCACTCGGACCGTGGACGCTTGACGTCCATATAGCGCAAAGCGACGGCACGGTGTTTGGCAGCGGCTCGCATGACAAGACCGGTCGCCACTGTCGCGCGGACGATCCGCGGGGCAAGCTCGACGTGGTGAAGTGCGCAAGCTACTGGCTACTCGATTCCGACGGTGCGCCGCGGCCGGCCATCAAGCATATTTGTTGGGACGGCTGCATGATCGCCAACGAAGCGCTCGAGGCGCCTGAAACCTGGAACCGAATCCTGCAATTGATGGTCGACTCCGCCGACAATGCCTCACGCATGGCTAAACCGGGTTAAGACGCGACGACTCAATCTTGGAACGGCCGAACTTTTCACAACTCTTTTCGATCGCGCCGTAGAGCGCCGAACCAACGATGACTACGCTCCCCTTTCGCTTCGGCAACGAGTGTTACACTTGGTTTATGAGCGGCAACGGCGCCACTCATGCCAACCGACTCGATCACATGATCGAGGTGACCGCCCAAGCGGGCATGGCGGGGATCGAGCCGATCCACTTTTGGATGGGCGAGTTGAGCGATTCTAATCGCTTGGCGGAGTCGCTGCAGCGACACCGCGTCGAACTTGCAGCCGTCGCGCTCGTCCTCGAATGGAACCACTCGACCGAAACCGACCACGAGCGTGCCGAAGCTGACCGTGTGATCGAGTTGTTGCAGCGCTTCCCCAGCGCGCTCCTCTGCACAGTGCAAATGCCGACGAATCGGGACAATCTGGAACAACGTCGTCGAAATCTAGTGGCGAACGTCAACAGCGTCTCGCGCCGAGCGGCGGAACGAGGAGTCGTCGCCTCCTTCCATCCGAACTCGCCGCCGACGTCGATCAACCGCACCGCCGATGATTACGAGGTAGTCCTGAACGGCCTCGACCGCGAGGCTACCGGCTGGACGCCGGACGTCGGTCACCTCATCAACGGCGGCATGGACCCGCTCGCGACGATGCAGAAGTGGCAGCAGTTGATCAATCACGTCCACTTCAAGGATTGGGACGGCGCGCCGGAGTTCGCCCTGATGGGCGCCGGTAAGGTCGACTTCGTCGGCGTGACGCGATGGCTCAAATCGTGGAACTACAACGGGTGGATCATCTGCGAAGACGAGGCAGAAGCCGCCGTCGATGATCCTGATGGCGTGACGCTACACGACGGTCGTTGGATACGGGAAGTCCTCATGCCGGCAATTGGTTGAGTGATTGTTTCTTCCGATAACTTCGGCATCTCATCGAATTCTTGCGGAGTTCTTAGCTATGCCTCACGTCGCCGCCAACGGCATCCAACTCTACTACGAAGAGGAGGGAGAAGGTCCGCCCTTGATTTGCATCATGGGAATCACTGGCCCGGGGAGCGTCTGGTCGAATCACGTCGCGCTCTGGCGGCGCCACTTCCGCTGCGTGCTGGTCGACAACCGCGGCGTTGGCCAAAGCGACATGCCGCCGGGGCCCTACACCTCAGCGATGATGGCCGACGACTATGCGGGGTTGATGGACGCCTTACAAATCGAGCGTGCGCGGGTGATTGGCTGCTCCATGGGGAGCGCCATTGCCCAGCAACTCATGCTCCGCCATCCTAATCGCATCGAAAGCACGGTCCTCATGTGCCCCTGGGCCCGTTGCGATCGCTACGCGCGGGACATTTTCCAACACCTCCGCGTGGCGAAGGCGAAGCTCGTCCCTGCCGAGTTCGTCCGCTATATCCAACTCCTGATTTTCGCCAAACCTTTTTGGGATAGCGACGCTGGCTACGAAGCGCTCCTCGAAGGCCGCCGGCTCGCCGCCGAAGAGCCGATGCCGCAGCCGCTGCACGCGCTGGAGGCGCAGGCGGACGCCTGCGTCACGCATGACGTGTTCAACGAATTGCACCGGGTCGCTTGTCGGACGCTCGTCATTGGCGGCAAGAACGACATTTTCACGCCGCGCTGGATGGCTGAGGAGATTGCTGGTCGCATTCCGCGGTGCGACCTTCATTTGTACGATAACGCCGGCCACGCCTTCCACTGGGAGTGTATTGAGGATTTTAATCCTCGGATCGTCGAGTGGTTTCTCCAACGCTAGCACTGCGTTGCCTAGGCATTTTACAGCGAGCATATCGCCGTCGACGCCCTTGCTAGCAATTGCTACTCTTCGCCGCTGAATGCGATTTTGGCATGTTTGGCGCGAGGTGCGGTGATGGGCAATTATCAGCGTTGGTGGTCGATCGGCGGCGGTTTGCTGGGCGTCACGCTCTTGAGCGTCGCCGCGTATAACTATTGTCGCTGCTACTGCGGAGCGCCGGTGCGACTTCGTTTGAGCGGCGGCAACGTTTGTCCTATGCGGACCGAAATGGCAGGCCGAATTGCCGCCCGCATCAGCGGGAACGTCGAGGTAAACGTCTGCAGCGGCACGAATTCAGAGCAGATTTGCGCGGCCGTCAACGAGGGCAAGCTTGATTTGGGCCTCGTTCTGGGCGGCTTGTCCACGGCTAACTATTGCGACGTTCGGCAAGTCGCGAGCCTCGGCGTCGAACCGCTTCATTTGCTGGTGCGACGCGAACTGCTAGACGCTGCCCCGAGGCCTTCGCTGGAACTCCTGCGCGGGCGGCGCGTCGTGCTCGGCGAGCAGGGCGCCAACGGCGCGCGACTCGCCGAAGATTTGCTCCAACTCGCGGGGTTAATGGGCGATTCGTCCGACGCATCCTCTGAGCTCATTGCCGAGCATCTCGCCGAGCCCGCTCTGCTGGAGCAAATCGTTGCCTGGCGCAATGCGCCCGCCTCGGAAAAAGACGCGCTACGAAAACGTCTTCCCGATGCGGCGTTCGTCGTCGACTCGATGCCTTCGGAGGTCGTCGATCAACTGATTCGGGACGGCGATTATGGACTCATGCCATTGCCGTTCGCGACGGCGCTCCATATCGATAGCCGTCGCAACCACTCCGGCGAACGAGTCGACTTGCGAAACGATCGCGTCGAAGCCGTGACCATCCCGGCGTTTTCCTACGGCATCGAGCCGGCTGCGCCGGCGCAAGACTGCGAGACGATTGGTCTGCGATTGCTGTTAGTCGCCAATAAGAACGTTTCCAACGACGCGCTATTCGACGCCCTGCGCTCGATGAGCGACGCGGTGGCGGCGCATACGCAAGTCAACCTGGATGCGACGAACGCGAACCCTGAATTTCCGGTTCATCCCGGCGCTGAAGCGTTTCTCAGGTCACGGCGGCCGTTGAATGTGGAGGAAGTCCTCGGCCCAACGACCGACGCCCTGAGCGTCGTCGGCGCGTCGATCGCCGGCTGCCTGGCGCTATGGAGTTTCCTCCGTGGGTTTCGGGCCGTGCAACCCGACGTTCACCTGCGGCAGATTGATCGGATCGAGCGACTGCTGCAAGGCGCCGAATTCGATGAATCGGCGCCGACGCTACCCCGAGAGTTCCTGGAATATCTCGAGTCACGGCTCTCTCAAATCAAGCAAGCGGCGATCGAAGACTATGCGAAGGGCCGGCTTGACGGCGACGATTCGCTAGTGGGGATACTGACGCTTGTCGCCGACACGCGACATTTATTGGCCCAACGACGGAAGCAGCTGGCAGGAGCGAACCCCGCAGCGGCTCATGCTCCGCAGCGGAGTCTCGCGGCAGCATAGACCCCGCCTGGTTTCCATCCGCCGACGTCGACGCCGGCGCTGCTAGCTGGCAAAGAAGCCAGAATCGCTAAACTCCGCCAGTGGGCGACGACGAACTAACGGATGAGATCGCGCTGCAAGCGATCCTGCCACGCGCCTCGTCGGACCAAATCTTATCGTGCTATTCTCCCACGCCATGTCGAGCCGTTGGGCGAACGTGACTCGGCGCCGGTCACTGCTCACGCTTGCCGCGTGTTGCTTGGCCTGCTGCTGGTTGGCGGAGGCTGCGCGCGGACAGGGGACGTTACTCGATTTCATCGATGGCGGCGAAGCCCCGGCAGCTGGCGAAATTGAAGCCGCCGCACTTGATGTTTCTGCGCCGCTAGAGGGCGATCAAGCGCTTCAACAGCCAATGGTTGAAGCAGATAGCCTAGTGCCCGAGAGTTACGACCTTGGCTACGACGCACCCTATGGCGTGGGCCCTGCGGATCAGCCCGACCAGATGTCAGGCAACATGCCGATCAGTTGGATCTCAGGCCCCTACCTCCGCTACGGGGTCGATTTCGTCGTGGGCGAAGGCGCTCTCGAAGGGGGGCAGAAACTGGGGTGGGGCATCAACGGCGGTTTTCGGCAAGCGCTTGCTCCCGGACTTGCGCCGGGGCGGATGTTCTTTGATTTCGGCGGCGGTTACCTCTCAGCCGTCGGTAACACCAATCGCATCGTCTCAGGCCTCGCCACCAACATTGCCGGGGTGCAATCGACAATTCCCAACGCCTTCTCCGTCAATCTGACCGAGGTAAAGCGCGCGAGCGTCCAAACGGCGCTCGGGTGGTACTGGGGCGACGTCGTCGATCGCCGCGGCGACGATCCGCAGTTGCGCTTCGCGACGCGGTTTGGCGGGCGCTTCGGTTCCGTGCGCGGGCGATTCCTAGAAGAGCGACTGGAAGACCCGCCAATCGGCGGGACGCTCAAATCGACCTACCTTAATACCGACACCTTCGGCGGCCTCTTGCTCGGCACCGAAGCCATTCTGCTGAAGCGGAGCTACAGCACCTGCAACGTCCTCTGGACGGCCGACGTCGAGTTCGCCGACGACTGGATTGAATTCGGAGGGTTCGACTCCGGCAGCCTCGGCACGGCGTCGCTCATGACCGGCTTCATGTTGTCGCGGTAACCGCACTTCTACGCGGACTGCCGGTCCCTTCGGGGACGCGCATCTTTCGCGTCCTGGGACGCCAATTGCCCGATTTCTGCGGTAATTTCCGCACCGTTGCGATGATCGCGTTGCGTTTTGGAAACGTCCCGCTCGGAACCGTTTCCGCAGTTCAACGCGCTGGCGGGGCCAAGCCCATTCTCCGCTCGCTGGCGGGCTGGCGTGGCCTATGGTTGCCGGTCAGGCGGCGAACCCGGATTCACCAGATGGTTGTCAGCGATTCGATGAGCACACTTACTTACGAACTCTACGGCGACGCCTTGCTGGCCACGTTCAACGGCCATGTGACGCGTCACGATGCTCCCGGCTATCAGGAAGAACTGGTCGCGGCGTTTGAACCGGCGCGGAGCGTCATCGTCGACCTCTCGAACGTCGCCGACGTTTCGGGAACCGGCTTTCGGATGCTGCTCCGCCTCTACCACCTCGTCAGCGGCCGTGGGGGCGAAATGGCGCTCGTCGGGTTGAACGAAGAGTTGCACGCGACGATCGAAGCGACGGGCTTCAGCGAGTTCTTCGTCGTGTGCGACACGCTTGACGAAGCGATTGAGAAAGTCTGCCACGAATCGATAGGTCATGCGAGCTTGCGATGAAAGTGGCATGCACGAGTATTGTCGCCGTCCCGCGGTTTCAGGCCGCGAAGTTGACGGAGCGATCAAGCGCCGACATCGTCGATACGCCCCTGCGCGTCTTGAGTTCATCCGAGCGCAACGCCGGCGCGCGGCTACGCCAGGATGCCGTCAACGACGTGACCGGCGACGTCGGTGAGGCGGAAGTCGCGCCCCTGATAACGGTAGGTCAGCCGCTCGTGGTCGATTCCCAATAGCCGCATCATCGTCGCGTGCAGGTCGTGGATGTGGACTGGGTTCTCGGCTGCGTAGTAGCCGAGTTCGTCCGTCGCGCCGTAGGTGACGCCGGGTCGAATGCCGCCGCCGGCGAGCCACATCGAGAAGCCGCGGATGTGATGGTCACGGCCGACGTTATCGTCTTCGACGTCGCCCTGAGCCATCGGCGTGCGACCGAATTCGCCGCCCCAGACGACGAGGGTATCCTCAAGCATGCCACGCTGTTTGAGGTCGGTGATGAGTGCCGCGCTCGGCTGATCGCTCGATAAGCACGCTTCGGGAGTGTACTTCTTGATCCCGTTGTGGTGGTCCCAGCCGCGGTGGTAGAGTTGGATGAATCGCACGCCGCGCTCCGCCATGCGCCGGGCCAGCAGGCAGTTGTACGCGAACGAGCCGTCGGCGCCTTTGACGCCATACATATCGAGGACGTGCTGCGGTTCGTCGGAAATGTCGACCAGGCCAGGGACGCTCGCCTGCATCCGAAACGCCAGTTCGTACTGGGCGATGCGCGCGGCAATTTCCGGGTTCTTCTCGTCGAGATCGCGCAGACGGTTGAGGCCGTTGACGGTTTCAATCACGTCGAGTTGTCGCTGACGATCGACGCCGGGCGGGTTGCTGACGAAGTGGACCGGGTCGTTTTGCGAATAGACCGGAACTCCCTGGAAGCGACTCGGCAGGAACCCGCTGTGCCACTGACGGGAGGAGATCGGTTGCGGCGAGCGACTGTCGGAGATGCTCTTCATCACGATGAAGCCGGGCAGGTCGTCGCTTTCGCTGCCGAGGCCGTAGTTGATCCACGCCCCCATGCTCGGCCGACCGGAGACGCTGGTGCCGGCGTTGAGGAACGTCTGCGCTGGATCGTGATTGATCTGCTCAGTCTGCATCGAGCGAATAATGCAAATGTCGTCGGCGATCTTGCCGATGTACGGCAGCAGTTCGCTGATCTTCTGACCAGATTGGCCGTGACGGTTGAACTTGGCCAGCGGTCGCAGCGCCAACAGCGGACTTCCCTGCAACTGCGCGATCGGCTGCCCCTTGGTGAACGACTCTGGCATCGGCTGGCCGTGCAATTCGGCGAGTTTTGGTTTTTCGTCGAACGTCTCGAACTGCGACGGTCCGCCAGCCATGCAGAGAAAGATGACTCGCTTCGCCTTCGGAGCGAAGTGGAGCGGATGGACGACGCCCCGCGAGCCGCTCAAGGGGGCAATTCCGTCATCTCCTGCACCAACGCGAACAGCGAGCGCATTGCGCTGCAGCAAGCTGGCAAGCGCCATCGCGCCGAGGCCGAGCGACGCGCTCCCGACGAATGTGCGGCGGTCGATCAATCGTTTCCAGGCGTTGAAGCGTTCGAGGTTCATGGCAGATTCTTCAATCAAGCGAATCAGTTTCGCGAAATGGTTTCATTCAGATTGAGCAGAGCGCGGCTAACTGAAGTCCAAGCCGCCAACTCCGCCACGTCAACCGCCGCAGGAGCCTCCGTTATGCCGACGCGCAGCAGCGCCTCCGCATCAGATCGATGGGCGGCATAATGTTCACGGTGTTTTTCGAGGAGGTGCTGGAGCAGCGCGATTTCTTCAATCTTCGCCGGACGACCGACGACGGCTCGCCATGTCGTTTCGAGTCGCGCTGCATCGTTTGCGTCGTTCGACGCAAGCGTCTTGGCGGCGAGGACTCGGGCCGCTTCGACGAACGACGGATCGTTCAGCAACACCAGCGCGGCGCTCGGCGTATTGGAGGTCGGCCGTTGGGCAGTGCATTCCTCACGGGTTGGGGCGTCAAACGCCAGCAGCCAGGGGTGCAAAAACTGTCGCTGCCAATGGGCGTAGACCGAGCGGCGAAACTGCTCGCGATTGAGCGTCGGCTGATACTCGCGTTCGGGGAAATTCAACGGCGAATAGTAACCGGCCGGTTGGTAGGGACGCGAAACGCCGCCCCCGGTTTGCATCACCAGCAGCCCGCTTACCGCCAACGCATTGTCACGAATCGCTTCCGCGTCGAGCCGGAATCGCGATTGGCGCGCGAGCAATCGATTCTCCGGTCGGTCGCTTCAAGTTCCTCCCGCGGCAGCGACGACTGCCGGTAGGCGGCCGAGGTGACCATCAACCGCATCATGTGCTTGACGTCCCAGCCGCTTTCCATGAACTCGACGGCGAGCCAATCAAGCAGATCTTGATTGACGGGCCATTCGCCCTGAGAGCCGAGGTCGATCACCGTCTTCGAAAGTCCCGCGCCAAAGAGCCGCTGCCAGAGTCGATTGATCTCGACTCGGGCCGTGAGCGGCTGCTCTCGCGCAACGAGCCACTTGGCTAAGTCGAGCCGATTGACGCGACGGCCGTCGGTTTCGATTTGCGGCATGAAGTGCGGCACGCGCGGCGTGACGACCTTCCCCGATTGATCCATCCAGTTGCCCCGGGGCAAGATGCGGCATTCACGAGGCTCGATCGCCTTGGTCACCATCGTCGGCTCGAACTCGCCTTCGAGTTTGGCTCGTTGAGTTTGCAGTTTGACGAGTTGCTTTCGCGACTCTTGCCACTTCCCTTCGACGAGCGTGTCGTCGAGCGACTTTTCAAGCTTCGCGATCTTCGCGTCGATTTCGGCGATCTTGCGGTACGTCGGCAGCGTCCATGCGAGCATTTCTGGCGGCCGCTCGGTGGGCGTGTTGTTCTTCGACACCTTCTCAAACGATCCCCAGTGATCGACGTCGGCGAAGATGGCGCCGAGGCTGTAGAAATCCTCAGTCGAGTAGGGGTCGAACTTGTGATCGTGGCACTCGGCGCACCCGATTGAAGCGCCAAGCCAAGTTTCGGAGACGTTGCGGACGCGGTCGGCATTGTGCTTGGCCCGATATTCGGCGTCTTGAGCGCCGCCTTCGTGCGTCGTTTGAAGGAGCCGGTTGTAGCCGCTCGCGACCCGTTGCCACATGGTCGGACTCGGCAACAGATCGCCGGCTAGCTGCTCGATGGTAAATTGGTCGAACGGCAAATTGTCGTTGAACGACTTGATCACGTAGTCGCGGTAGGGCGTGATTCGATGCTCCTGATCGCCGTGGTAGCCGACCGTATTGGCGTACCTTACTAGGTCGAACCACCACGACGCCATCCGTTCGCCGTAGGCTTCGGAGGCGAGGAGGCGGTCGACCAGCTTTTCGTAGGCGTCGGGGCTGGCGTCTTGGACGAACTCGTCGACTTGTTCCGGCCTGGGAGGGAGGCCGGTGAGATCGAAGTAAACGCGGCGGACCATCGTCGTCGGGTCGGCTTGCGGCGATGGCGTCACGCCTTCTTGCTCCAAGCGCGCCAGCACGAATTGATCAATCTCGTTGCGCGGCCAGTCGGCCTGCTGCACCGCGGGCGGCGCTTTACGAACCGGCGGGACGTAGGACCAGTGGGGTTCGTACTTGGCGCCGGCGTCGATCCAGCGGCGGAGGACGTCAATTTCCTTCGCGGTTAGGCGCGGCTTCTTGGATTCGACCGGCGGCATCAGCATGTCGGGGTCGTCGGTCGACACACGACTAACCAACTCGCTCTCTTCGGCGGCGCCGGCGATGATCGCCAGTTCATGGGCGCCCGCTTCGGTGTCGAGCCGCAACTCGGCGGCGCGTTTTCCAGAATCGGGGCCGTGGCAGGCGAAGCAGCGGTCCGAGAGGATCGGGCGGACGTCGCGGTTGTACGTCGGAACTTCGGCGGCAGCCAGACTGCCTGCCACGGGGAGTACGACTAGCAATCTCAAGAACAGGAAACAAACGGCGCGTTGCGGCGCGAGCACGCGAGTTGTTTTCCTTGCCAATTTGGGTTTCCAGTCGCCGCCCAAGGCTCGATCCTCTGATTTGATGAGTTTCGCCCGAGGCCGTGGGGCCAGGGCTGGTTTATGCATGATACTCAAATTGTCCCGGCTCGTACGGCCATACGCGCCCCTTTCTATACGTCGATATGGCGCCGTCTTTTTCGTTAAGACTACGCATTTTCGGCCGATTCGCACCGCTTCGGCTCATTCGCTCGCTGATCGCAGTTTCGAACGACCGCCGTGGTTGGACTGGCTCCGAGGGCCGCCACCGCGCTTTCTCCGGGAAGAGGCCCTGAATCGGGCCCCCTACGGCCGGTCCAATCGGTATGGTCGTCATCCCCCCTGCGAGGCCGTCTCGCCCGCTACCAGTGACCTACATTTTCGAGGCTCGGCGTCTCCGGACGTCCGCCGCCCGCCGCACGGACCGCGCGCCGCGGGGTCGTTCGTTTGCATTACGCGGCCCCAACCTTGGCCATACTCCAGCGAATTCACATCGACGGCAGGACTTAGGACAGCGAGATGATCGTCATTTTGGGATGCATCGTGGTGATAGGCGCCGTGCTCGCCGGCTTTACATGGGCCGGCGGCCATATCGGCGCGCTCATCCATCCCTCGGAAATCGTGACGATCGGCGGCGCTTCGCTTGGCGCCCTCATCGTCATGTCGCCGAAGAAAGTCCTCGTCGACCTGTTCAAGGGGATCATCCAAGCCGTCAAAGGCTCGCCGTTCAGCAAAGCGATGTACGGCGATCTGTTTCGGCTGATGTACGACCTGCTCCGCACCGCTCGGCGCGAAGGGCTGTTGGGTCTCGAAGTTCACGTCTCCCATCCGCATGAAAGTTCGATCTTCACCAAGTATCCGCGGGTGGCGAACAATCACCACGTTTGCGACTTCATCTGCAGCGGGCTGACGCCGCTGGTCGAAGGGACCGCTCGCAAGGAGCAACTCCCCGCACTGTTCGCCGCCGACTTGCAGGTGATTGAGGAAGAGCACCATTTGCCGACGCACGCTCTGCAGACGACGGCCGACGGCTTGCCAGGCTTCGGCATTGTGGCGGCCGTGCTCGGCATCGTCATCACGATGGGACATATCGACGGTCCGCCGGCCGAAATCGGACATAAAGTCGGCGCCGCGTTGGTCGGTACGTTCCTGGGCATTTTGATGTCGTACGGTTTCGTCGCTCCTTTGGCGGCTCGTATGGGGTTGCTCGGATTGGCCGAATTGGCGTTCTTCCGCACAATTGCGACGATCATCACCGGGTTTGCGAACGATTTGCCGCCGAAGGTGGCGATCGATCAAGCCCGCCGAGGCGTTTCCTCCGAAAACCGTCCGACGCGCGAAGAACTGGAAGCGATTTTCCAGGAAGTCGACGCTACGTAGTTCAAGGTCCCTGAAGGGGCGAGACGCATCAGGAGAAATGACGAATGACAAAATCCGAATGACGCATGGAGTAATGCATTTGTCATTCGACATTCGGATTTCGTCGTTCAAGTATTCGTTCGTGCCTTAGTGATTCGACTTTTAACGCCTAGCAGTAAAGCAGGACTGAAATGGCTGGCGGCGGCGGAGCATGGAAAGTGGCCTACGCGGACTTCGTGACCGCGATGATGGCGTTTTTCATGGTGATGTGGCTCACAGGCCAAAAGGAAGGCGTGAAAGAAGCCGTCGCGGGCTACTTTCGCGAGCCGTTCGCCACCTACAAGAGCCATCAAAAGGGCGCCGCCGGGACCGCTAATCCGGTTCTCGATCCGATGTACGGCCACACCGCGCAACCGCAGAAGCGGCGGCTGGCGATCTCGGGCGACGTAACCGACTACCAGTTCACGCTGCTGTTTCCTGACGGCTCAGCTGAGCTTGAGCCGGAACAACTTGAACTGGTCCGCGAGTTCGCCCCGATGATGGCGGGCAAGCTCAATCGCATCGAAGTGCGCGCTCACTGCATCCGCAGCCCGCTGCCGCCTGATAGCCCGTTCCATGACCACTGGGACATGTGCTTCGCACGTTGCCAACGGGTGCGTGAGGAATTGCAGATCCTCGGTATCGAACCGGAGCGGATCCGCCTTAGCCAGGCTGAGGGGAACGAACCGCTCGCTGCGAACCTGACGCCAGAGGAGTTAAAGCTCAACTCGCGAGTCGACGTGATCTTGCTCCCCGACCTGGCGGACATTCCCTGGGAACGTCGGCAGGCGGAAGAGGATCCGATCGAGACGACCATGGAGCCGCTGGCCGCCGAAGGGGTCGCTCACGCGGAGTCGCACGCCATCGACGAAGCGGTGACCGACGTTCATCTAGCGACGGACGCGCATTCCGCAACTGCCGAACACGAAGCTTCGCAGGCTGACAGTTCGCATCACGAACCTGCGTCGTCTGAACATGATGCTTCGCACGGTGAGCCGACGTCACACGCTGAGGCCGACGCTCATGCTGAAACAGATTCGCGCGGCGCAACGCCTGCTCACGACGATCATGCCGGCGGACATGACGATCACGGGCCTGAGCATGCGCCGACAGAAGTCCACGTACCGCCGCCCCACTAGCGCTGCCCTTGGCTCTGCCAGGGGGCGGTCGCCATACCGATAGGCGTCGTCCCGTGTAGTGCTTCTCCCGGCGGAGCTGGGAACTACTTGGCAGGAGCGAGCGGCGGTTTCGCGGGGATTGCCAAATTCTGCAGCGCGGCGAGATCGTCGTCGGAGGGGACGTCGCCGGTGATGAGGCGCGCCGAACGGTCGTGGGTGCAGTAGTTCCAGGCCCACTGCGTGAGGACCAGCAGGCGGTTGCGGAAGTTGGCGATGTGCATCAGATGGACCAACAGCCAGAGCCACCAGGCCAAGAAGCCCGAAAAGTGGATCCCCTTGATGTCGGCCACGGCGGCGCTGCGGCCGATCGTGGCGAGGTTGCCAAGGTCTTTGTAGTGGAACGTGGGATCCTGTTTGCCGCGGATGCGCGCCGTGATCAGCTTCGCGACGAAGCGGCCCTCTTGGATCGCGGGTTGCGCGACGCCGGGGAGCGTTTTGCCGTCTTGATGGGAATAGCTCGACATGTCGCCGAGGACGAAGACCTCGGGGCGGCTAGCGAGCGAGAAGTCTTTTTCCACGATCAGCCGCCCTGCCCTGTCGAGTTCGGCGCTGCAGGCGGAGGCGAGCGCTTTGCCGAGGGGCGAGGCCTTGACGCCGGCGGCCCAGAGGACGGTCTTCGTCGGCCAGTGCTCAGTCCCCATTGTCGATTTCATCTCGATGCCGTTCTGGTCGATGGCGGTGACCATCGTCCCTGATCGCACATGAACGCCAAGATTGTGGAGCGTCGCAAGCGCCTTTTGCGAGAGATCTTCGGGGAACGAGCCGAGGACGCGATTGCCGGCCTCGACCAGCGTGATGCTCGCCTCCGCCGGATCGATCTGGCGGAAGTCGTGCTTCAGGCTGTGGCGGGCAATCTCGGCGAGGGCGCCGGCGAGCTCGACGCCGGTCGGGCCG
>JBGSMO010000425.1:0-8653 GCA_041740115.1 Pirellulales bacterium
ACGGGAAGTGGACCGCAAAGTTGACGTCGATCGCTTCGCGTTCAATCCCATGGTGCCAATGGTGGAACCGAGGCGTCACGAACCACTTCTCGATCGGACGGAGATTGATCCGTACGTTCGAGTGGACGGCGGCCGACAGCAAGAACACGAACACGAGATAAATGTAGAGCGCCGACTCGGCGAATCCCAGGATGTACATCGGGATCACCGTGGCGCCGCGGAGCACGACGATCTCCATGACGTGCATCCGCGAGCTGGCAAGCCAGTCCATCATGGGCGCCGAGTGATGGATCGCGTGGAAGTTCCAGAGCCACGGCACGCGATGGAACCCGCGGTGGACCCAGTACTGCACCAGATCGGTCAGCACCATGATCTCCAACACCTGCAGCCAGATCGGCTGGCTGGCGATGAACCCGCGGATGCCGACCCAGTCGGTATGTCGCAAGATCGCCAGTGACGGGGCCAGCGACAGGTAGGTGAGTCCCTGGACGAACAGGCTGCTGATGAGGAAGTAGAGCAGGTCTTCCCGCCACTCCAAGCGAAAGATCGGCTGGTTGCGGGCGCCAAGCAACCGCTCAATTGGGATGAAGACGATCCCCGTGAACAGGATGCTCAGGATGAACCAATCAAGACCTAGATAAACGTCGGTCTGAACGTTGATCCGGTCCTGAGCCTGCGATCCTCCCAGCGCGGTCGCGATCAGCACCAGCGTGATCGCCGAGAACCCCAAGACCTTCTGCCGGCGCAGCACGATGCTAGTGATCGCCAGCGTGAACGCGGTCAGCAGCCCCGCAAAGAGGGCGAACCGAATCAGGGCGACGTTGTAGACCCCGCGAGCTTCGGGAACGGTCAGGTATTCCGGATAGCGCAAACAAAGCACGGCGCCCAGTCCGGCGACGGCCAGCACCAATGCGAGCACGCCGCTGATCCACCCCGATCCGAACTGGCGGTCCGGTTCAGACGATTCGAGATCTTCGCGGAGTGCCGTCATCGGTCCCTGTGGTCCCTATACCTTCTGAATTTTCACCGCGGTGCCGTAGGCGAGAACCTCGGTCACCCCTTCGGCAAAGCCGGAGGCGTCGTACCGCATGCCAATGACAGCGTCGGCGCCGACGCTGGCGGCGTGGTCTTCCATTCGCACGTAGGCTTCCTGGCGCCCAGCTTCGCAAATCTGGGCGTACGACTCAATATTGCCCCCCACGATTTGCTTCAGGCCCCCCATAATCCCCTGCGTAATGCTGGGGGAACGAACGACGACGCCGCGGATGACCCCGAGGTACTCGACGATTTCGTAGCCGGTGATTTCGTTGCCAGTGGTGACGATCATCATGTGACTGGTCCTGCATGCGATAGAATTGGCGCCCATAGCGGAAAAGGATAGCTCACGCAGCGGCGGCCTGCTGGGACCGCAAACCCAGCGAAACCGCTATAAGTGGCGCCATTTGGTCAACCGAGTGGCTGATGTCGACTCAACCTCGACGGGGGATGATCCAACAGGAATCGTGCCGTTGCATGCCGATATGGGGGTAGTAGCCGCGGGCCTTCGGCGCCGCGAGAAGAATGAGAGCCGTCTCCAGACCAGCGGCTTGATGGGTGCGGCGGATCAACTCACGCCCAATGCCGCGTCGCTGGTAAGCTTCATCCACCGCGAGATCGGAAAGGTAGGTGGCATAGCCGAAATCGGTCATCGCCCGCGAGACGCCGACAAGCAGGCCGCCAGGGTTGCGGGCGGTGACGATCACGTTCGCATGGGCAAGCATCCTTTCGATCAAATCGATGCGCTCAACGGGACGGCGCTCGGAGAGGGTCGAACGAGTGAGAACGTCGATAAACTCGGCCGACGACAGAGCCGGTTCCATTTGGTAGGTGATATCAGCCATGGCGAAAGGCTCAGTCGAGAAGAAATTGGCGTTGATGATCGCCGGCGCATCATACCTTCGTCGTGATCGCTGGGGCCCCTTAGCGGCTACTAAACTCTGCGATCAAGTCGCTGGCTTCAGGAAATGCGGAAGCGAGTTTCAGCGGGTCGCCCAATTCGACGTCCTCGGGCTCGGCACGCAGCCAGACCGAAGTCGCCAGCAGCGCGTATTCGCCGCCGGCGGCGACGCGAGCCGTGTGAAACGTTCCCCCTGGCAGTAAAAGTTGCGGTCGCATGCCGGCAGCGAGGTCGTTACCGAGCGTGCGAACTTCGCTGCGACCGTCGGCGTAGAGCAACAGCACCTCGAGCGGATCCCCCATGTAGTGGTGGTACATTTGATCCGAGCGGAGCCGATGGAGATGGACGCGCGCCGTCGGCGTCACCATGAAATTGAGCACATTGCCGAGCGGTCGGCTGCCGCCATACGCTGCGGGGAGCGCGGACGCGGGGAGTTGCAGCGAACTGCGGTAGCTCTCGGCGACGATGCCGCACGTCGGATGGGGCTGCAGTCCCAGCTGGTCGGCGATCTGGAAGGCGGTGAGAGCCATCGACGGGGTCTTCCGGTTTCCCGCGACGTCGGCTTGAACTGGCGACTACGCCGCGTGGCGCGAGGTATTGAGATGGGGCATTTGCCGGCCATCATAATCGAACCCGAGGAAATCGCATAGCGACTGCATGGCATTCGACTCGCCGATGTTCAGCACGAGCAAGTCTTCAGGGCGATGACGAAAATAATCGAGGACTTGGCGATTATGGAGCTCGTAATGCGCGACGTAGTGATCCCGATCATAGAGGTTTGTTTCATCGACGTTAAAGAGGAGCTGATGCGCGTGCCACAGCCATCCAGTGTCGTGGTAGCTGAACTCGCGCAGGTCGTTCGCCGTCGGCACGCGATGCTTGCCGATTAATTTGGCATGGAAGCGAAGCAGCGAATCAAACCACTCATCCGCGCTGTTGCGGACCGTGAGAATAAACTTGGCGCCAGGGTAGGCATGGTCCAGGACGCCGTAAATGTGATTCAGGCTGAATGGCACGTCTTGAAACGCGTCCGCAGTTCGGCAGTAAGCGATGATGCGGCGGAAGTCGCGGCGAGCCCAATCGTCGATGAGCAGTTCCGCCCGGACTTGGTCGCCCACTCGCAAGCCGAAGGAGGAGATCGCAGCGGCAAGCGACGTTGTACCGGTTTTATTGAAACCGATGCAAAACAGCTTGCGACGCGGCTGGAGCAACATGCGGCGACCATCCTGAAACTATTGACGACTTTGGCTGCCCTCGAGAAGGGTGCAATATCTCGCTGTAGTTCTGATCGGTAGTCTATGCGGGATGTCACGGGGTTTTTCAAGAAATAATCGTGAAAAACCGAGTGGCAGTCGCGCGCAATGCTAGCTGGCGAAGTACCTGAATTTGTGCAGCGGTATTGCCCCATGCGTCTAGCTGCGAGCGCGAGCGAATAGTTTAGATGGCCATCTGTGGCCGAGACGCTTGTGCGGGATTGCTAGCGACTTCGTTCGGCTCCAGTCCTGGCGGCAAGGCGTGATCAAGCCCTGTCACCGTGCGCTTGATGCGAGACTGCAACGGCGTCCGGGCGACGACCGGCAAAACGTACCGCCGAGCGAAGCGGAACTGCGGGGCGTCCGACGCGATCAGCTTCGAGAAGAATTCGACTTCGCGGACGACTCTCTGGTCGACCGGATGGCGAAGGGCGTTGTATTCGCCGAGCCGGCCGGTACGAACGAGGTTCGCGAAGACCCAGGCGTCCTCGACGCCAAGATTCATGCCGCGGGCGCCCATCGGCGAGTGGATGTGAGCGGCGTCGCCGGCGAAGTAAACGTTGCCGACCGAGAGCATGGCGTCGATGCGATGCGACACGCGGAAGCTCGATTCCCACACGGCGGGGCCGGCTGGTTCCGCTTCCTCAAGTTGCGAGAGCGGATTCGGCCGGTTGCCGAGGACGCGCCACAGCAGACCGTTGGTCGATTGAAACTCTTCGTCGCCGAAGACGGGCATAATGAACAGAAAGCCGCCGTCGCGGGTGAAGACGATATGGGCGAACTCAGGCGAAAGAGTCGTCGTGAGCGGTGCGTCGACCAGATACCATTCGCCGGGGAACGTCGTGCCGTTGAATTCGACGCCGAGTTGTTTCCGAGCGATGCTACGGGCGCCGTCGGCGGCGAGCAGCCAGGGCGACTCTACTGATTCGGGGGAGTCATCGGCGTTGTGCTGTAACTCAACGGCGACTCCGCCTTCGTTGTTTTGGCAGGAAGTCATTTCGACGCCGCGTTCGATCTCTCCGCCGGCGGCGAGGAAGGCCTGGGCCAGCAGTCGTTCGGTCGTCGCCTGCGACAGGCCGAGCATGAACGGATACTTTGGATGGATGCCGTCGAGTTTCAATCCCACGACGATCTTGCCGTTGCGGTGGAACTGCATACCGCGCACGGGGCTGCCGAGTTCGAGCATGCGCGCGGTGACGCCGGTTGGCTCCAGCAGATCGAGGACGCGCGGATTGACCGCAAGCGCCTTCGACTGGGGCGCCGGTTCGGTCCGGGTTTCAACGATGCGCGGGCGGAGGCCCTCACGCTGCAAGAACAGGGCTGCGGCGAGGCCGACGGGGCCGGCGCCGACGATGAGCGGACGTTGATCTGCGGACATAACGGGCGATCCTAGCTTCCCGGAGTGGGATGGATTTCGACGCCGTCAATTGTAGGTTACGATCTGCCGGGGGTTAGATGACCCGCTTTTTCCGCCTAAAACGATGCGACCGGCGATTGCTGGGGACTTGAATAGAAGCCCCCCGGCGATCACCGGTCGTAATAGAATCAAATTCGTTCAGATGAAATCAGTCGAGCTCTTCCAGCCAGACGCGGAGCTCGTTGTCGTACTCGCTCGCCAGATCGCCGATGACCAGCGTACGCTGGAACTCGGCCAAGCCGTCAGGGCCCGTATTGGCGTCCTCGGCGTTGGCGAAGCGGAGCATGGGATCGGGCGCCGTCAGGCGGCGGCAGATCGTCATCAACAGCTCGCTGTCGGCGACTTCATCGGGCAGGATTCGTTCGAGGCGTTGCGGCAGAGTCCACTTGGCTTCGAGCAACTCGCCGAGGCTGTTCAGCCCAGCGAACAGCGGGCGGCCGGCGAGGATCTCGATCAGCACGTAGCCGAGGCTCGCGAGATCGCTCCGCGGCGTGAATTCGTTCCGCTCCAACATTTCCGGCGCCGCGTACTGCGGCGTGCAGGTCCGTTGGTCGGGCATGTTGTTCAGGTGGAGGGCCGAGCCGATATCGACGATCTTCGCGTTGCCGGTCCGCTTGACCATGATGTTCGCCGGCTTCAGGTCGCCGTGAACGATGTCTTCGCGGTGGAGCGCGGCGAGGGCGGAGAGGCATTGCCGGATGATGGAAGCGGCGATGCCGGGCTTCAGCCGCGGCCGCACAGGGCCGGCGGTGACGATGACGTTATTGATGTATTCCCAACGGCGATGGCTGACGCGTTGCTGGACGCGAGCGAGCATCGCGGGGGTGAGGAGCCGGTCGAGGTCGTAGCCGTCGACCCATTCCATCTCCATGATGCGGATGCGATTGCGCTCGATGAAGTTCTGCACGTCGAGGAGCGAATCGTGCTGGATCTTCGCGACGCTGCAGGATACCTGAGCGATGCGGGCCATCGCCATGTCGTAGCTTTGCTGACTCGAAAATCGTTCCGGGGAGAAAACCTTCACGGCCACGGGGAGGGTAAAGCCATCGCTGCCGCGGCGATCGCTGAGGTAGACGACGCCTTGGCCGCCGGTGCCGAGCAGGCGGCGGAAGCGGAGGTGCTCGGTCCAGCCGAGATGCTGGCCTTCGAGAAGTTGTTCGTAGCGATCGTATAAATCCGTTGGGCAACGGTTGGACTCTTGCCCGTCGAAGTTAATCGTCCGCGTGCCTTGCAGAATCGTGGTGGAGGGGTTCATCGTTGTCCTTCAGGAGATAAGTCGCGGCGGACGGGACTCTGGTTCGCCCCTTTCCGCCAGAATCCCTTCTGGTCGAACGGGTGCGGCCCGTCGCGCGGCGCTCAGCGGACCGACTGCGCGGGCCGCCTGCTGACACCTCCATATTACGCAGAGGCTGGCGCAAACGTCCAGATCGGAACCTTGCGCAAACTACCTATTCTGCAGTCGATTTCGCTCGGAATTGGAATTCTTGTTGCGGTAATTCGCAGTTGACTTCGAGGCGTCAGCGAGCGCGACGCTTGGGGCGATCATGAAGAGATTGTGAAGATGATCGATCCATGGCGGACATTTCGCCCGCCGATCTCGACAGACGTGGGACTGCTTAGACCGCGCCGAAAATCGCGCTAGGCTCGGGGAAGCCGAGACGCTTGTCGACGAGATTGGCGAGTGCCTCGCCCGCGCGGTAGCGGCGCAGATTCTCGCAGAACAGATTTGTCATATCATCAATGCGGCTCGCGCGCTGCCCGCCGACATGTGGCGTGATGATCACGTTCGGCACGTTCCAGAGCGGACTGTCGTCGGGGAGGGGTTCGACCTCCGTCACGTCAACGCCGACTCCCCAGAGATGACCTTCATTCAATACTTCGACCAGGTCGCGCTCGACGACGATCGGACCGCGGGCGACGTTCACCACGACGGCGCCCTTGGGGAGCAAATGCAACCGGCGAGCGTTAATCAGGCCGCGCGTCTGGTCGGTGAGCGGGGCCGCCAGAATTAGGACATCGACGCGCGGCAGAAGTTGGTCGACGGCGTCGGCCGGCAAGATTTCATCAACGAAGGGCGATTTCTGTTCAGGAAACCAATCCGTCGCGATCACCGAACACTCGAATGCCTTGAACAACCGGGCCAAGAGCCGGCCATTGCCGCCGAGTCCGACAATGCCGACGCGGGCTCCGTAGAGATCGCGGGTCGGGCGGCGGACGAACTCCTTGGCCTCTTTCGCCCGGAAATACGTCGGCAGATTCCGCAGAATCCCTAGTAATAACGCAAAAGTTTGGTCAGCGACCTGTTTTGCGAGAACCCCCGAGGCACTTGTGACCGTAATGGAGCTATTGACCACGCTGGGAACCAGGCAGTGGTCGAGCCCGGCGGCCGACGATTGGATCCACTGCAATCGGCCGCCGGCCACCACCTCGTTCCACGGCACCGGCACCTTGGCGTGACCGCAGTAGATGTCGGCCGACGGCAGTTCCGCGGCGATCCGCTCCTGGCCGGCGTCGACCAGTTCGGCCTCGGGCCAAACGCTTTGGATGCGGGCGATGTGGCTGGGTTCGACCGGGTAGCAGAGGACGATTCGCATGGGAATTTGTTTCGCGGCGATTTGAAGGCTGCCGCTATAGATTCGAAAGGAGCGATTTGCTGGAACATCGGGCGGAGACGCCGTACTCTAGACACTAGAGCGTAGGCAACCTGTTTCGTAGAATATCGTTACCGAGGCGGCATGGGCAGAGGGCGGAGGAAGTCTCCCGATCTGAGCCCGCGGTGCAGCCATCGGGAACGGTCGAGCGGAGTTGGCAAGACGAGTTGCGCCGCTTCGGCTCTCCCGGAAGTTCCACTCATTGCGGAAGTGCGTCCCGACGGCGTCTGCCGTTCGTTGCTCAAGACGCTGCCCCGCTCAACCCATCAGCGCTATGGCTCACCATCCTGAAGAAACAACTCCCGTCGCCCCGCGACGCGCCGTCTGCCTGCCGATGGGGCTGGTGATTGCGCTGGTAGTGTTGCGATTGGCCGCCGGCTGGCACTTCTACCGCGAAGGGACGAAGAAGCTTGCTTACAACGCCGACACCGGCGTGACGACGATCGCGTTTTCGGCCGAGCCGTTCCTCCGCCAATCCGTCGGGCCGGTCGCGGAGATCGTGAAGGAAGAACTCCCGGCGGCCTACAACTGGGAGCGATACCTCGCCGTCCCGCGGCAAGCCCGCCCCACGACGGAAGAGGAGCTTGAGAAGCGAGCCAAATGGGAAGCCGACTACGCCGCCCGTCGTAAGGCAGCGGCGGCGAAGAAGGAGCCGATCCCCATCGAGTTCCCTCCACACTCGCCCTACTACGATTGGGCCGACCGGATTGAATCGAGTTGGCGCAACGCCCACGACCGCTTTGTGATTATTCCCGCGCTGACCGACGAGCAACGGGCAGCGGCCGCCGCGGCGCTCGATTTCCGTCGTCAGCAACTGGCCGACTACCTCGAATCGCAAACCGATGCGATTGCCGAATGGGAACACGAGCTTTACCGGCTCGATGAATTGAAGAAAGATTCGGGCGCGGTGAGCCTGCCGTTCCTGGGAACCCGCATCGAAGAAAAGGCGGCCGAAACCAAGACGAAGACTGGCGCTTGGATTTCCCAGGTGAAAGCCATCGAAGCAGCCTATTTGGATGATCTGCGCGGCATCGTCGACGAGGAGCAGATTAGCGAGGCTGCCACAGCCGCGGCGGTCGACGAGGCCCTCATCGATGAGAGCGTCAAGAAGCTCAACGCCATTAACGTCGCCGTGACGGCGGTGATCATCGGCTCCGGCGTCTGCCTGATGCTGGGGCTCTTTACCCGCATCGCGTGCATCGCCGCGGCGGGGTTCCTGCTTTCCGTCATCGCCTCGCAGCCGCCGTGGGTGGCGGGCTCGTTAAATCCTGTGTTCTACTACCAACTTGTCGAAATCGCCGCGTTGGCGGTCCTGTTCGCTGCGGCGGCGGGACAGTATGCGGGCCTCGACTATTTCATTCGCCTCTTCACCGGTAAGTGTTGCGGCCGCAAGGAG
>JBGSMO010000427.1:0-2929 GCA_041740115.1 Pirellulales bacterium
CGCGGGCAGCGGTAGTAGGCGAGGACGAACACCGTTGGCTTGCCGTCCATGCACTCGGCGAGGGTGGTTTCCTGGCCGTCGGAGTTGGTGAACTTGGCGTTCACGTCGAGCTGGTTGTCGAGCCGCTGGTGGAACTGCACCTCTTTGATGGCGACCGCGTCGGGCGACATCAGCATGGGGGAGAGTTCTTCGTCGCTGGCGGCCCGGAGGGGGGCGACGCTTAGCGTCAGGGCGAGCATGGTCGCTGAAGCGACCATGGCGATGGCGCGCCGCACGCGCGTGACGTTGGCGGGATGGCTCTTCATTACTTCGCCTCGCTTTCGACCGCGACGCCTTGGGCGACGGGAGGCCAATCGGGGAAGCCGCGCTCGGCGGTCAGTTCGATCGCACGCTCGATCGGGATGCGCACGACGCCGCGGTCGCGGTCGATCCAACCCGTTTCGTGAATCAGCTTCTCTTGCGACTCGTGGTGGACGCGCAGATCGAGCCGCTCGGCGAGTTGCAACAGCGGTCCTGGCGGCGGAGCGGGTTCGCCCGACTGGGCGAGCGGCGACGGCGGAACGTCGGCCTCTTCGGCTTCTTTCAGGAAGACGTCGAACAGCCAGACGACAATGGCGCCGGTGATGACCATCGTAATCGCGAGCGCGGCGAGGAAGATGCCGAGGCTCTTGATGCTGACGTCGCTGTCTTCGTGGACGTGCGCTGTCGTCGTGTGGAGTTGAGGGATTTCGTCTTGATCAGCCATGACGGCCTCCCTTCTTCTTGGTCTTGGCGGCGACCGCTTCGGACTGGGCGAAGGTCTTCGGCTGACGCAACGTGAAGATCAGCCACCAAATGCCGCCGATCGCGGCGGTGAGGCCGGCGTCGATCCAGGGGAAGAAGGCATGGTGCTCTGTCGCGACAGCCTCATGGGCGCCTTCCTGCGCGGCCTCAGTTGCTGCGTGACTCGCCTCGTGAGCTAAGTGAGCAAGGTGCTCGAAATAAGCTTGAGCAGCGGGCTCGACGAACCAGACGTACATCACCCATTCCATGACGACGACGAGCGTCGCCATGAAGCCAAGGCGGGCCGGGTTGCGCTTCCACTCGCGACTCAGCAGGCCAAAGAACGGCACGATCCAGTGGAACACGAGCAGCGACAGCGCGACCCAGAGCCACCCGTGCTCCAGCCGACGGATTACCCAGACGACTTCCTCCGGCAGGTTGCCGTACCAGATGATAAAGAGCTGCGAGAACTGGACGTACATCCAGAACATCAGAAAGCCCGACATCAACTTGCCGAGATCGTGGAACTGGTGAATCTCGAGTTTGGTCAATTCCGACTGCCGGCGAGCGGCGCGGGCCGCCAGGGCGATTGCGAGGGCGAGAGCGCCGACGCCCTGAGAGGCGAAGATGATCACGCCGTAGATCGCCGAGAACCAATGGGGTTCGAGCGACATCATCCAGTCGATCGACGAGAACGTGACCGCGAGCCCGTGCAGACCGAGGCCGATGCCGCTAAACCGGCGGAAGCGATTGTAGGCGGGACTGTCGGGCGCGGCGTTCGCGCGGCCCTGCCAGCTGAGCAGGCCGACCAGCGAAATCCAAAGCGTGAAATAGATCGCCGCGCGGATGTAGAAGCCGTTCGGATTGAGATAGAACTTGGCCTTGTACTGCAGCATCGCGTCATTAGCGACGATCTCGGGATCAGCCCACTCGTAGATCTGCTTCAGGTTGAGGGCGATCGGAATGAACAGGATCGCCATCACCGGGATCAACCCGGCCGCGGCGCGGAGGTAGGGCCGCACCGGCTCCATCCATTTGCCGCCGGTGAGATTATGGAGCAGCAGCAAGGCCATGCTGCCGAGCGCCATGCCGTTCCAGAAGAGCCACGCCACCAGATATGAGGCGAAGAACTGGTGGTGGTTCTGATTCCAGCCGATCGCCCCGACGATAGCGCCGACGACGATCGCTCCGACTGCGAATTGCAGCGGCGAACGGGAGGCCGGTGGTTGGTTCGGGGCGGCGGTCACGGAGCGCTCGTCGACGGGGTGGCGGCGGTGGGCTGGTTTTCGAGTTGCCGGCGCTCGGCCTCGGGGAGGTCGTCGAGCTTGGCGTACTGGGTGAGCTGCAAGGCGCGGATGTAGGCGGCGATGGCCCAGCGATCGGCGACGGGTACCTGCGAGGCGTAGCTCGGCATCACGCCGAAGCCGTTCGTGGCGACGTCGAAGAAGTGGCCGATCGGCGCGCCGCGGAGGCGTTCGCTGTGGTACGTCGGCGGCTTGCGATAGCCGCGCAGGACGATCATGCCGTCGCCGTCGCCGGAGAGGCCGTGGCAGTTGCTGCAGAAGATGTTGAACCGCTGCTCGCCGCGCTTCAACAAGGCGGCGTCGAGTTTGAATTCGGGCGGCAGTTCATCGGTAAGCTGGCCGTTCACCTTGCCGGTGAGCAGCACGCTCGTGGGGTCGATGGCGCCGTATTCGACGACCCCTTCGACCAGCGGACGTGACGAGCGGCCGTCGTCGAAGAACGTGTTCTTCTCCAGCGGCTCGAGTCGCGGCTGGTCGTACATGTCGCGATGGCAACCGACGAGCGCGACCAGCGCCAGAATGGCGGGCGCCCAGACGGCGTGGCGGCGTGCGGTTCGTGGCGATCGCGAGAGCATTAAGAGGCTGGTTGTTAGGCGCTGGGCGCTAGTTGATTTGCTGGCGGCGGTTAGTTTTCGACGCTCGTGACTTGGGTGGCGCCGATGCTGCGGAGGAACTCGCTGGCGGCCGCTTCGTCGAACTTTTTGTCCACGGATTCGATGCAAAGGAAGAACCGATTCTGCGACGCCTGATTAAAATCGGCGACGTTGAACAGCGGGTGATACGGCATCGGCAACCCGTTGAGGGCGAGCATGCCGAGGACCGCCGCGATCGCGGCGCCGAGGATGGTGGTTTCGAACGTCACG
>JBGSMO010000450.1:0-2993 GCA_041740115.1 Pirellulales bacterium
TCGTCCCGTCGCCGACAACGCTCCGGCGACGGCTGTCAGCGACCAGGCGGCGCGACCGCCGTTGCCTCCCCAACTCGGCGGCAACTCCGCATTCGCTTCCTCCTCGGCCTGTCGCGATTGTCACCAGGGCGAGTTCGCATCGTGGCATCGCACTTTCCACCGGACGATGACGCAAGTGGCGTCTCCGGAAAACTTCGTCGGTCTTTTCGATGGTTCGACGATCGACTCAGACGGACTCAAGTACCAAGTCTTCCGGCGCGGCGACGAATTCTGGGCCCGCATGCCCGATCCAGACGTGATGCTCGACCGACAGCGGCGCTATGATCACTTCGCGCGACTCGGCCAGGCGACCGGTCCGCCCGATTGGTCTGGCATTCCCGAAGTCGAACGGCAAGTCGTCATGTCGACCGGTTCGCATCGCTACCAAACCTACTGGGTTGAGAGCGCGCGGTTCCCCGGCACGCTGATGACGCTCCCGCTCGTCTGGCTCATTCAGGACGAGCGTTGGATTCCGCGCGAGGCGGCGTTCGTCACTCCTCCCGACGGGTCGCGGATGGTGACCGTTTGGAATGATCACTGCATCAAATGCCACAGCACCGGCGGGGCGCCAAGGCCCTTCGTGAAACACGATGCCAGCGGAAGGGTCGCCGAGACTGGTTTCCAGACGCAAGTCGGCGAGATCGGCATCGCCTGCGAGGCGTGTCACGGCTCGGCCGAGGAGCATGTGGCGCTGCGGCGACGCGAAGCGGCGGGCGAGACTGGAATCGCGGCGCTGCTCGCTGCAGACCCGATTGTGCAACCGGCGGAACTCGTCGACCACCGGCGGAGCGCCGAAGTCTGCGGCCAGTGTCACGGCGTCTTCATCTGGTCGGAGCAGCAGGGCGCGCGCTACCGCGACGGCGGCGGCAACTTCCGGCCCGGCGAGGAATTGCTCACCAAGCGGGAGTATCTCTTCCCGCCCCAGGATGAGGCGTTCTACGCGAACAAGCAAGAGCAAGCTACCGCCCTCGCCGACTACCAGCGAAACCAGGCGTTTTTCCGTTCGCGCTTCTGGGACAACGGCACGGTGCTGGCCGGCGGCCGCGAGTTCACGGCACTCGCCGTCACTGCCTGCTACCGCGAGGGGACGCTCTCGTGCGTTTCCTGTCATTCGATGCACCAAAGCGATCCGAGCGGTCAGCTCAAACCCGGCATGGACGGCGTCCAGGCCTGCATCCATTGCCACGACGGGGTGCAGTACACCACCGACGTCACCCAACACACTCATCACGCGGCCGAGTCGACCGGGAGCAATTGTCTCAATTGCCACATGCCTCACACGACGTATGCGTTGTTCTCGGCGATACGAAGCCACCAGATCGCTCGCCCCGACCTCGCGGGCAGCGTCCAACACGGCGTCCCGAACGCGTGCAACCTCTGCCACCTCGACCAGACGCTCGCCTGGACGCAGCGGCATTTGGTCGATTGGTACGGCTACGAGCCGCTGCCGATGTCGACCGAACAGGCACAAATCGCGGCGTCGCTCGTCTGGATGCTCAAAGGGAACGCGGCGCAGCGCGTCATCACGGCGTGGCATACCGGGTGGGCGCCGGCGAAGGCGGCGGCGGGCGACGACTGGCTTGCACCGTTCGTCTCACGGCTGCTGGAAGATCCCTACGGCGTCGTCCGGTATGTGGCGGAGCACGCGTTGCGCAAGCAACCAGGGTTTGCGGAGTGGAAGTTCAACTTCCTCGCCCCGCCGGCAGAACTGGCGGCGGCGGGCAGCGCAGTTCGCGACGCTTGGAGCCAGGGGCAGACGGCGGCACCATCGCGCACGGGGAAGAACGTCCTCATCAACGGCGACGGCCAGGTGGTCGACGCCGCGGTCGAGTGGCTCCTCAAGCACCGCGACAATCGGCCCGTTTCGATTAATGAATAACTGCGGCTCGCGACTTAGGAACTCCAACAGCAAAAAGATTAGCCGCAGAGAATCCTCGGGGCTACGATCAAACGAACAGCAGATAAACCCACTTAATCAGTTGCCACTCCAGCCAAACACTGGCGATAAGAAGAGTAATCAGCCCAAGACCTCCGGTAGCCTTCACCGGATTCCAAATCGGCTCGGAATCGTCACTGCTCAAGGCAGAATCTACGGTGCGGCCTTGTAGGCCGAACGGCTTTCCTAACACGCTGCCGGCGGCGACGTGTCCAGCTGTGTGAAGTCTCATCGACAAGCCCTCTCTGCTTGGATGTCCCTGCACCTTACCACCGCAAATCATGGACCGAACGCCTGCATTTATCCAATACCACTTTTTCGGCTGCGCCGCCGCTCCAGCGACGCCTAATTCGCACAATTGCCGCGATTCTTCAGCAGGTGGAGGGGTTGAGTGATTCACCGTTGTCCCTATCCTTGGCACTAGTCGGCTAGCAACCAGTTAACGGAGCGGAGAATGACCACGTCTCATGTTCTGGGCGAGGTCATTAGAGGGCGGATGCACAACGCCCTGCTGCTCCATCGGAATTGTTCACGCGCCACGGCGCGAGACAATTGCGGATATCCGCGATATTCGAGCGAAGCCCGCATTCCTCGGGGGGGGAGCAGCCGTAGGGATGAGGCAAACTAGCAAAGTCGTTCGGGCTGCTTGCGTACGAATCGGGGCGAAGCAGCCCTCACGAACGCCCGTCAGGATTCAGTCTGCGCGCTCAATGCGTGGGCGGCCGGCGGCGTGATCGAGGCGGGCACAGGCTTTCGGCGACGGAACGGATACAACAGCTGCTTGATGAACCCCCGCGGGATCGGCTGGCTCACCACGCCATACCCGCTCGGCCAGCGACCATCCTCGGGCATGTGGTGCGTCCCGAACATCCGGTCAAGCCACGGGAAGTGGACCGCAAAGTTGACGTCGATCGCTTCGCGTTCAATCCCATGGTGCCAATGGTGGAACCGAGGCGTCACGAACCACTTCTCGATCGGACGGAGATTGATCCGTACGTTCGAGTGGACGGCGGCCGAC
>JBGSMO010000469.1:0-5133 GCA_041740115.1 Pirellulales bacterium
GTCGGCCGCAACGCTTCCGCCGCGACCGACGCGCAGCTTCGCGCCGAGATCCTGTCGTACTCGCGTAGCCGCGGACTCTTCGCCGGCGTCTCGATCGACGGCAGCGTGCTTGAGATCAATCAAGTCGCGAACACCGCCTTCTACGGCGCCCCCAGCACGCAGCTCCCGCAGTTCGTGCCTCAGTCGGCAACGAATCTGCGTCTCTACCTGACCGAGCTCTACAATGCCGCAATGACTGGCCCCGAAGGCGCTGTCGCAACCGTCGTTCCTCCCTCGGCCAGGCCAGGCGCCGTCGTCGCCCCTGGCGCGGTCATTGGAACTGTCGCTCCCGCTCCGTCCGGCGTCGTCCCCGCGAGCGCCGTCGCCGTCTCGCCGACGCGGCTCGAAGCGATCCAAAATTCGCTCTACACGGAAGGGGCGCAACTCCACGCGATCCTTTCGCCTGAGTGGCAAACCTTCCTCGCGCTCCCCGCCGAAGTCGCCGCCGCCAGCTCCGTCGACCGCACCGCGCTCGCCTCAGCCTACCAACGCTTCAGCCAGGTGAACGCCAAGCCCGAGTTCAAGCAACTCACCTCGCGCCCCGAATTCCAGACGACGTTCGATCTCCTCCGCCAGTACAACGACGCCCTCAACGCGAACCCCGCGATCCTGCAGCTTCCGGCCCCGCCGAAATAAGCGGTCGTCATCCTGAGCAAAGCGAAGGATCTAGAATGCCGATCGAGGCTCCAGATTCTTCGCTGCGCTCAGAATGACGTAAGGATCGCAACCCACAAACCGAACCTCCCTTACTTCTAAACTCCGCAGACCAACCCGCAACCTTCGCCAACCCCACCCACCGGCGCCACCGACGACACCCCTTCCGCCGCCAGACCTTCGCGCGTTGCGCCGACCCCACCCCTGTCGCGCTCGAACGCTCATGCCCAACCATTCCCCCTCAAGCTCCTCTTGTGGTCGCGCCGACCAACATCAATAATGCCCCTCGCGATGCATGACCCCGTCGGCGTGGAGGCGAACCCTCCCGCGCCGACCGCCGCTGCCAACGTGGGGCTATGCATTGATCGCGCCGCCGCTATTTGGGGAAACGCCTCGCCTGGCGATTGCTCCCCTTCCCGCTCGGGCCCGCGCCCGCGCCGAAGGGTCTGCCGTCGTCATGCCTGCCGTCCCCGCGCCAGCTGCTCTACCGCGCTTTTTGCGCGATGAATCGCCCGACCAGCTGGAACATCTATTCCAGCAGGCTCGCAAACGCGTCGACAACGTCAATGCAATCCCGTACTTCGACCGCCTCACTGCCGGCCGCCACCGCGATCTGATCCGCCGCCCCAACTACGACGCGACGAAGACCTCGATCGTCGCGTCGTTCCAACCGAAGTCAGGCGGCACGTTCCTCCATAACCGGTTGCTGGAGCTCGGCTACCACGACTTCTGGTGGTGTTTTCCCCACATCCACTGTCACTCCTACTGGTATGCGTCCGAACGAACCCTCGACCTGTACCTCCGCGGCGGCGCCACCTGCCAAACGCACTTCCGCCCGGAAGCTGCGCTGCTAGCCGCCTTCGATCGCTGCGGCGTCGAACAGATTTGGGTTCACCTCCGCAACCCGGTCGAGTCGGCGATCTCCGCCTACCATCACTATCGCGGCGAAGGGCATGGCGACGGCGCCGTCGGCGCAGAGCGACGACGCGATGCGCTCAATGCGACCAAGATGTGCCGCTTTCTGCGCCGCTCGAAGAAAGACCGGTTCGTCCGCGAGCAAATCGACTGGTTCAACGAGTGGGTTGCCCAGTGGTTCCGCTTCGACGCCGAGCAGCCGGGTCGCGTCGTTTTCTCGTACCACCGCGAACTCGCCAACGCCCAGCAAATGCTCGACCGCGTCTTCCGCGAATTCGGCGTCGAGTCGCCGGGCCGGATCACGGCCCAACCGACGGCCAACGACCGCTTCCGCCCGAACCCGCTCCGCGACTGGCGAGATGACCTGTCCGGCGCGACCCAGCGCCTCGTCGAACGTCGCGTTCAAGAATCCCTCGCTCAGTTCCCGGCATTCGAACGCCTCTGGACCTAGCGCCGCGCCATTCATTTAGCCCCCGGTTCTTCAAACCGGGGGCCGCACTGCGTAACTGTTGAGAAGCAGGGTAGTCCCGGTTGCCGCCCCCAAGCGGCCCCCGGGGCGGCGCAGTCGCAAGAGGTGTGCAATGGTATGATTCCCGCCATGCGCCTTCGCTTCTCAATCAGATGGGTTCTTATCTTCTTCGCGGCGTCGGCGCTGTTGCTCTGGTGGCACTGCCGCCCATCGCGCATTTCGCAACAACTGGCGACGACGCTTCGAGCCGGCGACTTCAAGAAGGCGCGAACATTCTATAGCGATCAAGTGATTGCCGGTTCGCTTCAAGACCATCGCCAACACGTTTTACATCGCACCGAAGTCTTTGCCGTGTCGCCTACTCTGGCTGAATGGTTGACAGGACGTCGCCGGCTCTTGGTCGCCTTCTTCGGCGTCTTTTCTCCCGAGGCGCATCGAGTGGAGGTGCTGACGATAACGGCTTCCGGAGTGAGCCGCGTCGACGTGGAATGCGATCGACAGTTCGGCGTCTCGACAACCGCCGATGGCCTCATCTTGCCGCCAGCTGTCGCAAATTCCCAACGGTCTCATTTCCCGAATCGCTAGTCGCGGTTGCGGACCTCGAATCGCGTCGGATGGAATCGGTTAGTACAATGCGCGCCATGGGCAAATTCACCGACAAGCAAGCGTCAGCATGGGCCAAGACAAGGCAGCGAGGACCCGCGGCGTTCGTTTGACGTTCTGGCGTTTTGAGCTGGGGACTTCCCATGGCGATTGTTTGGCCGCTTGCCATGGGATTCTTCCAAGGGTGGGATCATCTGCCGTTTCTTCTGCCCGTCTCCCTGCTCCTCTTTCCCATTGGCGGAGTGTTCTTTGGTCGAATGGTGTGGAGTGTGGCAGAGGGTAACTATTTGGACTATCTCAAAGACGATCCTCAGCCCGCCGTTGCAGGAGAATCGTCTAGGTAGAGCAAAGTCGTCGCGCGATCGACGCTCGCCCGAAATTCCTCGGCCGATCGCGCCGTCCAGTTCGGCCCCAGAAGAGCTCATCGAGCTCGACATGCGGCGTCCCCAGCCGCCGGCTTAGCTCCCGCGCGAGCGTCGACTTCCCGGAGCAGCTCGTCCCGACGATCGCCACTCGGTCGAAATCCTCCCGCCGTCGCATTCGCGTCTTCCTCTACGCATTCGCGCGTGGCGTTTGGATGGACTATTCGACCCCTACGCCTTTGTTCACAAACTCCACCGTCACCGCCTTGCTGGGATCGATCTCGCCTTCCTCATACATCCCCGCCGCCACCATCTTCGCGTAGAAAGACTTCACCCGCTCAACGTCGATCGCGCCGATCCCTAGCTTCTTCGCCTCGCCTGCTCGCAAGAGCTCCAATTCGCTCATCTTGCGCCGCGAGAACTTAATGAGGCCGTCGGTCATCGACGGGTTGTCCTTCTTGATCAGCACGTCGGCGGCGTCGGTGTCTTCAGCGTCGAGATAGGTGTTCCAGCCAATGATCGACGCGTCGACGAAGCGTTGAACGAGGTCGGGATTCTTCGCAATGAGGTCGTTGCGCGTCTCCAGCACGGTCGAGTAGCTGTTCCAGCCATGGTCGGCCAGCAGGAACACCCGCGGTTCCTTCCCCGAGACTTCGCGAATCCGCTCCGGCTCGGCCGTCGCAAACCCTTGCATCGCGGCGCGGGGGTCGTTCAAGAACGGCGCGAGGCTGTGGTTGTAGGGACGCAAGTTCGCTCGCGGGAAGTCGTAGGCGTCATGCAACCACAGAAAGAACGTCTGTCGCCCGGCGTTCCCCATCAGGAGCGGCGCTTGTTTCAAATCGTCCCAAGTCTTCCACGGCCCGTCGGCATGGGAAAGGAGGCACTGCGGATCTTTCTGAAAGAACGCCGCGACCACCTTCGTCGGGATCTCTTGCTTCGCCGCGTCGAACGGTTGGATGAGGTTCGTCCCGATGAGGAAATCAATCTTCCCGAACGCCAGCAGCGGCCGGTTGTTCACCAGCGGGCCGCCCGGTTTGATCGTCACCTCGAGCCCATGGCGCGCGTAGGTCCCGTCGGCGACCGCCTGATAGAACCCACCCAACTCTGGCTGAGCGAGCCAGTTCGTGGCGAGCGTCACCTTGTCGACCGCGCAAGCGGGCGCCGACATGAAGAGAACGAGCGACAGCAAGCAGCTACGAACGATCAACCACATCAAAAGGCCCTCTCATATCCCCCTCCCTCGAAGCGAGGGGCTAGGGGAGGGATTCCCGACTGTAATTACACGGAATGGTTAAGCACTGCTCACGAAAGTGATCAACGACAGCCGCTAACCGACGCTTACCGCACTTTCATGCCATCGTCGCAGCAGCAGGTAACTCAACCACTCCATCGCGAAGAAGGTCACGATACCGGTGATCGAAATCAGCGCCAGCGCCGCAAACATCAGCGGCGTATCGCTGTTGAGTTGACTCGTAAAAATCGTCGACGCCAACCCCGGATTATCGACCTGCGTCCCCGTGACGAACTCCGCGACGACGGCGCCCACCAGAGCGAGGTTGGCGGAGATCTTCAGCCCCGACAGAAAATAGGGGAGCGCCGAAGGCGCCAGCAGCAGTCGCAGCCGCTGCCAACGCGAGGCGTCGTAGAGCGAGAAGAGATCACGCAATCCTGGATCGGCGCTCCGCAATCCCATCGTCGTGTTCGAGAGGATCGGGAAAAACGCTACGATCCACGCACAGACCAGCTGCGTCAGCCACACCCGTTCCCAGCCGATCCAAATCACGATGAACGGGGCTACCGCCACGAGCGGCGTCACCTGCAACATCACAGCGTAAGGAAAGAGCGAAGTCTCCACAATTCGCGACGAAGCGAACAGCGCCGCGAGCGCCACCCCCAGCACCACCGCGGCGGCGAGGGCGACGAGCATCGTCTTCAGCGTCACCACCCAAGCGGGTCCAAGCGCCGGCCACTGGGCGACGATCGTCGACGCCACGTCGCTCGGCGTCGGCAGGATGTACTTCGGCAGTTCGGCGTATCGCACCCACGTCTCCCACGCGGCCAGCAACAACGCGCCGACCAGCGTCGGCGCGC
>JBGSMO010000500.1:0-3672 GCA_041740115.1 Pirellulales bacterium
ACAGTACTTTCCAGAGTTCGCGTTCCATAATACGTCTCCTTGTCACAGGGTTTCGCTAATGACAAGGTGGAGCGCGGACTCCCTTTAATCAACCTTTAGCTAGCATTTGCATAATCGTGTGAAAGTGCTGGGCTACTATCGAGTCTCCCTCCGGGAGAAAACGCGATAAGGTGGATTTCAATGGTGGGCGTGCGGCAAGGCGCCCCATCCAACTCAACGCTTCTTCTTCGTCCCACAAGCGCTCGCCACCGCACAGCTCGTGCACGAAGCGCACCCCCCCTGCCCTTTTGCTTCGTCAGTCCCGCACCCCGGCCCGCACCCTTCGCTCAGCGTCTCGGCAAACTTCCGAAACTCCACCGCCGCCTCATACGTCTCGGCCAACCGGCGAGTAATGTCAGCCGCCTGCTGCGGCGGTTCGCCCAGAAAATAAAAGAAGAGCCCCTCGCCGTCGAACAGATGCTCCACGTCGACCAGTGCCGCCGGCACGGCCGCTTCGTCGAGCAGCCGCTGGCAAGCGTCGAACGCCTCATGCCGCTTCGCCTGCAGCCGGGCCTCCAGGAGGTCGTCCTGCACGCTCATTCGCCGCAGGATCGCCCCGTCGGCCTGATGGAGGCCCAGGGCGTCGTCAGCCTCAGCCACCACCTCGCCCACCTCCAGCCCGCGCGGGCTCCGCACCACGACGCGGCTGCGGCGGGGGTAGCGAACGGCCTCGGCAGCCGAAAAACTGCCGACGTGGCCCAGCAGGCCGTAACGGACAAGGTGAAAACCCATGCGGAAATAGCGCGGTGCGGTAAGTCGGGGACCCACCAATTGTTACCCCTCGGCCCCGGCGTGCCAAGTTAGCACCTGCCGCCCTTGTTAAACCTTGCCAACCCCCGCCAAGTGTCGATACTCAAAAGTTCACAATTCCCAGCGAGCCGGGGCGTCTCGCCCCCGGCGCGCGTAAACATCCCGCCCATCCGCCCGCGCCCCAACCCGTCCGACGCCATATGCCCACCGCCTCAGCCCCAACGACTAACACCTGGAACGACTTGGCCGACCGTGTCCTCGACGGCTACCAACTCACCCCCAAAGAAGCGGTCGCCATCCTCCAATCCCCCGACGAGGAATTGCTCGATCTCCTCGCCGCCGCCTACCGCGTGCGCCGCCGCTACTTCGGCAAGACGGTCCAGCTCTACTTCCTGATGAACGCCAAAAGCGGCCTCTGCCCTGAAGATTGCAGCTACTGCTCGCAGTCAAAAGTCTCCGACGCCGAGATCCCGCGCTACAATCTGCTGAACCGCGAGAAGCTACTCGCCGGCGCCGCCGCGGCCGCCGAGCGCCAGGCGAAGACCTACTGCATCGTCATCTCCGCCCGCGGCCCGAGCGAACGCGAGATCAAAGCGATCGAAACGATCGTCCCCGAGATCAAAGACAAGTACGGCCTGCAGATCTGCGCCTGCCTCGGCCTCCTCACCCCCGACCAGGCCGACCGCCTCGCCGCCTGCGGTGTGAACAAGGTCAACCACAACCTCAACACGAGCGCCGAGCGCTACAGCGACATCTGCACGACCCACACCTACCAGGATCGCGTCGACACGCTCAAGGCCGTCCGCAGCGCCGGCATGGAGCTCTGCAGCGGCGGCATCATCGGCATGGGCGAGCAGCCGCGCGACGTCGTCTCGATGGCAATCGAGCTCCGCGACCTCGGCGTCGAATCGATCCCGGTGAACTTCCTCAACCCGATCGAAGGCACCCCACTCGCCGGCCCGTCGGAACTAACGCCCAACTACTGCCTAAAAGTGCTAGCGATGTTCCGCCTCGTGAACCCCGACCGCGAACTCCGCATCGCCGGCGGCCGCGAACTCCACCTCCGCAGCCTCCAGCCGCTGGGACTCTACGCCGCCAACTCGGTCTTCGTCGGCGACTACCTTACCACTAAGGGCCAGCTCCCCGAGTCCGACTACGCGATGCTGCGCGACATGGGCTTCGAGATCACCACCTCCGTCGAAGCCGAGGCCGCCCGCGCCCAGTAGCCGCGGGTCAACGACCCGCCGGAGCGGTCCTAGAAGAGGAAAAGAATAGAACGCGGATGAAACGGATGTTCGCGGATCAGAAAAACAAATCCGCGAACATCCGCCCAATCAGCGAAAATCCGCGTTCCATTCGTCGTCTCCAAACGTCTTCGCAAGCTCATCACGTCGTAGGCACGCGTTGCCTCAGCGCGGCCAAAAATAGTTGTGGAAATCGGCCGCTGCACTCATTAGGTTCGATGGTTGCTCTTTGAAAATCGAACCAACGTCGCCGGCTGCTAGGAAAACGGCTCCCCTAAAGTACCGTCGCTGGCATTCAGGCCTGAAAGGCCGCGCTGCGGTAGCCCAGGGCGCAGCCCTAGGTCGACATCATTTGATGGACCGTAGCCCTGAAAGGGCTCGGGTCGGTCATCATGCGGATCCAAAAACCAGGGCTGCGCCCTGGGCTTTCATAGCGCGGCCCGTTGGGTCTGACGAACATAGCAGCAGTGCCAAAACCGCCTTCGATTTGTGTCGCGACTTTTGTCGCCTTCTCGCAGCGCTCAAATGAAGGCCACAAAACGACTTGTGAATTCTGTCGCCAAAAACGGAGTTGGCGACAAAAAGTGCTTTGCCATCCGGCCGGACGCGGCAGCCAAAATTCTGTCGCCAATTCAGTCGCGAGCGTGAATTGCATAACTCGTAATTGAGTAGGGAGTTACGCATTGTGTCGCGAGAACGTGCATTCGCGACAGATATTCAGGGCGTTAAGTGCACGCGCCAAACCGTTCAGAGAAATGAAGATCTTGGGCCGCCAACGCCTTCACCCCAAACAACTCAGATTGCCCAAGTAATTTTACCGGAATTCTTTTCGGGATCGATTCATTTCTCGCAACACGCAATGCCGATCACTCAGCATTAGGGGAGGGCGTACCATCGTAGATTCGTGCAGGATGCAATCATGATACGTGGATGGATCATTGCTGCGGCCCTAGTGAGCATCACGGCGGCGCCATTGCTAGCACAACAGCCGGCCCCGAATCGCTACGCCCAGCGTGCGGCTCAGGTTCCGCCGCGAACCGTTGCAGCTCAGCAGACGGCCGCAGTTCCGCAAACTGCCCCGGCCTCCCCGCGATATCACATCGATCCGATGGTCCAACAAGCGGCCGTCGCGAACCCGAACAGCCAATCGCGCTCGCCGCGCAACACTCAGCAGAGCGCCGCGAAGAAGTCAGGCGTCTCGTCCTTCTTCTCGCGGTTTAAGCTGCCGAGCTTCGGCGGCGGCAACGACGAGCAAGAGCCGCAACAGCAGTCGGCCTCCAACCCGCCGCTGCCGTACGATCCGGCGGAACTCGAACAAGAGATGGGCGCCCTCGCCCGCGGCCAGCAACAACGGCCTACTGCCGGCGCTGGACAGCAACGCGTGGCCGCTCCGCGCCAAACGACGGCGCCCAATCGTCCCACTACGCCCCGGCCGACCGCGCAAGTGGCCGCCCCGGTTGCCGCTCCGCAAGTGAAGCGCAGCTCGCCCGTCGCTAGCCAGCGCCGCAACGAACTCGCCGAAGCCCTCTCCGATCTCGTCCCTTCGGACGAGCCCGTTGCAGACGAAGTCCCCGTCGAAGACATCGCCGACGCCGAAATCGCCGCCCCGACCGCCGTCGACGGCGCCGACCTCCCCAGC
>JBGSMO010000502.1:0-9243 GCA_041740115.1 Pirellulales bacterium
GCCGCCCGCTGGCCCACCTCCGCTCCGGGCCCTGCTTCGGCTACGCCTCAGCAGGCCCCTTCGCTACGGAGGGCCAGCGGAGTAACATCCACTAACCCTGATTCTCTCATTACAGCTGGTACATGATTCGGGGGAAGGCCATCCTTGGTGGCGGAGAGCGCCGAGATGCAATACCGGACGCTTCAAGAGATGGCCGTTCGATATGCGTCGCTGGGCGTCGTCAAGCGACTCACGCCACTTCTGGAGGGCGCCGACGGACGGTTTCCTGAGCACGCACAAGAGATAGCGACGTGGCGGGAGCAGGGCGCCACGAACGCCCAGCCGTCGCAGGCGACGGTGAAGTAGTCAAACGGGTGTAAAACTCGTCCAGTTGCGGTAGTCGACTTTTTAGCCAGGATGGTGACAAGCATGATTGCTTTTAAGATGCGCGTACGGTTCGTCATTCGACTAGTGGCGCGCTGGATTAGTCTCATCCCGCGGCCCGTCAACCGGAGCGTTGCATTGCGACTGCTGCTGGCGACGATGTTTGTGATGCCGCTAAACGGTTTCGCCCCGTTGGCGGCTCCGAAGGCGAGCGCGAATAATGATCCGGATAAGGATGAAGGGCCGTCCGACGACGATTCTCCCGAGCCGGATCCGTGCCCGGATCCGCCAGTCGATCCGACTGACGATAGCAAGCAGACGCCCCTACAAAAAATGATGTCCAACCCAGCCAATCCACCGTCGAACGGTTCGGCGGGGAGAGGCCAGGACACGCCGCCAGCTAAAATCACTGGGGATCCGGTCTATCTCCGTCGCGGTGCCTCTGTAGAGAAGGCGGTCGACCTAACGGTGCCGGGCCCGCTGTTCGACTTTCAGCACTGGCGATCGTACGACAGCCGCAACACGGCCGAGGCGACGGCCGCTGGCGAACGCTGGCTGGACGCTTCGCGGAACAACTACTTGAAGGTTGTCGGCTCGAACGTCGAGTTTCACGCCACCTCTTCCAATAAGCGAACGTTCGCTGGTCCACCCACGTCCGGCCTCTACACAGCTCCCGCGGGCTGGCGCGCTATTCTGGAGCTCAAGACGGACCAAAATGACGATAAGGATTACGACCTTGACGGCGTGACAGGCGCCTCCGACGTCATTGACTACTACGTGCTGACTTTGCTCGATGAAGACGAAGTCCTCATTTTTGCCGGCTTCGACGCTCAAATCCCAACCGAAGCTCAAGGGAAGCTTGTGGAGCGGACGACGCGAGCGTATCGGGCCGCGGCGAAACGCGGCATGCGCTACAAATACGACGCCTCCGGATATGGCGTGGACTTTGTCAAAACGGCCGAGCCCCAAAGCTGGGAGATCGACTACACCTACGCCTCGGCGGAAGCCGGGTACGTCAGCAAGATCGAGGCGTATAACGGGACCATCGCGGGCGGCAGCGTCGTCCAGAAGGTGGAGTACCGATACTTCGGCGACACCAGCACCTTTAATTATGACCTCGGCGATTTTGGCGATCTGATTGGCGTTAAACGCTCTCAGCTCGGGACGAATGGCGGCTGGCTCGAACGATACACTCACTATCGTTACTACGAAAGCGGCGGGAGCGAGGGCAAGCCGCATCAACTGAAGGCGGTGTACGAGCCGGTCGCCGTCGAACGGGTGATGGGCGCCAACAATAGCTTCGATACGATCGCAGAAATTGAAGAGGCCGCGGACGCCGACGTCGTGACGACTGGCAAATCCCTCGCCAGCTACGCTAGCCGCTCATTCACCTACTATACCGCTGACTTCAGTACGACGGGCTCCGTTAGCACGCCGTTCGGCAGCGATACCCTCCAATCCGATTACGGCGGCTCCGAATTCGACGAGTACAGCGCCACCAACGCCGGCAACGTCCGCACTGAGACGGTCAACGGCTCATGCAGCAGCTGCAGCAGCTCGGACGGAACGATCATCAAGTCGTATTTCTACTTAGCGCGGAATGCGTCGCCTGCCAGTCCCAACACCGTTGAGCAATTGGTGATCGAAGATACCGACGTTGACGCCACGGCCGACAACGGCAACGAAGTCAACCGGAAGATCTACGGGCTCAATAAGTATGGCGCAGCGCTTCGCGCAGCGCTGATCGAGGACCCCGACGCCGGTTCGCAAAAGATCTGGTGCCATTCGATCACCCTCTACGAGAGCGTGGGACCCAAGGCGGACGGCCGGATACAGCAGAAGCGACTACCGTCGGCCCACGCCGGGAGCGTCACCAATAATGCGACCCTCGCGACGTTTTTGAACCCGGGTGGCGGCAATGACGCCGCCACGCTTAACGACTCGAGCGGCGTGATCTACAGCTTCACGTACCTCAATGGTTCCGCGAGGTGCCGCGACGTCAAGGTGCAGCGGGGCGAGAGCGGCACGGCAAAATACTTGAGCGCCACAGATTTCGGCGACGCCGATGACAACGGCAATGGCACCGTTGGCGATGGCGAAGGAAAAGACAAGGCCGACGAATACCTGCCCATTGTCTCAACCATCTACCCAGTGGTCCCAGGAAGTCGCTCCGACGCTGGCCGCATCGAGACGAAGTACGCCTACGAGTTTTGGGACAGCGGCGCCGCGGGCGACACCCAAATCAAGCGTCGGACGGTCACCTTTCAAGCTGTCGGGAGCGGCGAAAACGGCTCGGGCACGGCGACGAAAAAGTCGCAGTACTTCGACCGACTCGGCCGGCTGCGCTGGACCCAGGACGGCGAAGGTTACATCAACTACTACAGTTACCACCCCGCTACCGGCGGCCTGGCCTATGTCGGGGTCGACGTCGATCCCGCCTCCATGCCTGGCGACGCCAGCACGGAAACGACCAAACGCGTGGCGGCGACGGACGATGGGGTTGGCTCATATTCTTCGGGCAAGCCAACTCGCGGCAGTCTGCCTACCGCACTGGCGATCGTCACGAAGTACGAATACGACGACCTCGGTCGGCTCCGTAAGACGATTGACGCTACGAGCCACGTCGACTTCATCGCCTACGAGGCGATCGGGTACGAAGGCGTATCCCGACTCCGCGTCACCGAGTTTCCGTACTGGAGCGGGTCCGCATCGCTGCTGCCGATCAGCTCCACGCTCTACGACGGAGCCAGGTCTCCGCTAAGCCAATATAACTTTAAGGGGAACGCCAGCACCATCGCAGCTTCTGGCAGCGTTCCCACGGGCGTCGGCGCTCCTTTAATGACTGATCACACAGCATGGACCAATTACACCTATCACGGCATCAATGGTCAGCTGCAGTACGTCGATCGCTACCATCATCTGCCGACTTCGGCGCCAGGCGCCATTGACACGGATTATTACCGCACGGCACTGAAATATGACCTCCGCGGTCGGCGTCAGTACGTTATCCAGCAAGTTTCCGGCGCACCAACGTCAAGCGGCGTCGAGCAGGTCACTAAATTCACCTACGACGCGCTCGATCGGATTACTAAAGTCGAGCGAGGGGTCAGCGACGCCTCCTCCAACATTGGCGCCGACTACACCACCTTGCCGACGCTCACGGCCGTGCGAGATCTTCATTATGACGGCGATGGCATTGGCGACGGATTTCTAACCAAGGCCAGGCAATACTACTCTGCGTCGGTTTACACTGACGGTATCTGCCACCGAACGTTCCGTGGTTTTCTCAGAGGCGTTGAGGCCCACTCGACCGACCCGGCGCTGTCGCTGAGCGACGCCGATGTCACTCCCTATCAGGCGATGGACGTCGATTGGCTCGGCCGGCCATTCGTCTCCGCGAACTACATCACCGAGCCAACTTGGTCCACGCTCACGGCCAATGAAGGCACTGCGGCTTACGTCTCAGCGACCAGCAGCGGACGATTCAATCGTGCCGACACGAGTTTCGACGTGCTCGGTCGAGTCTACCGGGCCGAGCGTTACCCCGGCACGAGTACCCACAAGCTTCAGGTTAACAGCTACTACGACCGCAACAATCGACTCGTCTGCCGAGGCGACAAGTACTCCGCGCATCGAGAATTCGCCTACGACGGCGCCGGACGCCGCTATCAGGAGCGCACGGTCAGCGACGTCGAATCAACGCCGTACGCCAGCGGCGCCTTCGTCTACCGCTCCCCGGCGCCCAGCCCGGTCCTTAGCAGCACCTCCGGTACGGGCAACGACGGCCTCATCGAATTCACGCACCGCGAGTTCGACGCCGTCGGCAACGTCCTCGGCGCCCACACATTCGAGCTTCATCACTCCGACGCCAACGGAATCGACTTCGACGCCGATAGTTATGTCCGTCGCACGATTTATTCTTGGTACGACGCCGCGGATCGTGTGACTGACACCGCAGACTACGGATCCGGGGACACGACTGCGGGCGCCGGCTCGTGGAAATACGTCAGCGCCACGCCCCCGTCCCGCGGAGGAAGCGTGCCGGCCTGGAACAACGCGACCATCTACGACGGCATCGCATTACGCGCGACGTACGGATACGAAGCTACGACCGGCCTCAAAGACTCCGTGACCATCGGCGTCAAGAAAAACGGCGCTAACACCGACGTCCAGCTGACCAAGACCTACTTTGACTCCCTCGGCCGTCAGAAGTTCGTGGTTGAGAATTGGGACGGGTCCTACAGTCCGCTCACCACCCCCGTATCCTCAGCCGCCGCCAATCGCACGACCGGCTGGAAGTACAATGGCCTCAGCCAGGTTACTGACTTAACAGCCTATAACTCCGACTCGACAGCGCAGCTAACGAAGTACTACTACGTCGATCCCTACAACGCTTCGCTGGTTACCCACACGACCTATCCCGATTCTTCCAGCACGCCGACCAGCGGGACAGATTGGGTGAAGCGAGCGTACAACCTCGATGGCAGCCTCAGCCAAACCCAAGATCAGAACGGCACGGTCCACGATTACACCTACAACAGCCGCCGCCAGCCCGAGTTCGACAAGGCGACGACGCTGGGAACCAATGTCGACGGCGCCGTCCGCTCGATCAAGCGGCTCTACGACACGCGCGGTCGCCTGGAGAATATTTACTCCTACAACGACACGGCAGGTTCAGGTACGGTCCTCAACCGCATCTGGAACTTCTACTACGACAGTGCGGGCGACAACACCGGTCAGTTCTGGTTCGCCAACCAGTACCACGACGCCACGACACCTTATTCCTTCGGCGTGATCCACGACACCTCGGTCGACGGCTCGGGGATCTACAACGACCAACTTCGTACGGCGGTGTGGGGTTACCCGAAGGGTTCGTACCTAACTATTTTCCGGGGAAACATGGGTGGCGACGCACTGACGCACACCGACAACCTGGACGACCGCCTCGGCCGGATCACCGGCATGGCCTTCTCGCCGAGCGGCCCGAACGCTCCCAACCCCTACGACTACGCCGACGTCGCCGCCTACGAATACAACGGCGTCGACCGGCTCGTCTCAGTCGACTACTCGGTGCCTAAAGTAAAGAGGATAATGTACTCTCTTTTAGGCAGTGCCTACGATGCCTTCGACCGCTTTGGTCGCTCCCTCCGGCAATTGTGGTTCAATTACCCTGGAGTAGCCCTTCGCGACCAGTTTAACTACACCTACGACGTGGCCGGCAATCGACTTAGCCGCGATATCCCCAGCGGACTCTACGCCACGAACGATCGCGACGAGACATATGCCTACGACGGGCTTCTGCGGCTGTCGCAGACGAATGACGGAACCTATTCCTCAGGGATGATCGCTGACGCCGCGGCCAAGTTCCGCCAAAAGTGGACGCTCGATGCGCTAGGGAACTGGCCGACCTTCCAGCAAGACGGGTTGTTGAACTACACGACCGCAGCCAACAACAGCTTCGCCGACACGCTCGACGTTGACCAGACGCGCGATCACAACAAGGCGAACGAGATTGACGACAACGATGTCGACAGCGATACGCCGACCGACACGATCACCGTGGCCGTCCCGCAGGACGAGTGGTGGGCCCCCGAGTACGACAAGGCGGGCAATATGGACGTCATGCCCCGCCCGTCGAATCCCTCGCTCCCCTACCTTGCTGTCTACGACGCCTGGAACCGGCTGGTCGAAGTGAAATCGACCTCTGCCACCGTCCAAAAGAACAGGTACGATGGGCTCCACCGCCGCATTGTCAAAGAAAAGTACGTCAGCGGTTCACTGAATGAGACGCGCCACTATTACCACAACCAACAGTGGCAAGTCGTCGAAGAACGTCTCGAAGTCAACGGGACGATCGACGTTGACCCCATCAATCAGTACGTCTGGCATCCGCAGTACGTCGACTCGCTGGCGATGCGCCGCTACGACGCCGACCTGGACAATGTTCACAACGAAGCCCAAGACGGAAACTATTACTACCTCCAAGACGCCAACTACAACGTCACCGCGGTGGTCAACGGCACAGGTGCCGTCGTCGAACGGTACGTCTACACCTCCTATGGCGTCCCGACCATGCTCAACGGCGCCAGCGACGCCGATCCCAGCGTCAGCGACTTCAGCGTCGACGCCGACCAGATTAGCGACATCGCCAACGTTTACCTCTATACGGGCAGAGAACGCGATCCCGAAACCAGGCTGCAGAACTCACGGTACCGGTTCTATGCGGCGCATCTGGGCCGATGGCTGCAACGGGATCCGCTGGGATATTCCGCCGGGGATCCAAATCTCTACGCTTATGTGGGTGGGAGACCCACTTTCTCCCTTGATCCTTCTGGAGGATGTGGAAACGCTCCTCCTCTGCCTGTTGGTCCGGCTCCTGGTGGTCCGGCCCCGGCTCCGGCTCCGGCTCCGGCTCCGGCCCCGGCTCCGGCTCCTGGTGGCGATCAGTCCGGAGGCTGTTTCAGTGCTCCTCCGCTGCCGCAACCTCCCCCAACCCCTGCGCCGCTGCCGGGGATGGCGCCTCCCCCGGCAGAGTTCCCGTATTCTGGTGAAGATGGCGTGTCAATCGTAATCGGTGCAGTTGGTTCGCAAGTTCCTGGCTCAGAGATTGTTTCAGCCATGGAGGCTGCTCCAGACATGGCAGGTATTGCAATCATTGAGTCGGCTCGACGAGCCTGCATGAAGTGTCTCGAGGCCCCACCTGCGAATGATCCCGATTGCAAAATCCCGTGCGATCATTGGGAGTGCGTGAAAGGCAAGTTCGATGATGGTGACTTCTAATCTCCTTGCGAAAGGATTAAGTTATGAAAACGATGGAGAACTGCGGCTTCATTTTGTCGGCCCTCTTTCTTGTGAACTTTTTGCCGGCTCAAGCACAAGAATCTCTAATTGAGACTGATCAGGTGATTGTTGCTCAGGATGGTTTGAAGGTCCTGGCAACTGACCGCTTTCCAGGCGATCTAACCTGCGAGATTTTTCTGGGCGAGGACATATCGGTCCCGTGGTTTCGATGCGAGGGTAAGCTGCATCGAGTCGAAGCAGTAGCCATGGAGTTGAGCGAAAACTCTCAGAAGAAGCCGATAAGCGAAACCAACGGCGCGAACAGAGGGCGCGCCGGTTTGAACCGCCGGCGAACGACCATTACTGCATTACGCAAGGAAGGCGATTCGGAGGCCTATGTACTGTACTTGTTCACCGAAGACGCCGACGGCAAGGCAATCGCTTTCTTTGACTTAAATCTTGACGGCCAATGGGACGTTAAGAGAACTCCTACCCTGAAAGATACGGTTTTCATTGCGATCGAAGGCGAATGGATGTCGGTAATCAAAGTCGATGGCATACAGACGAGTCGTCCAACTGCGAGCTCCCAAGCTGTTAGTTATGTCTTTCAAAACGAATGGAAAAAAGATGTTAATCTGAAGGAAGTGGATTAGCCACAATGACCCGGCCACAGGTACACATGGTGCCATAATCTGATCTCCAGGGTCAGAAACTGTCCAGTTCTTGGCGCGTGCGTGGAATCTGGTTAGACGCTCAGAATTATGGCACGAACTTGTGAGCTGCTGATGGTATTGGGAGGAGTTATTCTACCGGCGATTGGATGTGCCGTTCACGGAGATGATGTGCGGATGAATTCGAAGTTTAGTAGGTTTCGGGTACGAATTGTGGTGGTTTCCGCATTGCTGCTGGGCTGGTTCGCAGTCCCAGTAGGAGTGCATAACGCGCAGGCACAAGTACTCACTTATGCCTGCATTTTTTACGTCACGTACAGAGTTTTTCTAATGGCCACTGCAAAGGTCGGGGCTTGATTGACTTAACAATTTGGGAAGAGGCGGAAGCGATAAATACCGTCGGGCGTGCCGTGGAACGGAGCAGTTGCCGCGCATGACGGTGTGAGAGAAGTATATGTGGAACGTGCTATACGAATCTGCCTTCGTAAAATGGTATACGTACCCATTTGCCTATGGAGTTGCTGCAAGCTTGTTTCTGTGGTTGTCGGTCCAGATGTCTAGGATAACTGGCGTAGGCTGGCTTCGATGCACCAAGAAACATTCTAGCAATGAGCTTGTCGGTGTTCTCGATGCATCCATGCTTTTCATGGTGGCGCTATGGCTAATATCGAGACTGGGCGGCTGGGTGTATTCCGGCGGAGGGACTCCCTTGCTGGCGGAAGGGGGGGGGCAAGTGACTAGTGACTTCGGAGTTTTTGGGCTTGCCGTATTCGCTGCTGGGACTGCCGAAAAGTGGCCGAACCTTAGGCGTCTTTGGAGTTTGTGGGCTGGTCCAATGTTGTTGGGCGGGGCAATCGGCGCAATTGGATGCTTTGCGTTCGGGTGCTGCTATGGGCGGCCAGTACAGGAGAATGCCGCCTGGGCGGTTAAGTATCCAGTTCGCCACAACGAGGCAGGAGATGTTATTGGAGCGCCAGCGTTGGTTACTCAAATGCAAGATGGGAAGCTGCCGTACAGTGCAACTGAAAGCTTGCCAGTATTTCCTGTGCAGTTGTATTGTTCCGGCTTATTGCTGATCGGTGGGATCACATGCTGCCTAGGAGTTGGGCTGGTTCCTTCACATAATTGGTTCCTCTTCGCGGCTTTCTACTATATGTGCGTGCGAATTGGGACCGACCTATTGCGAGGCGACTACGCGGTTAACGCTGGCTCTGGCGGGCAAGGTCAGAGACTGCGCATCTTCATGTTAGTAACACTTGTCGCATTACTCTCCATTGGCGTGCTCTCGAGCTTGTGACCGCCATTCCAAAAACGTAGCGCCCGGCAGGAGGTCTGGCGCCCAGCTTCTGTAGCGCACAACCGTGCATTGTTTCGAATTTGCGACACTGGGATGATCGTGGCAGCCGGCCGCAGGCCGGTTGCCGTCACT
>JBGSMO010000001.1:0-4614 GCA_041740115.1 Pirellulales bacterium
GGCGTCAGACGGGAGGCTACTTGATGCTGTGCGGCGCCCACGCCAACTTGATCGCCGCGGCCATGTTCTTCACCGGCATGGCGGCCAATCCGCAACTCGGCATCTTCGCTCGCGACGTCTTCGACGTGCGGTGGGATTGGACCACTTGGTTTCGAGGAAGTTGGTTGATGGGCCTCATCAGCTTCGGCCTGCTGCCGATACTGCTTTACAAATTACACCGTCCCGACATGACTCAATCTCCCGCTGCTCGGCAGGAGGCGGCGGATGAACTGCGCGCCATGGGGCCCTGGAACGGCTCGCAAATCGCCGTCGGGCTGCTGCTCGTCGCGATGGTCGTCGGATGGGCGCTGGAGCCCTGGCACGGCGTTTATTCAGCAGGCATCGCTCTGACTGGAATTGCGGCAATCTTGATCCTGAAACTCGACCGCTGGCAGGACATGACCGGCGATCGAGCGGCATGGGACGCCTTGATTTGGCTCGGCGGACTGGTCGGCATCGCCAAGTATCTCAAGAGCGAAGGGGTGATCGACTGGTTTGCCGACCTCATGAAGGAACAAGTCGTTGGGCTGCATGGAGTCGTGGCGGCCGTGGCGCTCGCGCTGATCTACTTCTTCTCGATGTACGCCTTCTCCATGCTGACGGGACATATCGTGGCGATGGGGGCGGCGTTTTTCGTCGTCGCCCAAGCGGCGGGCAGCCCGCCGCTGTTGATCGTCGCGATGATCTCGTACTTCTCGAATCTCTGCGGCTGCCTCACGAATTACTCGACGGGGCCGGTGGTGATCTACTCGGGGTTCGACTACGTGACGACGCGGCGATGGTTCGCCGTCGGCTTTGGCGTGGCGATGTTCCACCTGGCCGTGTGGCTGGGCGTGGGACTGCCGTACTGGAAGCTGCTGGGGTGGTGGTGACGTTGCGGAAAAGACGGGGAGGTTTTTACCACGAAGCACACGAAGCACACAAAAGCATTGCAGAGGTCAAAAGACTCACCGCTAATGAACGCTGATGCACGCTAATAAACTAACCAGTTCACTCTCTTCCCAATTCATTAGCGAATATTAGCGTTCATTAGCGGTGAATCTTCGATCTCTACTTTTTGTGTGCTTCGTGTGTTTCGTGGCAAATCTCCCCGTATTTCTAATACCTTGATTCGATGGCCATTTAGGGAGATCGAGTCACGTCGCCGTGATTCGATTGTGTCGTCTTTGCCGGTAGCGCGGCCCACTGGGCGGCGGGGCATCCCCTTTTCTGGGGCGATGCGGTTATAATCGGAGAGTCTCCCCGGCCCGCCGATCATGGTGCTCTTCATGCCGCGTTATACAGCTAGTCTGTTGCGCCTTCCGCTGCTGGCGCTCGCGTGCGCGATGACGATCATTTGCGGCCCGACGTGGGCCGACGCGGTGTCGCCCGTCGCCTCCACTGAGATCAGTTACCAGCGCGAGATTTTGCCCATCTTGCGGGCTCATTGCCAAGGTTGCCATCAACCGGCGCGTGCAGAAGGTGCCGTTGACCTTACCTCGCGTACTGGGCTGTTCGGCGCAGGCGAAAGCGGCGCCCTGGTGATCACGCCGGGGCAAGTCGACGCCAGCGAGTTGCTCGCCCAAATCACGCCCGACGACTCGGGCGCCGCGGCGATGCCCAAGGATGGCAAACCACTCCATGCGGAGCAGATCGCGCTGCTCCGCCGCTGGGTTGCCGACGGCGCCAAGATCGACGTTGAGCATGATCGCCCGCAGTTCAACGTCGAACATCCGCCGACGTATTCGAAGCCGGCGACAATCACCGCGCTCGACGTCTCGCCTGACGGGGCGCTGATCGCCATCTCGGGCGTCAACGAAACGCTGCTGCTCGACGCCGCGGCGGCTGCGCGCGGCGAGCGCGTCGTCGTTCGCCGCTTGATCGGCCTCGCGTCACGCATCGAATCGGTCCGCTTTTCGCCAGACGGGAAGCAACTGGCAGTCGTCGGCGGGCTGCCGGGCGAACTGGGCGAGATGCAAGTCTGGGACGTCGCCAGCGGCGAGTTGCTATTGTCGCGAAACGCCACGGCCGAAACGCTGAGCGGCGTTGCGTGGAGCCCCGACGGTCAATCGATTGCATTCGGCGGCGCCGACACGAACCTCCGCGTCGTGAAAGCAAACGACGGCGCTCAGTTGATCGAGCAAGGCGCCCATGCCGACTGGATTCTCGACGCCGTGTTTTCGACCGACGGCAAGTACGTCGTCAGCGGTTCGCGCGATCAGACGCTCAAGCTGACCGAGGCCGGCTCAGGCCGCTTCATCGACAACATCACGAACATCTCGCCCGGCGTGCCGGGAGGGCCAATCTTTGCGATCGCGCGTCATCCGCAGCGCGACTTGGTGGCGTCGGGCGGAGCCGAAGGAATTCCGCGGACGTACATGATGCATCGCGTCGTCGATCGGAAGATTGGCGACGACAGCAACCTCGTGCGGGCCTATCCCACAATGCCAGGACGGATCTTCGCCGTGGCGTTCAGCCCCGACGGGACGCGCCTCGCCGCCGCGAGCAGCGACGCCGGCCACGGCCATGTGCAATTGTTCAACGTCCCCGACGCCTTCCTACCGCCAGAAGATGTGAAGCTGATTCAGGGGAAGACGATCGACCAACGTTCCGCCGAAGAGCGAGCGCGCATTGAAGCCTACAACCGCGAGGGCGCCGATCTCGTCTCGACCGCCGCCGGCGAACTGCCGCCTGTTTACGCCTTGGCCTTCAGTGCGGATGGCAAGGCGCTGGTTACCGGCGGGGCCGATGGCGTGATTCGCTTGTTCGACCCGGCCGACGGCAAGGAGTTGGCGCAAGTCCAGGCCTTTGAGCTGACAACTTCGAGCGACGCAGCCGCAGCGGCAACTGTCGCCAGCGCGACGCCCGCGCAGCCGCCAGTCGAATTCCTCACCGACGTCATGCCGGTCCTCGGCAAGCTCGGCTGCAACGCCGGCACCTGCCACGGTTCGCGCGAAGGACAAAACGGCTTCCAACTGTCGCTGCGCGGCTACAACCCACTCGGCGATCACCGCGCCCTCACCGACGACTTGGCCGCCCGGCGAATCAATCTGGCCAGCCCAGAACAGAGCCTCATGCTGCTCAAGTCGATTGGCATGGTGCCGCACGGCGGCAACGCGGTGACGGAAGTCGGCTCGCGGCGGTATGAAATCATGCGGCGCTGGATTGCCGAAGGCGCCCGCTACAACCCTGCAGCGCCGCGCGTCGTGTCGATCACGCTCGCCCCGCAGAACCCGGTCGTCGACGCCGAGGGGCAAACGATCGCGATGCAAGTTCTCGCCCTTTACACCGACGGCAGCGAACGCGACGTGACCGAAGACGCGTTTATCGAGAGCGGCGAACTTGAAATCGCTTCCGCCGACAAGGCAGGCCACGTCACCGCCATCCGCCGCGGCGAAGCGCCGCTGCTCGCCCGCTACGAAGGCGCCTACGCGGCGACGACGCTCACGGTGATGGGCGATCGGGACGGATTCGAAAGTTCGCCGCAGCCGATCTACAACAAAATCGACGAGCTGGTCGACGCAAAGCTGGCACGGATGAAGATCGCCGCCAGCGGACTCTGCACCGATCAAGAATTCCTGCGACGCATCCACCTCGACCTGACCGGCCTGCCGCCGACAGCCGACCAGGTACGCGCCTTCCTCGCCGACCCCAGCGAGAGCCGCGCGAAGCGCGCCGCGGTGGTCGATCAGCTGATCGGCAGCGAAGACTACATCGAGCATTGGACCAACCGCTGGGCCGACCTGCTGATGGTCAACGGCAAGTTCCTCGGCGGCGAAGGCGCCACCGGCTACCGACAATGGATTCGCGCTGCGATCGCTGAGAACCGCCCCTACGATCAATTCGTGCGCGAGGTCTTCACTTCCACCGGATCGAATCGCGAGCACCCGGCCGGCAGTTACTTCAAAGTGCTGCGGACGCCCGACCTGATGGCCGAAACGTCGACGCAGGTCTTCCTCGGCGTTCGTTTCAATTGCAACAAGTGCCACGACCATCCGTTCGAAAAGTGGACGCAGGACAACTACTACGGCTGGGCGGCGTTCTTTGCTGACGTGAAGTTGGAGAAAGATCCCGAGAGCGGCGATCGCACGGTGGCGGGATCGGCGGTCGAAGCCGCGCAGCCGTTGTTCGAGATGATCACCGACGCCCCCGGCGGCAAAATGATCCATCTGCGCACCAGCCAACCGACGCCGGCGAAGTTCCCCTTTGAAGTGGACACCGGCGTCGCAGAGGACGAGCGCGCCAGCCAAACGCTCCGCCAGCAGGCGGCGGCGTGGATCACCTCGGCCGACAACCCCTATTTCGCCCGCAGCTACGTCAATCGCGTCTGGGCCCATCTGCTGGGAGTCGGGCTGATCGAGCCGATCGACGACATCCGCGCCGGCAACCCGGCGACCAATCCGGAATTGCTCGACAAGCTGACGGAGGAGTTCGTCGCCAGCAAGTTCGACGTGCGGCAACTGATCCGCACGATTTGCAACTCGCGCACCTACCAGCTCTCGCATCAAACGAATCGCTGGAACGCCGACGACGCGCGGAACTACTCGCACGCCCTCCCCCGCCGGCTGCCGGCCGAGGCCTTGTACGACGCCGTGC
>JBGSMO010000060.1:0-10251 GCA_041740115.1 Pirellulales bacterium
CAAACGTCGTATCTCGCCTGGGTCCTCGAGGCGATGGGGTGGAAGTACACGATCGCCTTTCTCGCGATTTCGTTCGCCCTGGTGGCGCTGTTCGTCATGAACCTCCTCGCCGCTCGTCGCGAGAACGTCGTGCCGCCGGCCTTGGTCGAGGGTTTCGAACAGCACCTCAACGCCAAGCAGTATCAGGAAGCCTACGAACTGGCCAAAGCCGACGACTCATTCCTCGGCCACATCCTCTCGGCCGGCCTCTCGCGCGTCTCGGGGGGCTACGACGAAGCCCTTGAAGCAATGCAGGAAGTCGGCGAGGAAGAAAACCTGCGTCTGGAGCAGCGGCTCGGCTATTTGGCGCTCATCGGCACGATCAGTCCGATGATCGGGCTCCTGGGCACGGTCGAGGGAATGGTGCAGTCGTTCATGGTGATCGCCACCACGGCGACCGGCGCCCCCGACCCGCAAGAGTTGGCCAAAGGCATTTCGAAGGCGCTCTTCACCACTCTGGTCGGTCTCTACCTTGCGATCCCTGCGCTAATGGCCTACCACATCCTGCGAAACCGCGTGACGCGGCTCGTCATGGAAGTCGGCGTCGTGAGCGAAGGGATGATGCGCCGCTTCCGCAAATCAGGCGATAAGAAGATTGAAGCGTAGCGCCGCCCTCCATTCCGTTTCGATCCATCCTACCGCTCGCGGCTTAGCGCCCCCCCCAAACTTTTCGTGGCTAATCCCCTCTAGAGCTCCGTCATGCGATTCGCTTCCAAAACAGGCGCCGAGGTCGAACCCGACATGACGCCGATGATCGACATCGTGTTTCAGCTCTTGGCGTTTTTCATGTTCACGATCAACTTCACGAATACCGAGCAAGACCAGCGGGTCACCCTCCCCGCCAGCGAGCTGGCGAAGCCGCCGGAAGCCCCCTACGATCATCCCTTGACGATCCACCTGACCGATCGCGGCGAGTTCATTTACGCCGGCAACGCCCTCCGCTCGCTCGACGAGCTCCGCTCCGCCCTGCTCCGCGAGAAGCAGATTATCGAACGTTACGCCTTGGAAAAGCTGAGCGACGTGACAATCGTCGTCCGCGCCGATGAGGACGCGTCGACGGGACTCGTCCAGGAAGTGATTCAACTCTGCCAAGAACTCGGTTTCGAACGCTTCGCCCTCCGCGGCAAACAGAGCGAAGTCCGCACGATCGGCGTGCAGTAACTCAAATACATTGGCCACGAAGACACAAAGACACGAAGTAGAGAAAAACTTAGGAATCAGAAGTCTTCGTGCTTCCTTCGTGCCTTAGTGCCTTGGTGGTTTTCTTCTCCCAGTAGCTTCCCATGAAGATCCGACACACCGAACATCGCGAAGACGTCAAACTGCAGATGACGCCGATGATCGACATCGTGTTTCAACTGATGGTCTTCTTCGTCTTCACGTTCAAAATCACCCTTCCTGAGGGCGATTTCAACGTCCGCATGCCGGCCCAGGCGGGCGCCACGGCCCTGCCGAGCGAAACGCCCATCTTGAAAGTCCGCCTCACCGCCAACGACGCCCGCGACCTCGGCGGCGTCTCGCTTGGCGACGTGCAGATCACCGGCGCCGATCCCTTTGGCCAGCTCCGCAACCAGATCCGCGGCATGGTCGACGACTCGGCTGGCCCCGGCGCCAGCGATCAAGAGGTTGAGATCGAGGCCGACTACGAGCTGAAATACAAGTACGTCATGGACGCCATGACGGCGATCACCGGCTACCGCGACCCCGCGACCGGCGAGCAGCACAAGCTGATCGAGAAAGTCCGCTTCGCGCCGCTGCAGCCGAAGTAAAGTGATCTGGCGCGCCTCGGTCATTCTGAGCGGAGCGAAGAATCTAGCGGCGCTATCCGGACGCCAGATCCTTCGCTCCGCTCAGGATGACGACTCTGGGCCTGAACGAATCGCCCTACGCCCGCGGATGAAAGCTCTGATGAACTTTCTTCAGACGCGTATGATCGACATGCGTGTAAATCTGCGTCGTCGCGATGCTCGCATGGCCGAGCAACTCCTGCACCTGCCGCAAATCGGCGCCCCCGGCGAGTAAGTGCGTCGCAAAGCTATGCCGCAGCGAGTGAGGACTCACCTCTGGCGACGCGCCGACGCGGGCTGCGTAGCGCTTCAGCAGCTCCCAGATCCGCTCCCGTCGCAGCCGATCGCCGCGCGTCGATAGCAACACCCACTCCGGCGCGGGCGAGCGACGTCCCGCTAACTTCCCTCGCTCCTCGCGCAGATAACGCTCCACTGCTTCGGCGGCCCGCCGCCCGAGCGGCACGATCCGCTGCTTGTCGCCCTTGCCCCGGCAGATGCAGTAGCGCTCCCCTAGGTGCAGGTCCCGCATCGCCAGGTTTGATAGCTCCGAAACGCGGCAACCAGTCGCGTAGAGCAGTTCCAGAAGCGCCCGGTCGCGCATCCAAAGTCCGTCCGACCGTCGCGGCGCCCCCAGCAGGTCATCAACCTGCGTCGGCGACATCACTTCCGGCACGCGCTGCCACAGCTTCGGCGAGCCAAGCAGTTCCGCCTCGTTTTCCGCCAGCACCCCTTCCAGTTGCAGGTAGCGGAAGAAGACCTTCAGGGACGCCACATGCCGCACGACGCTCTTCGGCGCCAATTGTTGCTCGGCGAGCCACGCTGGGTAGCGGGCCAGCTCGCTCACCTTCAGCTGCCCCAGCCGCCGATTGCCGAGCCACTTGAAGAGCCGCTTCATGTCGCGGCCGTACGCGGCGACTGTGTTCTCCGACAGGTGGCACTCGGTGCGCAAATACCGCACGAACGACTCCTGCCAACGGGCAGCGTCGCTCACAGCCGCCTCGCGGCGGGGCTTGATGATCTTCTTGATCGGCTTCACGCTCGGTAGTCGCCCGACTTTCAGATCAAAGAATTGAACCGCCAAGAGCGCCAAGGAGGAAATCCATTGAACCACGACGACACGAAGAACACGACGAGGGGAATGAATGCTGAACGAGGGTGGATCTCATCCTACTCAATTCCCTTCTTTTGCTTCCACGTCGTGTCCGTCGTGTCGTCGTGGTTCAATTCCCCGTATTCCCTTGGCGCTCTTGGCGTCCTTGGCGGTTCATCGCAATTTCTTGGCCACAAACAAAGTATCGACCACGTTCCAGACCGGACTGGGCAGAACGCCGGAAACTGCGGTATCTTTTCAGTGCCGTCGCGGTTGCGAGATTTAGGCAAAGTTTGCGGGGCGGAGTCGGCCGTTGTCTTGAGTTCGTTTCCATCGTTGAGCGATTTAAATAGTTAGTCACGGATGCAAAACGTCGTCATCGAAGAGCCGTACAAGTTCATTCCGCCAATCTATTCCAAGATCTGGCCCGAACTGCTGCGTTACTACATTCCCCATTGGATCAAGAAAACCTACGGCATTCACTCCGTCGAAACCCGCGACGGCGAGAAGCTGAAGGCGTCGCTCGCCGCCGGCAACAGCGCGATCCTGGCGCCGAACCACTGCCGGCTCTCCGATCCGCTGACGTTCGTCCAGCTGTCGCGGATCGCCAAGTGCGATCTCCACGCGATGGCGTCGTGGCATCTGTTCATGGAGAGCCCGTTGAGCCGCTTCATGCTCCGCCGCGTCGGCGCGTTCAGCGTCTACCGCGAGGGGGTCGATCGGCAGGCGATCAACGCGGCGGTCGATATCCTCGTCGACGGCAAGCGGCCGCTGGTGATTTTCGCCGAAGGCGCCATCTCACGGCACAACGACGAATTGATGCCGCTGATGGACGGCACCGCGTTCATCGCCCGCACCGCCGCGAAGCGCCGCGAGAAGATCCCCGGCGCCGGCGGCGTCGTCATTCACCCTGTGGCCATTCGCTACTTCTTCAAGGGCGATCTCGAAGCGACCGTCACGCCGGTCCTCGACGAGATCGAGTCTCACTTCTCCTGGTTCCCGCAGAACGACAAGCCGCTCGTGCAGCGGCTGCAACAAATCGGACAAGCGCTGCTGTCGCTCAAGGAGATCGAATACTTTGGCGCCGCCCGGACCGGTGATTTCTACGAGCGCGTCGACAACCTCATTGAAGATGTGCTGACGAAGCTCGAAACTCGTTGGAACGTTAAGGATCCAGCTGAGGGAGTCGTCGCCCGCGTGAAAAACCTGCGCGCTGCGATTCTCCCTCCATTGCTCGCGAAAGAGACGCCCGAGCAGGAACGTCAGCAGTACCGCAAGCAACTCGCGGCTTGCTATTACGTCCAACAGATGTCGCACTACCCTCGCAACTACGTGCGGCTCTCGCAGAAGAACATCCGCGAGCACATTCTCGAAACCGTCGAGCGGTTTGAGGAAGATTTCACCGACGTGATTCGCGTCCATCGGCCCCTCCATGCCGTCGTGCAGGTCGGCGATCCGATCCCCGTCGCCATTCGCCGCGACCGCGAGGCGGCGGCCGATCCGGTGATGGAGGCGCTGCGCGTCCAACTCGGCGGGATGCTGAAGAAACTCTCCGACGAATCGCCGCGCATCTAACGGAAGGCCGTTTCGATGGCGAGCCGATTCGACCCTTGGTATTGTATGGCGTACGAACACGTTCTCCCCTTGCCCCTTGGGGCTTAGCGCCATGCCAGTCGTCGCCGCAACAACGTCGCTCCTCTCCGAACTTACCAATGGCCAAGAGGCCGACTTCTTCGCGCTCCTCACGGCGAAGGAGACGCTCACTACGCGCGACGGCAAGCCTTACTTCCGCGTGACGTTTCGCGACGCGAAGCGCGAAGTCAGCTTCCCCATCTGGGGCGACGCGCCGCTGGCCGCGGCATGCCGCGATGAGTGGAGCGTCGGCGAGTTCTTCAAACTGCGGGCCACTTACCGCGAGACGAACTTCGGCCCGCAGCTCGACATCCGCCGCATTCGTGCGGTGAACGACGAAGACGTCGCCGGCGGGTTCGACTCCGCGATGTGCCTGCCGAAGGCTCGCGTCGACGCGGCGGTGATGTTCGACGACCTTCGCAAGCTGGTTGTGAAGTCGATCCAAGACAAGGCCGTGGCAAAGCTCGTTACGGCGATCCTCGACGCAAACCGCGAGACGCTCCTCAAGTTGCCGGCGGCGACTCACAATCATCACGCGTACGCCGGCGGGTTTCTCGAACATGTGCTGAGCGTGACGAAGACCTGCGTTTACCTCGCGGACAAGTACGCGGAAATGTGCCCAGAAATGCAGCCGCCGCTTGATAAGGATCAGGTGATCGCCGGCGGGGTGCTGCATGATATCGGCAAGCTCCGCGAGCTCGATCTCACGCCGATGGGGGCCGAGTATTCGCCCTCCGGCGTGCTCATCGGGCACATGCTGCAGGGTCGCGATATCCTCCGTGAGATGGCGGCCGAGCATCCGATCGAACCCGAAAAACTGCTGCGGCTCGAACACATCATCATCGCCCACCAGCGGCTGCCGGAATGGGGGGCGCCGAAGCCGCCGATGACTCCAGAAGCCCTCCTGGTCCACTATGCGGACGATATGGATGCGAAGCTGCAGATGATGATGGCGACGCTCGCCAGCGAACCGCATAGCGGGCCGCTGACGAGCAGCAAGAATCCGCTGCGGCAGCGGATTTATCGGGGGCCATTGGTGATTGCGGAGCGTGGGCCGGGGGAGGATGGCGGAGGGATCGATTCAGCTGCCGCCGGGGTCGGGGACGACCCGGCTCGCTTGGAGGCGTAACGCGGCGCTTGCTCAGCTGCCGTTGATTTCGAATTGGAGTTGGATGACCTCTAAATCGCCGCCGAGCATCGACGGGCCGCGGTGGGCGGTCACTTGCACGGCGTCGGTGAGGCCGATCGTGTCGCCGTCTCGGATCAGCTTCTTTTGATCGATCAGGTAGTGCGCGAAGTTGTAAACGAAGTCGAGCAACTCCTGCGGGCTGCCGTCGAAGCGTTCGACTTCGATCTCGCTCTCGCCGAGCGCTTCGAGGCCGGTCGAGTAGAGCCGGTAAACGCCTTCTTCCGATTGCTCCACGCGGAAGTCGATCCAGAGGAAGAGCGGCAAGTTATCGGGCCGCATTTGGATCGCCTGCTCGGCGAACGCCCCCGGGGCGTGAACAAGCCGCCCTGGTCCCCAGAAAACGCCGACGCTTGGCGTTGACGCCACGGCGGCAGCGGTGAGTCGCGTCAGGGTCGCCGCTTTGTCGATCGACTTGCCTCCCTCGTCGACGACGGCTACCAACAGGTGAGCCGCGTGGTCGCGCATCTCGACGGTCGCCTCGGGCCAATACCATGCCGTCGCGCAGGGGCCTTCGAGTTGCGACCACGGGATCGGCCGCGGTATCAGCGTCGCCGCCGCGGTGAGATCGCCGACGGTGAACGTCAGCAGCTTGTCGGTCGCCGCGGCGAGCGCTGGCTGCGGATCGTCGGGAAACCGCTCCTGGTGCCAGGCGGCGAGGTGTTCGAAGGTCGGTAGTTCTGGCTGCTCCAGGGCCACCAAAGCCAGCCAGCGTAGCGGGTGGGTCATGCCCCCTCCTTTCGCCGCGCTTGGACGACGCGAGCGAGGCCCGCGATGTCTTTCTGCGTCGGCTCGCGGTGCAGTCGCGGGTCGACTTCCAACAGTTGCTCGACGCGACCGACGATCGTAGGACTGATCTCCATCAACAGCCAACCGCCTGGGCGGAGCCGCTCCGCCGCTTGCGGGATGAGGCGTTCGATCACCGTCGTCCCTTCGGGGCCGCCGTCGAGGGCGAGCGTCGGTTCGTAGCGCCGGACGTCAACCGCGAGTTGCTGCATCTCCGCACTCGTGATGTAGGGCGGGTTGCTGACGATCAGGTCGAACTTCCTGTCTGCCGGGACAGCCGCGAAGAGGTCGCTTTCGATGGCCTCGATCCGGTCGCTGACTTTGGTGCGCTCAGCATTGCCTTGGGCGACCTTGAGCGCCGCAGGGCTGACATCGATCATCGTGATGTTGGCGTGCGGCAGGTGTTTCGCGAGGGTCACGGCGACGATGCCGCTGCCGGCGCCCACGTCGGCGATGGTGATTGGTTTGAGTAGGGCCGGCGTTGGTTTGGGCGCGTGAGTTTCTGGGGCGTCGTCGTTTGGGTCGCGCTCCGGCGGGTCGTTGACCCGCGGCTGCGGTTTGGCAATGTCGAGCGCTCGGACGACGAGGAGCTCCGTATCGGGACGCGGGATCAACACGTCGGGGGTGACGGAGAACGGAAGCGAGAAGAACTCGCGGTGGCCGACGAGATACGCCACCGGTTTGCCGGCGGCGCGCTGCTTGATCAGCTCGCGAAACTTCGCCCGCAGCTCTTCGCTCGCCGGTTGCTCGAACGCGGTGTAAAGCTCGATCCGCTTGCAGCCGCGGACATGGGCGAGCAGCACCTCGGCGTCGAGCCGCGGCGACTCGGCGCCCTTTTCCTTCAGAAAGTCGGTCGTCCAGTTAAGGAGCCGGCCGATGGTCCACGGTGCGTCTGACATGATTCGCTTTCACCGTGGTAAGGAAGGAATGCTTTTAACCACGAAAAAGACGAAAGGTACGAAAAGAGAATTTCAGAAGACTCACCGCTAATTGACGCTGATAGGACGCTAATGATTCACTCATTTTATTAGCGATGATTAGCGTTTATTAGCGGTGCAAGTCCCCCGATTGTCGTTTCTCTCGTGTGTTTCGTGGTTCCGTTTCTCTCTTCTTGGCGTCCTTGGCGGTTTAGTTTTATTCGGTCACGGCAAAGGCGTCGCGGAGTTGTTGGCGGTCGTAGTCGACCAGCGCGTCGGTCACCGGTTGCAGGTTGCCGGCGATGATCTGATCCAGCTTGTAAAGCGTCAGCCCGATGCGGTGGTCGGTGACGCGATTGTCGGGGAAATTGTACGTCCGGATCCGTTGACTGCGGTCGCCCGAGCCGACGAGCGTCTTCCGTTCTTCCGAACGCTTCTTCTCTTCGGCCTCGCGCTTCACCTCGTAGACGCGGGCCTTGAGCACGCGGAGGGCCTTGGCGATGTTCTTGTGCTGGCTCTTTTCGTCCTGGCACTGGACGACGATGCCGGTCTCGTAGTGAGTGAGCCGGACCGCCGATTCGGTCTTGTTGACGTGCTGACCGCCGGGGCCGCTCGCGCAGAACTTGTCGAGCCGGTAATCTTCCGGCTTGATGTTCACTTCGACGTCTTCGGGCTCAGGCATCACGGCGACGGTCGCCGCGGAGGTGTGAATGCGGCCCTGCGTTTCGGTCGCGGGAACGCGCTGCACGCGGTGGCCGCCCGACTCGTACTGCAGTTCGCGGTAGACCCCCTCCCCTTCGATCGAGAGCGAGATTTCCTTGAACCCGCCAAGTTCGGTGGCGCTGTGATCGAGGATCTCGATCTTCCAACGCTTCACTTCGGCGTGGCGCTTGTACATTTCGTACAGGTCGCGAGCGAACAACGCCGCTTCGTCGCCGCCGGTGCCGCCGCGGATTTCCATCACGCAACGGGTGCGGTTCGCATCGGCGCCGCCGAGCGTGAGGGTGAGCAACTCGTTCCAAAGCTCTTCGCGCGCTTCGATCAGCGTCGGCAGTTCGGCCTCGGCCAACTCCCGCATGTCGGAGTCGTCGCCCTCGGCCATCTCGCGGGCTTCGGTGATCTCGGCGTTCAATTCCTTGAAGCGCCGGTACTTGGTCGCGAGTCGATTGAGCGAACCATGTTCGCGGATCGCAGCGGTTAGCTTGGTCGAGTCGGCCAACAGCACCGGGTCGACGAGCTGGCGCTCAAGTTCCTCGAAACGATTGAGAGTTTTTTCGAGGAGGTCGCGCATGGGAAGAAGACCGTAGGCTTGAGACTGTAGGCGGTAGGAACTCAGATGGGGGGTGCGCGGATGATCGCTGCTAAACCCCCTCCCTAGCCCTCCCCTCAAGGGGGAGGGGACCAGAAGGCGCGCCGGCACCGTCGCGAAATGCGGCCGGCTGGGCGCTAGAGTTCCTGTCGCTACTTCTCGGCAGTCGCCTTTTCGGCCTTCTTCTTGCCAAGGCTGGCGTAGCCGGCGCCGGCGAACTTGGTCTTGAACTTCTCGATACGGCCAGCCGCGTCGACGAACTTCAGCTTGCCGGTATAGAAGGGATGGCAGGCGCTGCAGATATCGAGCTTCAGCTCCTTGCGGGTGCTGCGCGTGGTGAAGCTGTTGCCGCAACCGCAGGAGACCTGGGTTTCGTAGTAGGCGGGATGGATGTCGGCTTTCATAGCGATGATTCCTGGAACGGGTCGAATCAAGGATTTTATCGGTCAGGAGGCGGGGGAACAAGAGCTTGCTGGCGCGGGGCGAGGGAACCGCCGGGTCCGAACCAGTCACCTTGCCTGAACCAGTCACCCCGAGGTACTCCGAGGGATCCGGCCAGATTCCTCGGAGTACCTCGGAATGACGGACGGGGTGCTTCGCCGTGCTCTCGGCAGCATGTCTGCCCACTTGTTGGCGGAGTGGCCGACTCGGGATTTCTCGGCTGTTTTTGTTGTGGCGGCGTCGAAGAGCAGGAAAAAGGGCTGGTTTTTGCGAGTCTGCCAAGTCTGCCGAGTCTGCCAAGTTGATTTGTTGGCAGACATGGGCGAAGTCGATTTTTACGACACTGCGGTTGGCGGTGAAGAGGGGTGCGAGCTCTGTTGCTGTGGGCCATGTGTCGCGAAACTCGTTTTTGGCGACACTAATCCGAAGTTGTTTGTGACAAGCGACTTGCAATGACGCCGCTTGGTCGCGGCGGCCATTCTTAGCGACATCTGGGGCGACAGGCGGGGTGGCAGGTTTGCGGAGGCCGGAGCAAGTGGTGGTGAAATGCGGCAGAGAGTGCTTGTCATTCTGAGCGGAGCGAAGAATCTGGCCCCCTAGTACAACGCAAGATCCTTCGCTCCGCTCAGGATGACGGCTGCCACACTGATTTGAAACGCACTCTGGAAAGCGAGGCTCTCCCCGCGGATGGCGGCTGGGTGCGGCGATCGCGCAGAGTGTGGACATGCGATCACTATAGCGAATTGGGTGGCCAATTTCTAGGTACTGCTTTTGGCCACCACGTCGCTTGGACGAATACGTCGTGAACTCTGGCGAGAGAATGAAAGGGAGACATGTACCCACTTCTGCACTGCCAGGACGCTAGTGGCGCCCGACGATTTCCTATTGATCTTTGCGCCGCTAACGAACCCCTGGTATCGCTAGCATCGTAAGAGTCTTCATGAGACCTCCAGGCAGTGCGACGGAGCTGGAAGCTCGCCGTCGTCGCACTGCGGAGAGCTTCCAGGCAGGGGAGTCTCTTCGCACGGTGGCCGACCGCTTCGGCGTGAATTTGAGCAGCGTCA
>JBGSMO010000078.1:0-1596 GCA_041740115.1 Pirellulales bacterium
AAGGCCGTGGACATCGAAGAAGGAACGGTCTTTGCCGCTTATCGAGTTCAAAAAGCGATCATCCGCGGCAGTCAGCCTCATCCGGCCAATGTCGTCGAATCAGCGGCGATGGCGTGCGTCGAACCGCCGGCGGTCACCTACATCTTCCATCTGAGATTATCGTCGAAGGGCGCCTTTCGAATCTCCAGCTTGAAGACGTCATCTACGCTGGACAGGCGACCGGCATGTTTCTGCCTGACGGCGCACGCAAAGGGCATTGGAACGGCGACGGGACGGGCATCGGCAAGGGCCGCGAAATTTACGCCTTCGTCTACAACGAATTGATGCAGGGGCGATCAAAGCACGTCCATATTTCCGCGTCCCATCAGCTTTGCGCGGACGCCGAGCGGGATCGCGACGCCCTGGGGCTGCCGCTCGCCATCATTCATCAGGCGAAGTTGAAGCCAAGGGAACCGATTCTCGCCGAGTCGGGGGTGCTGTTTACGACGTACTCCATGCTGGCTACGGACTTTGCCGGCGAGAGGCCGCGATTCAAACAGCTTGTTGAATGGCTCGGCTCAGACTTCGACGGCGTGATCGCCTTTGACGAAGCGCATCTCATGAAAAACGCCGCGGCGACGCCGCATGGCGGCAAGGCCACAATTGATCACGGCACGCTGCGCGGCAATATGGGTATCGCGATGCAGCGCCTCCTTCCGCAAGCCCGCGTCCGGTATTTTAGCGCCACCGGCGCCACCGACGCCCGCCACATGGCGCCGTATGAACGGCTAGGGCTTTGGGGGATAGGGGCGCCATTTGCAGACTTTCCAGCGTTTCTGGTAGCGATGGAGCGGGGCGGGGTGGCCGCCATGGAGATGCTCTGTCGCGATCTCAAAAGCGTGGGGAGTTATCTATCGCGCACGATCAGTTATGGGCCGACTCGATTGCCAGACGGAAATATCGTGCCGCAGAGTGCGGTCGAGTACGAACCGCTGCTGCATCGACTCTCGGAAGAAGAGCGGCGTCAATATGATCGCATCGCCGATCTCTGGGCCGAGTTGCTCGTGGCGTTCGATTCGGCGGAAGAAAACGCCGGGCAGCGTCATAGCGCCCACCGCTACGCCCAGTTTTACTCGGTCCAACAGCGATTTTTCCTGCAACTCATGATGGCGTACACGCTGCCTGAGGTCATCCCCGCCATCGAGCAAGATCTTGGGGAAGGACGCTCGGTCGTCCTCAGCCTCTTCAATACGGGCGAGGCCCAAGCCGATCAAAAAGTCCGCGAGGCCCTGGCGAGCGGGTTAGACGTTTCCGAGGTCGACGCCACGCCGCGCGAGATGATTGTGCAGCTTATCCAAAAGCAATTTCCGCTTTACCAGTATTACGAGCAGACCGATCCTGTTACCGGAAACGTCGTGCGCGTCCGCATCGAAGACGCCGCCGGCAACCCCGAAATCAACCGCGAGAACCGGCGAAGGCAGCAAGAGCTTTTGGAAACGGTCGCCGACCTCGATTTTCCGCGAAATCCGATGGATGCGCTGATTGCTCATTTTGGCGTTGAGAACGTCGCCGAAATCAGTGGGCGGAACCACCGGTTTGAGGACGGCAAGTATGTTC
>JBGSMO010000087.1:0-1606 GCA_041740115.1 Pirellulales bacterium
CCTTCTTTTCGCCATCGAGGACGCGGCGGCGGCCGCGGATGTGATTTTGTAGGATCATTGGTTTTTCCCCCCGGTTGAATTGGTGCGCGTGAAGTTTCTCGCCAAGACGCGAAGGCGCAAAGAAGCGCAAAGAAGAAAAAGCGGGAGGAGGAGAAATCCTCCTTCCCCGCATTCTTGGCGATTCTTTGCGCCTTTGCGGCTTGGCGAGAGAGACCACGGTCCGCCATGAAGACATGGACGGAAGTTCACGCTAGCGGATCGCGCGGCCAATTCCTAACCAAAAGTCGGCGGATTTATTTCGGGCGAAATGCGGAGAATTTGCGGCGGCGCGGCCGGTTTTGGCGCGAGGGGGAGGCCAATTTGGGGAGGCGCTCCGGCGGGGCGTTGACCCGCGGTTACTGGGGGCGGCCGATTTCGAAGAGATGGCTAATCTCTTCATCGCTCAAGCAGCCCTTTAGCAACGCGAACTCGTCCATCCGGCCATTGAGACTGCGGATGCGGTGGTCCTTGAACTGTTCGGGGACCCAGTTTCCCAACTCCGACGGACCAAAGCGGAGCGGCGTGTGGAGTTTGATCGCCTGCGTCTCGACGCGGCGGCCGTCGACGTAGTGGCGGACCTCGCCGGCGGCCTTGTCGTAGACGCACGCGAGGTGGACCCAGCGTCCCAGATCGACGGGCCGCAGCACCGTCTCGCTCAGATACTCTTGCGATTGGTCGCGATCGGCCTTCACGCCCAACAGAAGTTGGCCGGTTTCGGTGAATTGCCAGTGGACCTCGCCGAGATTGTGACCGTCGGGCAGCAGGAGCGAACTGAGCCAGCGGTCGAAGCCATCGATGCGCACCCAGCAGGCGAGCGTGATCGAATCGAACTCGCCGGGAACGTCGATGCGGACGCGATCTTCCGTGCTCTTGAACTCCAGCGCCTGCTTCTCCGGCCAGCGACCTTCGGCCCAGCGGCAACCGACGATCGCGCCGACTGGCAGCCGATCGGCGAACGGCCCAGACGGCTCCAACAGACGCTGCCAAGGACGGTGGTTCTCGAAGCCGAAATACGCGAGGATGCGCGGATCGCTGCGGAGGACATCGCTTTGCTGGCGCCACTGGCGATAGCGGTTGGCGGAATCCTGTTTCGCCAGCCCGAGAAGTTCTTCGGCGCCGACGAACTGCCGGGCATTGGCGGCGATCGACTCCAGACTCTCGCCGGGAAGCGACCGCAGCGCGTCGTCCGCGACAAGTCGGCGCGGGGCGCTAGCGGGCTTCTCGCCGTTGAGCGCGAAGACTTCGACGATTCCTTTCAACACGTGGATCTCGGTACGCTCATCGGCGTCGACCTCGATGGCGAACTCAGTGCCGAGGTCGACGGTGCGATGCCGGGGCGTGTCGACCATGAAGCCTTGGGCTTGCGCCGGGACATAGACCCGGAGCTTGCCCCGTTGGCAGACGATCAGCTTGTTCGACAGCAGGTCGAGGCGCGCCGGACCTTCGACGACGACGCTGGCGCCACTGAGGAATTCGAGCTGGGCGAGGCCCGAGGCGAGATCAAGCTTGCCGGCGCCGACGGGCGAGCCGACGTCGAGCGGGGCGCGATCCGACCAGCGCGCGGAGG
>JBGSMO010000102.1:0-34938 GCA_041740115.1 Pirellulales bacterium
GGCGCGGAGCGCGAGGCACCGGCGGCGGCATGAAACCGCCTCCTTCGAACAATGCGTCGAACGCGTTGCGAGCCGCCTCCCCCGAAAGAGCATCGTCGCCCAATTGGGCGGCGAACTCGTCGGCGAGGTCGGAGTCGTGCTCGTCGCTGTAGTCGACGTCGACGATCTCGGCCTCGATGATCTCTTCGAACTCCGACTCCAGCGGCTCGATGCCGGCGAAGCTCGATTCGAGTTCGCCGGGAGTGGGCTCGTGGCGAGGTTCTGGCTTGGCTGCGCGCGGGGCGGAGCGTCGGGATTCGCGCTTCGGCTTTGGTTCAGCCTCGGCTTTGGGTTCGAACGCCGTCTGGGCCTTGGGGGTCGGCTTGACTTCGGCCTTCGGTTTCGCCTCGGCCTTGGGCTTCGGAGCAGCCTTCGGCTTCGGCGGGGGCGTCGGCTCTGGCGGAACTTCGATGCCGAGTTGCGAGGCGAGGCCGCCCCAGTCGCTGGCCTTCGGCTTCGGGGGCGCCGCGACGACCGGCGGCGGGTTGAAGGTCGTTTCGATCGCCGGGCGTTTGCGCTCCAGGGCGTCGGGGGCGGGAGCGGCGCCGATTTCCTTGATCAGGTCGTCCCAGGAGGAGGTCTTTTTTTCGTCCATCAGATACGTCGTGATAGTGGTGACAGCCCGCGAAGGCCGGAGGCGCGCCATTTGGGCCTCTGGGAAAGGCCGGGCGACGTCGCCGGGCCTCTGCGATCAATATAAAGTCTTTGGTGACAGGCGAATAGGACTGTCGTTGCCGCCCTGAAAGGGGCCGACGGAAGCCAATCCGGCTAGTCTGCCATGTCTGCCAACTCTGCCATGTCCGCCAGTTGTTTTTGGCAGACATGGGCGCTGTCGATTCTGCCGACAATTGCATGTCGGCCATGTCGGCCATGTCGGCGATGTCGGCCATGTCGGCCATGTTGGCCAACTGGTTTTTTGGCCGCCTCGGAAATTTTCACATTCCACTGGTTTTGTTGAGATCACCGAGATCACCAAGTTCACCGTCTCCACCTTTGGAGAGGGAGGTGATCTCGGGGTTTGAGTTTTCAAAGAGCGCTAAGCCGCGAGTGGCGGAAGCCATGAAGTATTCGTCTGTATACTATACCATTTGGCGGCCAATTTCTAGATGGTAGCGACGAGATTATTTTGACGCCGCTTTAGCGAGTATTTTGCTTCGAGGGGGAGTCTCTCGCAGAGGCGCGGAGCGGCAGAGAGAGGAGGCGGGGCGTGGGGCGGGTTCGCCTGGTCGCTGAAGCGACTCAGGCCGATTTGCAGCGTTCTGCAACCTGCCGGCGGCCTCGCGCCTAGAATGGGGGTAGCATATCGACCCTTCGTTGGCATCTTGCGGAGGAATAGCCGTGTCGGAGATGGAACCGAAAGAGAAGCTACGTCGGGCGGAGTTTCCCGCCGTGGAAGACGTCGAGGTGCGGGGGCACATCATCGACAGCCTGATCTTGCCCAAAGTGCTCGACGGCATCACGGCGGCGGGGGGCGAGTTCACGATCAAGAACGTCGCCATCGGGCATGATCGGAGCGACCCCAGCTTTGCCCGGATCGAAGTGCGGGCAAAGAGCGAGGCGGCGCTCGAAGAGATTATCGCGCAGATTGCCGACCATGGCGCCGTCGCCGTGCATGGGGGCGACGCGCGGCTGGTGGAAGCCGACATGGACGGGGCGTTTCCCGAAGGGTTCTACAGCACAACCAATCAGAAGACCGAGGTGCGGCTCGGCGGACACTGGATCGGGGTGGCCGACCAGGAGATGGATTGCGGGATCGTCGTCGACGACCGTTCGATCTCGTGCCGCTGCCTGCCGATGACCGACGTGAAGCGCGGCATGAAGGTGGTGGTCGGGCATGTCGGCACGCGCGTCTTTCCGCTGGAGCGCCAAGAACAGGGACATGCGTTCGCCTTCATGAACAGCGCCGTCTCCACCGAGAAACCGAAAGGGGTGGTGATTCGCGAGATCGCGCGGCAGTTGTTGGAGAATCGGCGCGACGGGAAGAAGTCGCTGCTGGTCGGCGGGCCAGCGATTGTCCACACCGGCAGCGGGCCGCTGGTGTGCGAACTGTTGCGCGACGGTTACCTCCACAAGCTGTTCGCGGGGAACGCCCTGGCGACGCACGACATCGAGCAGTCGCTTTTCGGCACGAGCCTGGGCGTTAACTTGAGCGAGGGAACGATCGTCGATGCGGGCCATGAACATCACTTGCGAGCGATCAATCGGATTCGCCGCGCGGGATCGATCGCGGCCGCGGTGGAGTCGGGACTCTTGCGTAGCGGCATCATGTATGAGTGCATCAAGCAGAACGTCGGCTTCCACCTGTCGGGAAGCATTCGCGACGATGGACCGCTGCCCGACGTGGTGACCGATGCGCTGGAGTGCCAACGGATCATGCGTGCAATGGTGAAGGACGTGTCGTTTTGCTTGATGGTGGCGACGACGCTCCACTCGGTGGCGGTCGGCAATTTGCTGCCGGCGGAGGTAAAGGTGGTGTGCGTTGATATCAATCCGTCGACGGTAATCAAGCTGAATGATCGCGGGAGCTTTCAGACGGTAGGATTGGTGACCGATGTGGAGCCGTTTCTAAGGGCGCTGGTGGCGGAGGTGCGGAAGCTGGAGGGGTGAACAGATTCGTACCGCTCAAAATCAAATGCAGTTAACACAGAGAGCACAGAGGACACAGAGGGAATGCCGTTACGCTGATCCTCTGTGCTCTCTGTTTCCTCTGTGTTAAATCTTCGTCCTCTGTGTTAAATCTTCTTGTAATTCATCATTTGGTAGAGCTTTAGGTAGCTGATGTCGTCATCACCGCGCATCTTGATGTGTCCGCCGACTTATTACGGCATTCATTACGAGATCAATCCGTGGATGAAGACCGCGCGGCAGGCGGATCATGCGCTCGCGCAGGTACAGTGGCGGGCGTTGCGCGAACATCTGGTCGCAGCTGGAGCGACGATCGAAGAAGTGACGCCGGTGGAGGGGCTCCCCGACTTGGTGTTTACCGCCAACGCGGCAATGATCTTTAAGCGACGCGCCGTCATTTCGCACTTCAGGTACGAACAGCGGCAAGGCGAAGAAGAACACTTTCGGCGCTGGCTGGCGGCGGATGGATTTGAAGTGCTCGAAACGCCGAATCAATTCAGCTTTGAAGGCGCAGGCGACGCGCTGTTCTGCGGCGACACGTTGTTCGCCGGTTACCGACAGCGGAGCGATGCACTGGGCCACCAGCAGATCGGCCAGTTGCTCGGCGTTCGCGTGCTGCCGCTGGAGTTGATCGACGCCTACTACTACCACCTCGACACCTGTTTCTGTCCGCTGGCGCCCGGCGTAGCGATCTACTTTCCGGGGGCGTTCGACGACTATGGCCGCCGCGTCTTGGCGGCCAGCGTGCCGACGCTGATCGCGGTCGAGGAGGAGGAAGCCCGCAGCTTTGCCTGCAACGCCGTGGTAGTCGGGCGGACGGTGGTGACAAACGTAGGTTGTCCGAAGCTTCACAACCGATTGCGAGCCGCCGGCTTTACGCCGGCGGAAACGCCGCTAAGCGAGTTTGTCAAAGCGGGCGGCAGCGCGAAATGTTTGACGCTGCGACTAGACGGGGAAGAGGCGGCTGTGTGGTAGGAGGTTCAGCCCCTGGCTCTCAAGATTACTAAACAGGCGTCATCAATCGCATTTACCACAGAGAACACAGAGGCCACAGAGAAGACGAGAAAGAGTAAACGTCTCAACTCTTCCTCTGTGCTCTCTGTGTACTCTGTGGTTAAGTCGTTCGCGGCTAGGCATTTCAGGAATGATGGCAGTTGAATTAGCTTCTCCGCCTGGGAGTTGGCTACCATGCCGGTAGGCATCGTCCCGCGCGGCACTACCCCCCGACGGAGCCGGGGGCTGCAAATGCGTATTTCAACGCAAGACGTTTTCACTATCAGCTTTCGCCGTCGCGGGGATCTCGCGCAGGGCGATCGGCCGCCGCAGGCGGTCGAGGAGTTGCTTCGCTTCGGCGGAGCAGGACGCATAAGCCGCCGCGGGATGGCTGCCGGCGCGGCGATCGACGTGGAGCAACGCCGTGTTGTCTGCTGAGTTCGACTCGACTCGCCAAGTGATGAAGCTGTTAGACGGCGGCGACTCCATTGCCTCCAGCCCGCGATCGAGCGTAAATCCAACCGGCACGACGTAACGGGTCGAACCGACGACCGACGCGGCGGTCGTACGGAACGGCGTCAGTCGCTCGGTCATCGCATAGGCCGTGGTGACCCAAGTCTCCCACGGGCTGACAAGCCGGCCCGAAAGCGGGCTGCCGCTGTCGCCGACGCGGTGGAAGACGTTGTCCATGCGGTATTCGAGTTGCAGGATCAGCGGCGCCGCGGGATCTTCGAGATTGACGACTTCGAGCCGCGTGACGTCGACTTCGTCGTGTTCGGAAATCAAGCGGGCGATCGCTTCCTTTCGGTCGCGCGGCTGCATGGAAACGAGAATCGACCGCAGCGCGCCGGCCGGGGCGGCACTGAAGGAGACCTGTTCGCGGATGACGGCGTCGGCCGTTTCGCGCTCTGGTTCGTCGCAGACGATGGTGACGACGCGGCCGCAGCGGATTTCTGTTCCCAACGTCGTGCGCGGCGGAATCGGGACGAGTCGCGAGGCGCCTGGTTCGACGACGAGCGCAAGACGACCACCGAAATCGTCGGCGGTGACCTGCCGCGGGTCGGCATGCTTGGCCGTGCAATCGATGAAAGCGCGACCCTCGTCGCCGCCGGCGGGCCCTGGTATCGAGAGAATCATGTGATCGAACTGCGAAGACGACGGCAGCTTCCCATCCACCTCGCCGGCGGAGTTGACCAGCGTGAGCTGCGCCGAAATGCCGACCGCATTGAGGAGTTGCTTCAGCAGCAGCGAGTGATCTTTGCAGTCGCCGTAACCATTCTCGAGCGACTTCGCGGCGGCGTTCGGCATGAGACCGCGAACGCCGAACTCAAGTCCCTGGTAGTTAAGCTGCTTCTGCACGAAACGGGTGAGCACCGCGATCTTCTCTTCAGGCGCGGCCAGTCCCTGGGTGAGCTCCACGGCCTTGGCCGTTGCGACGGCGTCGGGAGCTAGCCGATCGGCGATTTTCGCGGCGTATTCGTTTCCCAAGTCGCTCCAATCTTGGCCCACGTCGGTGAGATGAATGACCGGCAAGAACTCGACGATCGGAGGTTGCGAGCTTTCGTCGACGTAGACCGGGGGTTCGCTCATGCCCCAGAAGAGGCCGCCGTCGGCGCTCGTTCGCGGCTCCGGTCCGCTGGACGAATGGGCCAGCTTCGCCACGTCGCCAGTGACGAATGCGGCGGCGGCTTGGACGGGAATCGACGAGGTGAGGATGACGTTTTCGAAGCCGAACTCGTCGGCGCCGAGGTGCTCGCGGGTGTAAGTGAACTCGAGCGTGTTGCCGGGCTGAATCTGCGGGACGGGAATCGTCAGCGTGTTGTCGCCGGTGGCGAGTTCGCTCTTATCGTCGGCAGCGACGTAGTAGTCGTCGGCGTTGCCTTCAACAACTAGGTTGCCGGCGGCGTTATAAACGGCGAGGCGATTGACGAAGACCTTCTCGCTGAGGGGATTGAACGTGACGGTGAGCGTCGAGAAGCGATCGACTCCCTCCTGGCCGACGATCTTGATTTTGCGATAGGTGGTCGAGCGCCACCGCTCTCCTTGGCGATAGTCGTAGCCGACGACGCGGTAGTGTTCGTAGGCGCCGAAGGAGCCGGCAACCTTGTCGTTAGCGGGAATCTGCGCGAGTCGGCCGGCGATTTCGGCCGGCAGCGGCACCGGTTCGATCGGCGTCTTGACGATGGAGTTGTTGCCTTGGCCGAGCATCGCGGAGGCGACGGCAATCGCCTCGTGGGCGTTCTGACTGCGCGGATTCGTTTTGAGCGCGAGTTCGAACGATTCCTTCGCCTCGTGGAAGAGCTTCATATCGAGCTGGCATCGCCCGCGCAGCAAGTATACCTCTTCCGTTGCTTTGCCCATGTCGAGCAGTTCTTGCGTGAGGGCGAGGGCCTCGTCGAACTTCTTCGCTTCGTGATGCGCCACGGCGAGGTTGAGGATATTGCCGACGTCGCGGGGCCGCGCTTGGCGGATCTCTTGCAATAGCGCGATCGACTCGTCGTGCCGGCCGAGCTTCGACAGCAGCACCGATTTGATTTGCGTTGCCTGCTGACTTGAACCGTCTTGTAGAAACTTATCGACGACGGCGAGGGCGGCCTCGTGGCGTTCGTTCTTCACATGCACGCCGGCGAGGACGATCATCGCTTCCTCGCTCCGATGGCCGTCGCCCAGCAGTTTCTCCAGTACTTCGACGCACTGCTCGTCATCGCCCGTTTCGAGCAGTAGCATCGCCTGCTTTTCGCGGAGGCGGGCGTTGTCTTCGTACTGATCGATGCGCTTGGCCAACTCGGCGAGGGCCTGTTCCGGCTTGCCGCTTTCGGCGAGGACGTGAACGTAGTTCATGAGCGGCGTTTGATTCGCCGGCTGCAGCTTGATCGCTTCCTCGAAGCAAGCCAGCGACGCCGCGTGATCTTGCTGCTCGAACTCCTCGAGGCCGAGCGAATTCAGCGCCATGCCGCGCCAGAACCGTTGCTCTTCGCTGCCGTCGTCGTTGTTGGGTTGGCACTCTCCGGCGAACTTCATGCTGGCGACGGCTTGATCGATGGCGGCCACGGCTTCGGCCTCGTCGCTGACGGTCCAGCCGACCGCCATGAGGGCGCGGCGACCGTGGCGCAGGATGCGAAAGCGATATTCGACGGACGGCCCGGCCGGCGATGAAACCTGATAGCCGAATGTCGACTCTTCCACGCCGTTGGCGTCGGCGGGCTTTGACTTCAAGTCGACGCGAGCGTCGACGTCGATGTCGTCGAGCAATGTTCGCGCCAGCCCCGTCGCCACGTCGTCGACCGCACTCCCTTCAATTGGAAGGTAGAGCGGCACGACGGCAAGGGCCGCCCGGTTGCGAAGCGTGGCCGCGACTTCCGCCGCGGGAAGGAGCTCGCGCTCGCCGGAAGCCTTCAGCCAGGGGGCTCCGCCGAAGTCGATCTCGTAGCCATAGTGGTCAGATTCGTATCGCGCGATCGGCGTTTGGCCTCCCGAGTACACGACCGCGTCGCCGTCGATCACCTGGAAGCCGGCTAACATCTGGTCGTGGCGCTCGTCGAGTTGCTCGGCGTACTTCGCTCGCCCCGCGGAGATTAGTTGATAGAGGTAGCCGCCGCGAGCGCCGACCCAGACGGCGCGTCGCTGCTGCACGGCGCCTTGGACGTACGTCGCCTTGATGCCGAGACCTTCGACCCCCGCGATGGTTTGCGGGACGGTTTGCTCGAACTCGACTTCGTCGAAGTTGGCATAGAGGTTTGACTTGACGACCTCCAGCAGCGCGTCAAGTTGCACGTCAGCGTCGGCGCCAATCCGTTCGGCGATGATGAAAAAGATGACCTGCGGCGCCTTGCTCGTGTAGGCGACTTCGGCGTCGGGGCTGATGCTGGCGGCGTGGAGCTTGAACCATCCCTGGTCGGGAGGCGTGAACTCGAAATTCAGGTCGGGAAAGCGCTGCGTGGTTTTGGCGTTCGACTGGCGCGAGACGACTTCGTGAGCGACTGGCCGCATCGCGGTGTCGGACTCGGACGCAGCGCCCTCGGAAGACTTGCCGCGATCCGCTGCGTTGGAATTCAGTTCTCCATATTTTTCTGCAGACGACGGAGCATCCTCGTCGGCGTGCTGGGAAGCGTTTCGCTCAACAGCCTCGCGAACTCCCTCCATAAAGCTGACTGCGAATCCAACGGCGAAAATCGTCACGGGAATCGTCGCAATGCCGAGCGCGAACCAGGCTTGAATGCGGCCTTGGTCGTACGAATCGCTACGGCGGCGGTAATCGAGCAGGCCAACTAGCGCCATCGTCCAGGCGACGGCCATGCCGAGGATGCAGGCAAGTTGAAACGCGGTCGTCAACCATAGCGGCAGCGAGTACAGGGTTCTTAAAAAGTTCAACGCGGCGGAAAGCGTGAACGCCGACAAGAGGACCGCCAGCGACCCGACGCAAAGCGTATGAGTCTGCGGGCGCGCCATGATGGCTCCGCATTTCAGCGCGCCGGCGGCGAAGAGGGCCCCAAGCAAAAGGCTCGCGAGAATCGCCGAAGCTTGGACCGATCCGACGCCGACTTCCGCTAGCAACAAGATAAAAGGCAAACCCATAGGTGGCGTCGCCGATGATGATGACACGTGGGAGCGAGCGGCGCGCGTGCTGAGCGCGACGCTGGCGTCGAAAAAATCGCGCGGAGTGTAGCGGATGACCGCTTGGGTGCGTCAAGGGCAATCTGCTAGCGGCTACCGGGTGGCACTAGCCGGACCCCTCGGAGTACCTCGGAGTACCTCGGGGTGACAGGGCACGCAGGCTCGCGGCCCGCTAACCGCTGACCGGGGCCCGCTTTGGTTTGCCAATCCGCAACTGGGGGCGATATCTTGAGTTGCTTGCCAGCACTTCCACCGCTCGCGACCCACCAGGGAGTTCTCCAATGCCTGCCGCCCTATCCGAAATCAACTCCGATCGCCGGCGCCTCGGACGAACCGACATTCAAGTCTCGTCAGTATCGCTCGGCTGCTGGCCGATTGCGGGGGTGACGTCGCTCGACGTGAACGACGTTGACAGCATTGCCACCGTCCGGGCGAGCTTGGCCGCGGGAGCTACCTTTCTCGACACGGCTTACTGCTATGGGCCCCATGGCGAGAGCGAAACGCTCATCCGTCGTGCGCTGGAAGGGCACGCCCGCGACGAGGCGGTGATCGCGACGAAGGGGGGCATTCATTACGGGCCCGACGGCAAGCAAGCACAGGACGCGCGGCCGGAAACGCTCGCGCGGGAATGCGACGAAAGCTTGCGGCGGCTCGGCGTCGATCGGGTGGAGCTTTACTATCTCCACTCGCCCGATCCGAACGTGCCGATCGCCGAATCGGCGGGGGCGATCCAACGGCTCGTCGATGCGGGGAAGACGCTCACTGCGGGGGCGTCGAATTGCTCGCTGGAGCAATTGAAGGCGTTTCACGCGGCGTGCCCGTTGAGCGCCGTGCAGTTGCCGTACAACATGCTGCAGCGCGATATTGAAAAGGAAACGATTCCTTGGTGCCTCGCCGAGGGAATCTCCGTGGCGGCGTATTGGCCGCTGATGAAGGGGTTGCTCGCCGGCAAGATTGGGACGGAGACGCAACTCGCTGAGGGGGACAATCGGAAGAGCTACCCGATGTACCAGGGAGAAGAGTTCGAGCGGAATCAGGCGTTCGTCGCGACGCTGCGCGAGATTGCGACGGGCTGGGGCCGCACCGTAGCGCAGGTCGTGATCAACTGGACGATCAGCCAGCCGGGGATCACGACGGCCCTCTGCGGGGCGAAGCGGGCGTGGCAGATTGAGGAGACGGCCGCGGCGATGGGGTGGCGGCTATCCGCCGACGAGATGGCGGCGATCAATGCGGCGATCGAAGCCCGTGGGCCGGCGGCAGCGAAGCGGTTGTTTCAGTAGCAGTGGGCAGAGTCGCCACATGCCGCTTGCTTGTTCGCCCGCTAGAGTCCGGTTGTAGGGGCTGGATGAGTTCGTCCCCTTTCTGGCCTGGCGACGGAATTCCGTTGTCGCCTGTGCGTCCCACTCCGCTTGCCGGCGGCGACCTAGGCTTACAGGACGACGCGACGCCTCCGTGGGGAGCGGCGACTCGTCGCTTCTCTCACGCGGAAATCTCCTGATGGCCAACCACTTGAAGCTGCTCGAGAACTGGACCCCCGAACAGGCCGCTCGCATGGAGCGGAACATCTTCGTCGCCCAGCATCGGCTCAATCAGTTGGAGCTTTTTGGCGACGACCAGTTGATCGCCCTGCTCGACCGCCATCCGCGGCGGGATTTGGGCATCAACACAATGGGGACCGACCCGACGCGCCGCCAAGATTGGCAAGAAGGCCGGGCTGGGAATCTCGATTCGGCCGAACTGCTCGAAGCGGCGCGCAAGGGCCGCATTTGGCTGAACCTCCGCCGCGTGATGGATCATCACCCCGAATACGCCGAGTTGGTGCTCGCGCTCTACGACGATTTGGAGCGGACCTGCCCTGGGCTCGACACATACAATCACTCAGCGAACCTATTGATTTCGTCGCCCGACGCGATGGTCTATTACCACCTCGACTGCCCGGCGAACATGCTGTGGCATCTCCGCGGCAAGAAGCGGGTTTGGGCCTATCCGTTGGAATCGAGCATCGTCAGCGACGAGACGATCGAGGGGGTTCTCTGCGGCGAGAAGAGCGAGGAGCTCGACTTCCGCCGCGAGTGGGACGAACTCGCCGTGGTTCACGATCTGGAACCGGGCGAGATGATCACCTGGCCGCAACACACGCCGCATCGCGTGGTGAACACCGAAGGGCTCAACGTTTCGCTCTCAACGGAGCACATGACTCCGCAGGCGGCGCGGAAGAATAACGTCTATCTCGCCAATCGCCACTTCCGCGAGTTGCTCGGCGGGAGTTGGCGGCGGACGGAACTCGACGGTTGGCGTCCCGCGCTCAAGGAATTCGCGCTGCGTGTGAGTCGCCGCGTGCCTGGGCTAAAGCCCGAGCCGCCGCAGGGGTTCAAGTACCCGATCACGTTCGAGGTTGATCTTGAGGCGCCGAACTGCGTGCGGCCGCTCGATGGGGCGCACCGGCGCGAAGTGACGCTGGTCTAGAGCAAAGCCGCGCCCGCCAATGTCATTCTGAGCCCTTCTCTTTCCCTCAGGGTAAACTCCGCGAAGAATCTGGAAGCTCGAACGAGACGCTAGATCCTTCGGTGTGCTCAGGATGACGTCTCCTACTTTCGCGTCGCGCTTTCGTGGGCCGCAAACGACGTCTTCAACCGTTGGTTGAGCGTCGCCGCGTCGACGTACCCTTCGATCACGTCGAGGACCTGGTTATTCGGCGCCACGACGATGGTCGTCGGGAAGTAGCGAATCTTGAGCTTGGCCGCCAACTCGGGCTGTTCGGCACGGTCGATGTAAACGGTCTCGAAGGAATCAGTTGCCAGTCGCTTCACTTGCGGGGCGGCGAACGTTTCGCTGATCATCCGGACGCAGTGAGGGCAGTTTGGCGCGGTTGCGTAAACTAAGATCGGCCGGTTCGACTCCTGCGCTGCCGTCCACGCCGCGGGGTAGCTGGTGAAACGGAAGACGCCGTGACGCAATAGCGGCTTCGCGGCAGTGGTGAGGCTCGCGGTGCGCGGGGCTTCCTCGGCTGGGGCAGATCCTGCCACTGAGAGGCCAATGGCCAAGACGCCTGCCAATCGAACCGCAATGCCGCGCATGAAGACCTCCGCTCGCTGGGTCCCCCTCTATTGGGACGATGCGAAACAAGAGGTACATCGGTCGAAGGGCTCGGCCGAGGCCGCGAGAAATTCCCGCGGCGTGCCGCGCTGATACGACGGTCGCGCGCGGCGATTCCGGCAGCGATTTCGCGGTCGTTACAACCGGTAGGCTGGGGCATCGCCCCACCTGAGGCGCCTAATGACTTGCAGCGATAAGTTTTTCTGGAAGGGCAAAATTGCTCGGTGCGCTGGTGGGACGTTGTCCCAGCCTACGCGCCAGCGAAGCCCATCGCGTGGGCTTTCTGCACGCCGGCGAATCCCTGGCGGGCCTTCAGGCAGGTCTGCCGGAAGGGCTCGGGGTGCGGGACGCCGGAGAGACGGAGCGTTTCGATTTGGCCGTTGCGGAAGACCAGATCGCCCGCCGGGAACCAGGCTTGGCCCGGCAGCACTTCGAGCGTCACCGAATCGAACCGATCGAGCGACACGGCTTGCTGCTCGCCGCCGCCGAAGGGTTGCTCGACGATGATCCGCTTGTTCGTTAGCCGATAGCGACGGCAAGCGGCGTTCGGAAAGCCAAAAACCACGAAGGGGACCCGCGGGATCAGCATGTGAAAGTAGAGGGGGAGGATAAACGGGATCGAGATCAGGGCCATCAGTCGACCGATCGTCAGCGGGATGCCGAGAAAGGTGATCCCGATTTGATTCTCGAACCGGCGTCCCCACCAACGACCATACGCGGTGGCGCCGAGGGTGGGCCACACCGACATAATGGTGACTTCGCGCTCGGTGGCGGGAGCAACCCCTGCGATGGCTGTGGTCATCGATTGGCCTGGATAGGTTCGGAAGAGAACGCGACGACAGGGCGTCGCTCAAGCTGGCGACAGGCTACCAAAAGGGCGTCGTTTTCGCTAGTAGCGCTTCGCATGACGTCGGCCCGTCGCGAACGACGGGCCGACGCCATCCGATAACTCTCAACTCACGTTACCCGCGACGCCAACGATAGGTCGCCACGACGAACCCCAGCCCGGCGATCAGCGCCATGCCGACGCTGGCCGGCTCCGGGACCACGGCGAAGTCGACGTGGAACGTCCCGGACGAGCCGAACACGTTCGCCTGATCGACCAACCGCAGCGCTGCCGAGTAGTTCCCCGGTGCGGCATTGTCAGCCGTCCAGAAAACTGGCTCGAACGGCCAGCTCGCCTCGCCCCCGATCGCCAACCGGTCGCCCGGTTGGTTCAGCCCCGCCAAACCGAGATTCAACCCTGGTGAGATCGAGATGATCTCCAGCGCCAGGTCGAGCCCGGTCATGGGCGTGTTCGTGTACCCAGCGTTGCTGTTGTACATGTACCCTTCGGGACTGGTCGGGTTGAGGGTCGCCTCAACGGCGAGATCATGGATCGAGTACAGCGACAACGCGTTGTTAGGAGGTTTCGCATTTGTATCCTCGCTCGCTTTAGTGACTAGAGGGAAGCGAAGCGGCAAAGACGCGGCGTGAAACTGGAACCTTTAACAACAACTGAATAGTTTGCGGGTAGGCGACGGCCATCGCCATAGACACCGCCGGCAGCGTGGAAATCTACTCGCCACGCTGCCGGCCGGTGGCACCCGCTTAGGAGTAGAAATCATGGAAGAGTTTGACGAACGCGTCCGCTGGTGTCTTCCCCCCGCGGGCAAGGCAAGTAACTACCTACTGCCATTTGAAATCCGCTACCCAGGCGAACCAATCGTTCTTGCCTGCCGGGTCTCTGAGCGGGTGCAACACCGCCGCGGCAACAACGTTGACCAGGCGGAAGCGCTAACGGCCGCCGTCAACGCCGCAGGCGGCCGCGTAATTGCGCCGATTAGCGAATGCGGCCAGGGTGGGACCCTGGTGGGCTGGCTAATGCGGCGGCGCTGGTCCGCCTACACGGGGCCCGGATTTTGGCGGAGTCGACAGACCGTTTAATTAGAAGTGATAGGTACCATTCGCAACGCAACCCCGACGCACAGGCGACCGAACACGACCTGCGGTGCATGGCACTTTGGTTGGATGGCGTTGAAGCTATGACGCTACTGCACCCGGACGCAACGCCTGCCGAAGTTAGATCCTACCAACGCAAACGCGGCCAGAAGGCGAAGGGCAACAAGGGCGGTAGGCCCGCCAAAACTAAGCCGGAGAAGAACCGAAAGAGATGGTTTCGAACAGTGTTTGCCATGAAGCGCGAAGGCGCATCGTACAGGAAAATTGCCGCGGCGACGGGCGTGCCTTCGAAGACTTGCCATAACTGGATACACGGCCGTTAGGGGGTGTACCAGTTTTTGCCGCCGGCCAAACTTGGAATGACACGTTGACGCGGCGAAACAAGGGGCGAACGCCATATTAGCGGGGGCGGTTGGCGGGGGCTAAACCATTAGTACAAGCGCCCCAGCCAAGCCACCACTAGCCACCCCCTAAGCCCACCCCAACTGCCCCCCACGCCTACCCACAGCCACAGGGGCCCAGGGGGCAACCGCCGCGGCCCCGGTCTTGGTTTGGGTTGCGTTTTTTGCCCTTCGTTCTACCCGAGCACAAACCCTACATTGTGATACAATAGCGACCACATTTAATGTTCACTTCCAACCGTCCGTGCAGGTCGACGCTAATGACTTTAAGGCAACTGAGACTCAACCTCCTTATTGGCGTGGTAGGGGCTTTGGTCTGCGCGGGTAACTGTGCCGCTGGTCTCGTTGCGTACAGCAATCTAGGCACCCCAATAGCGGGTGCAGTACTCGGCGTAATCCCAACTGTGTTTTATGGCGAGCGTGAACTCATAAGAGCGCAACGGTTCACTCCAACAACTAGTGGCCGATTGAGTAGGCTTGAGTTGCTAATGGACTTTGCTACCCAAAGGTACGTGGGCCGCCCTCGGAATATAGATCAATTGACCTTGCGGCTCGTAACAGAAGAGAACGGCCTGCCAAGTAACACTGAGTTGTGGTCTCAACTCTTTGTGGATCAATCCTTTCGATCTACCGGATTTCCTGATGCAAGTAGTATCAGTAGCTTTGATGTGGATGCTGGACTAACACTGCAAGAAGGAATGCACTACTGGTTAACAGCTACTGCCATTTCGATTGGCGATACTCCATATGTCTGGCATTACACATCGGCAGATGTTGAGCCGAGGGGCCGATACTTTGTCAGAGGAAATGAACCGGATGCGCTTGGAAGGTGGTTGGTGACACCTGGCGTTCCAAATGGTGAGTTGGGCCTGAGAGTCACCGTCATCCCCGAGCCTGCGGCCGCCGCGCTGATGCTTGCCGCCAGCGCCACTCTTCTTGCGGTACGCCGCCGCATCCTTTGCATTTAGCCGCCGCGGCCCCGGTCTTAGTTTGGGTTACGGTTTCTCACATTCAATATTGCACCCAAAAAACTCCCTTGTGATACAATAATGGCCGCCCAACGGCTCATATTTCTCCCGGCAACATCATATCGTTGGTTCACGCTCATGATCTCGACAAGAATCAAATTCCTCTCTTCCGCCATGATGCTTTTGAGCGTAGCTTGCGGTAGCCAGTGCGCCGCCGAGGTAATAGCGTACGACAATATCGGTCCCGTGAGCCGCCGACAGGGCTATTATTTAGGTAGTGGTAACAATATCTCCGGTGAGGCCAAGCTCGCCCAACGCTTCACGCCCACAACGAGCGGTCAGTTGAGCAAACTCGAACTGACGATGTACTTCATGCCATTCGAGAATAGCGCTCTCCAGCTCAAGAATATCGACGAACTAACGCTATCAATTGTTCCTGATGAGAACGGGAAGCCCGGCGCCACCAATTTGTGGTCAGAGGTTTTTATCAACAAAACGGAAGTGTCGGGCATTTACCCAAGTAGCTTCAACGTGGCAAACGGATTGTCACTCGACGAGGGTAAAAATTATTGGCTTGTAGCCGCCACAACATCCGAGGGTATGTTTCCATACACCTGGTGGTTGGACGGATCCGAGAACCGTGGGACGACAGCGCAGAACTTCATCAAAGCCCCCGCGGGTGCCGTAACGGGAGAATGGCTGGTTAACTACCAGTGGAACCCCCAAGTGAAGCCGCCACAGCTTGGATTGCGAGTCTCCGTCCATGTCCCCGAACCCGCGGCCGCCGCACTGATGATCATTGCCAGCGCCACTCTTCTTACGGTCCGCCGCCGCACCATAAGCATTTAGCCGCCGCCGTGACGGTGATGGTTTGGGCTGCGTTTTCTGCCTTCGCACTACATCTCCAAAACGCCATTCTCGGCGGCGGTTAGAATGCGGGACATGGCTAAGGTCGTTTTTGCCGCTGGGATTCTTCTGCTGTACACGGTATTGATTCCCATTCCGGCGCACGCCCGCCCTGGCGAAGACCCCATGATGGACACGTTTGCTCTCGCACTTGTCCCGTTCGTTCTCATCCCCGTCTTGGCAATTAGTGCGATCGTTCGGGAGAATAAGTCCCTCTTAGTCCCCTTGGCCGCAGTGGCGATTCTCACAGCGTGGCTTTTCGTCCCATTGACAGCCTACATGCTGAGCTACATCGCGTACCTCGTGAACCGCGCCGCTTCCTGACCCCGGCCGGGAGGTCGGGGCTAGGCCGTTCTTGTTCAGTTTTGCTTAGCACCGCTAAAGAAACTTGAAAGAAGTCGCCGTTTTAGTGGATAGAGGAGTCGCAGGAGACAATACAGTCTCATTACACTGCGACTGTGCGGTGTGCCAGCCTGGCCCCGCCATCACCACTAACACGGGACCAAGACCATGGCCGCCATTACCGACCGTTTGCCGGAAGTAGATATCGAATACGATAGCCGCGGAAAACGTGCCACCAAACACTTTGAAGATGCCCACGCGGCGAAGCGGTTTTTTACCGCCAAACTGAATGACGGCAAGAACCCCACCGTGAAGGGCGACGGCTCCATCACGCTCGACGACGGGGCCATTGCGTTAGACCCCGCCGGCATGGTGGCGGTTGACGCAGACCTAGCCGCGCTAAACGCCAACGTTGCGGCCGCCAAGGGCGGCGACGTAGGGCCGGCAACGCTAAGCTTGCCCAAAGCCACCGGCGTGAATTGCAACGCAACCACACGCGCCCTGGTGGCCGGCAAAGTGTTGGCTAAATACGGCCATGCCGGCGGCGTGACCGAAGCCATGATCGCGGAAGTAGATGCCGAGTTTGGAAAACCCAACGCGGTGGAATCCGGCATCCACCTGAGGAACGCCTACCACGCCATCCGCGGGTTCTTTGAAGCCAATGGCATGGCCATCCCGGCCGCCCCGGCGGAGGTGGCAAAGTGACGCCATTGGAAGTTTGCACTGCGCTAATCGGCGGCATGGACGCTGCCGAAAAGGCGAAGGTTGCCGCGTTGCTGAACCTACCCGCCGCCAAGCCGGCCGCGGCCCCGCAACTGACATTCTGCCAAAAAAATGGCCACCGATTTGTGGTGACCCAGCAGGGCGGGCTCTTCAGTGGGCCTGTGTTAATCTGCACACGGTGTGGCCGCACACGCAAATCGAAGTAGGGGGGCCTTGGAAGCCGGCGGACCGCGGCGGATAAAGGCCGAGGCGCCGAGCACGATGAGAGCAAACGCAAAATTGGCGAACGTTGAAATCTTTCTCATTACGCAATTCCTTCTTGGAAGTGTGATTCACTTGTTGATTGATAACTCTGCGTCAGGTTTTTCGATCAATCAGTTCCAAGCAGGAGGACCGCGCGGACGATGGGCGGTTAGCGTCGCCCGTGAGAGCAGGAGGGGATCAGAAGCGACTACGTCGGCGTGAAGGAGCGCCGTCGTTGCGCAGTGAGCAATGCTTGCCGGCGGGGCGTGGAAACGGGCGAGCAGCGTGCAGATCGGGCAATCGGCGTCGTCGACTGCGGCCAGTTCGTTCAGGGACTCGACTTCGTGTGCAGGATCCGAGTCTTCCGCCATCGGCGATTCAACTTGGATCACGCAACACGGCGACGCGCCGTACCACCAGCAGTCGACGCGGCCGCCGACGACGTGGACCAACGAGTGCAGACCTGCGCCAATCACGCCCACCAAGCCCATCAGGGCGAGGAGCGCCAGCGCGGTCGAACGAGTTGTCGTGGGGCGAGACATCAACGTAGGTCAGGCTTTCCAGCCTGACGAGCAGCGGGTGAGATGTTCAATGCCGCAACGGTTTCTTGCGGCCCGGTTGTCAGGCTAGAAAGCCTGGCCTACGGAAGGCGACCAGCGCGATAATCGCCAAAAGGGCGGCGCTTGGTTCGGGGACGGGGTAAGTGGCAGGACTTATCGGCGGCGTCGAGACTGCGCCGGGAAACGTGTCGAGCGACAGCCCGAACTCGCTCTCCCAATTCGCCAAATCGCCGGCGCCGACGATGCCGTCGCGATCAGCGTCGCCGGCGCTCAGCAACGCGTCGGTCGCGCCGAGGTTGCGCTGCCAAATGAGAAAGTCGGCACCGTCGACGATGAAGTCGTCATTGAAGTCGGCGTTGAAATCGGGCGCTAGATCATTAACGCGATTGGTCAACCACGTCTCGGCGGCTTGCAACGCGGCGAACGTCGACCCCGGCGTGCCGAGAACGACGTAAATGGGGTGCGAGTCATCAAGCCCTGCCATTGTCATTCGCATCGAGAGGAGATAGATGCCGTCGACGGGCGTTGATATGGTTTCCGAGTTGACGTCTGAGTCGATATAAAAAAAATGGTGGGTGTGGAGCGAGCCGTCAGGGCTAGTGTTGTCGATGATGGCGCCGGGAACCACGACCGGCGAACCATCGACGCCAACGATGTTGTTCGCCCAGAGTTGAAGGCGATAGTCCGGGCTAGGCAAACCGCCGAACTCAACCTCCTGTTCTGTGCTGCCGAGGCCATCCCAATAGAAGGCGTTTTGCAAAACGCCGTCGATCTTCATCGGAAGAAAGTCCCAGCCAAGTGCGACGCCTCCCGGTAGGGCCGTCGCTCCGGCGGGGAGCGAGTACGAGTTGGCGACGAGCGCGTTAAAACCGGGATTATTCACTGCTGCAAAGCTGTCAACCTCGGTTGGGTAGACGCGTCTACCGAGCGTCCACTGGCCGGATTCCCAGTCGGCGCTGCCAGTGGCGAGGCGTCCGTCGACCACCTGGACCAGCACGTCGGCGTGCTGAGCGTAGGCGTCGGCAGCGACGAACGTAAGCAAGACGCCTGCGACCGTTGCCAGGCGAAACAAACTGCGCCGGCCTCGATGCGATCGAGGCGGCGCCGCGCCGTGATTGATGAACGATTTCATGAGAGTTGCGAATGATTGGGTATGAGTGTCGACATTGGACCATCGGCGCGTTTTTCAGCCCCCGGCTCCGCCGGGGGGTAGCGCCACGTTTGATTCCGCCCGTCGCGAGGGTTCAGACCGACCCCCTGGCGGAGCCAGGGGCCGAAATCGTGCGGCGCCTTGCGGCGACTGCGGCTGCGATGCCGATGACCGCGAGCGCCAGGGTTCCCGGCTCCGGCACGACGAGATTCGATTCAATCCACTCGACGCTTTCCTCGTAGAACGCGAAATCCTTCGTCACGCCGCCGCTGAAATCGACGAGCGCGTTCGGCGCCCCTTCTTCGAAATCTTCCAGCGCCGCTTCCACCAATTCGAGATCGTCCTCGTCTTCGATCAGGGCGTCGAGGAGAAACGCCATATGGAAGGGCTTCGACGTCGTCAAACTGGCAACGCTGATTTGCGGGGCGACGAGGTAAACGCCGTCGGCGGGCGTGCCGGCGGGGCTGTTGATCTGGTAGATCGGGTGATCGTCAAGGTCGCCGTTCGCGCCGGTGGAACCAAAGGCCGCCGGCTTGAAGGCGAACGTGACGCTCGGTTGGGCGATTGAGATTGGTTGAAAATCGACGCTGCCAACCCCGTCCCAGTAAAACAGCGAGTCGAGGTTGCCGTTGACCGTGAATGGCGTGAGGCTCCCCGCGACGGCGGCGCCGCCCGGAAGCGCGGCGGCGCCAAGCGTCGCGAGATCCGCGGCGTCGTTCACGCCATGGAGGGCGAAAAAGCCCGGCTCGTCCCCTTCATAGTCGGCCTGCGGCGGCGGAGTGAAGCCGCCGCGGAGAATCGCCTCGAAGAGGCCGGCGTCGAGCGCGAAGGCTTCGTTTGGGCCATCGATGTCTTCCGCCGTGCCGACGACGACTTGTCCGCCGACGTTGGCGAGGAGGGCGTCGCTATGGGCAAAGGCCATGGAAGCGCGAACCGCGAACATTGCCGCTGCAGCCAACGCGCCAGCGCGGCGTGCGAACAAGGCGACGTTGAGGTGGAGGTGAAAACGTTCAGCGTTCATGAGGTAGCTACTCCGATGATGAATTTGAAATGCGGTGAGATGGAAGCGCGCAGCGGCAGACAATTCACGAGGAACGGGGTCGTTCCGATCGCGCGCAGATTTTCGGAAGCCGTCGACATCCGACGGCAATGACGGCGCTATCGCGCACTCTCTGGGCGAACTTTTGAAGCCTGACCGCTATTGCGGCGGCTTGGCGAAGTCGAACCCCTCGTCGCACCACTGGGCGATCTCACTCGACGAAATCGCCTGCACATGACCGTCGGCATACAAGTAGTTCGCCACGGCGCCAGTATGGCGTTCGACGGCGACGTCCTTCGTGACGTCCTTCCATACGAGTCGTTGTTGGGCGTTGTGCTTGAGGTTCTGTTCGCTGAACCATTCGGTCGATTCGACGTGGTCGAAGTTTGCTTCCACGTTTTGCCCCGCCTCGAAGAGCATGATCGTGGCATGCGTCGACGGCAGGTCGAAAAGGCTCCCCATCATTCCCTCAGGCGGCGTGACGCCCGGCGGCAACGGGCCGGCGAATTCCTCGCCGGGGTCCCGTAGATAGCCATTCATCGCGTAACTGGTTTCCCGGCCGTTGGTCTTCTCGATTCGCTCGGTGTCCTCGGGACAGAGGCGAATCGCATCGACGCTTTCCATGTAGGGGGCGAGGGAGTAAATCCACGATTCGCTTCGATCGTGATCGTGAGCGATCTCGGGAAACTTCCCGCGATGGACGTCCGCATACTGATGGATCGCCAACCCAATCTGCCGCTGATTGTTCGCGCACTGCGAACGCCGCGCGGCGCCGCGAGCGGCTTGCACCGCCGGCAGCAATAGCGCGATCAACACGCCGATGATGGCGATGACGACCAACAGCTCAACGAGCGTAAATCCGTATCCAGATCGTGCCCGCACGACGGACCCCTTACTGGGAAACCCAATGGCTAAACCGCTTGGAGGGAACTCTTGCCCGCGTCGGCGCAGCGACGTTCGAGGCGCACGAAACGAGAGTGGAAGCCGATCCGAAATCGAATCAACTGAGCGGCAAGAGAGCGCAATAACACGGCGCAGAGTGCGCCGAGTTAGGCCAGCGGCGGGCCGCGCGGAGCGCCAGCAAGGGCCAAATCCTGCGGAAGCAGCGATTTGGCGAGCATGACGAACTGCTGACAATACGCGACGTCCACTTGAGCGTGGAAGAGCGCGGGGCGATCGACTTTGATCTTGGCGAGCAGCGTGCAGAGCGCGCAGTTCGCGGCGTCGTGGCCTGCGGCGCTCATTTGGGCGCCCGCCTCTTCGCCTTCTGCTGCGGCTTTCTTTGTCACTGCATGATGCGAATGACCGCAACTGCAGGCGGATTCTTCGGCCGCATTGGCGTGGACGCCGCAAGTTCCGTCGCTGCAAGGCAGCAGCGAATGGAGCGACTGCCCGAACAGCCCGAGCGTCGTAAACGCAAGCAACGCGCTAAGCGCGATGCTGCGATTGACTCGGGAAATCAGGGCTGAAGTGGGCATCAGAGAGCCGCCGAGAGCGGTGGCGAAAGGGCGCACGCAGAGAAACTTCCCTGCCATCGTAGGTACAATCGCTGGCGCCGTCAAGGTTTGCCTACGGGCGTAGGTCAGGCTTTCGAGCCTGACTGGCAGTGGGTTGGATACTCCTATCTCCTGCACCCCTGTATCGACTTGCGGCCGGATTGTCAGGCTCGAAAGCCCGACCTACGCCAGCGGCGCTTCATGTCGCTCAAACATAGCGCTGAAGTACATCAGCGTCGTCTCGCGCGACTCGCCCGGGACTTGGTCGATCAATCCCATCCAGCATTTCATCACGTCGCGACGAGTGACGAGGCCGACGAGTTTGCCGCTCTCCAACACCGGCAACCGGCGATAGGGCGTAAGCAGAAAAACTTGCGCGATCGACAACAGATGGGTTTCGGGGACGATCGTTTGGGCCTCGACGTCCATGAACGAACGAACGTCATGCACAGGCAACTGCTCGTACGCTGCGTCGAGCAAGACATGCATCGAGCACTTCTCGGAGAAGACGCCGAGATACTTCCCTTTGGCGTCGACGACCGGCGCGCCAGAGATGCGGTGCATCAGCAGCAATCGAACGGCGTCAATCACGTCCGTCGCGGGGCTCACCGTGATGACGTCGGTCACCATACAGTCGCGGGCAGTAATTTGCGTCATGACGCTCAGCCCTCGCGAGATGCGCCGCCCCCTGCGCAAATCGTCAAATGAGAAGAGGATGTTCCGCCATCGTCCCTCAACTCTGCAGTTCCATAAGCAAGGATATCACTTCAACCCTTGTGAATCCAAATCAATTCGGGCGAAAACGACGTTTGTGAAATTAATCACAAACAGATCACCTCGGTTAAAAAGTTTCGCCCGAAGAATTGCGCACGGAGGCAGCGAACCTTTTCGGCGAATGCCATCTCTCTGATCGCGTATGCCATCGATGTTCACGCCAACTCATCAACATGCGCGCGCCTCACTCACATTCGACGAGACACTTCGCCGCCGAGCGGGCGCCGTCGTCGACGGCGCAGTGGGCGCGGCTCGAAGGTAAAAGCGCCACGATGGCGGCAGATCTTATCGGATCGGCGGATAAGACGAATAAAAAGCCACGCACGGTGAATGACAAATTCTGCCCGCGCTGCTTCGCGTCGGCGACGATTGGCGCCGCGGTGGCGTTGCTTATTGAGCGGCTGGTGATGGGCGAATGAACGCCAAGTCAGCTGGTATGCCTAAGCAACGTCTTACTCCAGCCCGACGTTCAACTGCTGCAAATCCGCTGGCACGAAGCGCCCATCCTTCCGCAGCAGTTCGCCGTCGAACCAGATTTCGCCGCCGCCGTAATCTTCCCGTTGGATCAGCACCAGATCCCAGTGGATGCGGCTCTTGTTGCCGTTGTCGGCAATGTCGTAGGCGTTGCCGGGGGTGAGGTGGAAGCTGCCGCCGATTTTTTCGTCGAACAGCGTGTCGAGCATCGGGTGGCGGACGCGGTTGTTCGTGCCGAGCGACCACTCGCCGCAGTAGCGGGCTCCTTCGTCGGAATCGAGGACGGCGTTGATGCGATCGGTGTTGTTGGCCGTTGCCTTGATGATCTTGCCATCCTTGAATTCGAACATAATGTCGCTGAAGACCGTTCCCTGGTAGCGCGACTGCGTGTTGAAGCGGATGACGCCGTTGATGCTGTCGCGTACCGGGGCGGTGAAGACTTCGCCGTCGGGGATGTTCCGCTCGCCGAAGCAAGGGATCACCGGGATGTCTTTGATGGAGAACTCGAGTTCGGTGCCAGGCGAGATAATCTTCACCTTGTCCGCCGCTTCCATCCGCTTCTTCAGCGGCAGCTGCGCCTCCTTCATCGCGACGTAATCGGCGGTGCAGACGTCGAAGTAGAAATCTTCGAACGCGGCGGTGCTCATGTTCGCCGCCTGGGCGAACGAGTCGGTCGGGTAGCGGAGAACGACCCACTTGGTGTCGGGGACGCGGATCTCGCTGTGGACGGGATGCCACCAATACTTCTGGTAGAGATCCATCCGCTCTTGCGGAACGTCGGCGTGCTGGCTGCTGTTGGCGGCGCCGCGGATGCCGATGTAGGCCTGGGCCGAGGCCATGCGGTCCTTCTCGAACTTGGCGGCGGCCTCCATGCTCTCCTTAGTCGCCGAGCGGTAGAGCGAACGGAGGACCTTGTTGCTCTTGGTGGTGACGAGCGGGATGGCGCCCCGCTCGGCGGCGCCTTCGACCAACGCGCAGACCAGGTTCATCTCGGGGAGGTCGAACGCCTCGATGACCACGCGCTCGCCCGCTTGGATCCGGCAGCTGTGGTCGAGAAGAAGGGCGGCAAGCTTGTCGATGCGAGGGTCGTGCATGGCGATTGAGGGATCAGGGATCGGTGCTGGTGATTGCCGCCGGGCAATGACCCGTTGGAGAGGCGGAGAAAAATGCTGAAGGATGAATGTGGAATGCTGAATAGGGAATGAGGGGCGACGAAAGTAACGTCTTACCGCCCACCGCACACTGTCCGCCGCCCACTTTTCCTTACGCACCTCATGCCGCCGAAGGTCGAAGTCCGTTTGTAGCGATTTGTCGGGCTATCCGAGGGAGTCGAAACGGCCCGTCGACGGTAGAATGTAATGAACTTCGCCTCTTCTGACTACGAGGAACCTTCATGTCCACCGAGCTGCGACCTGGCCCCGCCTCCGACGAAACTGATGGCCCTTCGTTCGCCGAAACGGCGCTCAAGCTCGGCGGCAAGAGCGACGACGAAGCCCGCCGTACCGGCGTGATCGACACGGCCGACGATCAGGTCGAAAAGCTCTTCGCCGCGCAATACCAAACGGCCAGCAGCCCGGCGCACCGCGCGGTGTGGGACGAAGGTGTGCCGGTCGACTTGTTCCAAAGCGAACCGACCACGACGCCGCCGGCCGTGCAGGAGGTGATGGATGCGTCGATCGAAGTCGTCCAACGGCATCGCGACGGCGGGACACTTTACAACGACGACCGCAAGATCGCCGATCAGGTGCTGACCGAGTTGGGGAAAGTCGGCTATTGGGGCTTGCTCGTCGATCCGCAGTACGGCGGCAGCGGGGCGCCCTTCGCGGCGTTCGCGCCGTTCCTCACGCGGATGGCCACCATCGACCCGACCGTCGCCGGGTTGGCGTCGGTTCACGGTTGCATCGGCGCCGTCGATCCGGTGCGGACGTTCGGCACCGACGAACAACGACAGCGATTCCTCCCCGGGCTCGCTTCGGGCGAGCGGTTGAGCGCGTTCGCGCTGACCGAGCCTGGAGCCGGCAGTGATCTCACGGCGCTGAAGACCACGGCGGTGCGCTCGGGCGACGAGTTCATCGTCAACGGCGAGAAGCTGTTCATCACCAATGTCGTGCCGGGGCGAACGATCGGACTGGTTTGCCTCATCGAGGGGAAGCCAGCGGTCTTAATCGTTGAGTTGCCGCAGGAAGAGAACGAACACTTTCAACTCCGTAAGTACGGCCTCTGGGCGCTGAAGCACACCTACAACCGCGGCATCATCTTCCGCGACTTCCGCGTGCCGGCGGAGAACCTACTGTCGTTGCCGCGCGGCGATGGTCTGACGATCGCTTATCACGGCTTGAACCTTGGCCGCATCGCCCTCTGCGCGAACGCCGCCGGCACGATGCGGCTGATGATGGCCAGCATGATACCGTGGGCCAATTTCCGCGAAACGTACGGCCAGACGATCGCACGGCGCGAACTCGTCCGACGACGGCTCGGGCAACTCGCGGGGCTGATCACCGCCTGCGATGGCCTCGTCGCCTGGTGCGCTGGTCTGATCGACGACGGCTATCGCGGCGAAATGGAATGCATCGTCGCCAAGATTTTCGGCAGCGAAGCGCAAAAGCATGCGGCGATCGAGCTCTTCATGAAGACCCACGGCGGCCGCTCGTTCCTCCATGGCCACAACTTCGGCGACAATGTCCACGAATACCTGGCGCCTTGCATCTACGAAGGCGAAGGCGAGATGCTCGCGATGGGCTTCTTCAAGTCACTGGTGAAGGAGCATGGCAAAACCTTCTTCGAGCCGATCGGCAAGACGCTCGCCGCGGCGGGGATCAAGAAGCCGAATCCCTTCAACCCGGCGCATGCGTGGGCGCTCAAAGGCGTCGCTTGGCCCTACGCGAAGTGGATGGTCGCCCGCCGCCTGTCGAAGGGCGCCGCCCCGCAGTTGCCGACGATGCCGGCTGAGTTGCGGAAGCATGCCGAATTCGCGTGCGAGAACCTTCACGCGATGGGGCTCGAGATCTCGCAAACGATGAGCAAGTTCCAACTGGCGCTTGCCGATCGGCAATGCCGCATGGTGGAACTCTCGCAGCGCTGCCAGGATCTCATCACGATTCTCTGCACGTCGCTCTACGGCGCGCGGCAGGAAGACGAAATGGTCCGCGACGCGGCCGACGTACTGTGTCAGGATCTCACCGCCAAATACACCGGCAAGCGGGCGAGCAATCGGTACTACCGCCAGGTGACTGAATTGGGGGCTGCGATTGCCGAAGGGGGCTTCAAGGGGATTGAGGGCATCAGCGGCGGCGAGATCATGATGCGATATTAGGGCGTAGGTCAGGCTTTCCAGCCTGACAGCAGCGCGTCGAGAGTCAGCCTGTGCTGGACGGCCATCTCCTGAGGCGCGCCGTCAGGCTGAAAGCCTGACCTACGGCACTGCTAGCTAGCCGGAGGGCCACGCCCTCCGGGCCGAATTGGAGAACGGGTTGGCGCTTCGCCCGGACCGAGTGGCGGTCGGGCTATTCTTCAGGCTGCATTTAGAACTGCGCGTATTTAACTTTCCTAGGTGAAAGAAGAGGCGGCAGTGCCAGCAGCGAGTCGATACGCAAATCGCTGTTGGTTTTTGCAGGCGGGAACTGTTTAATTCGCCACCCTTCGCTTCTCCGATACTTAAAACGCTCCCCCTCCTCTCGCGCCGTTCAGGAACCGCCCTCGTGAAGTCCATTCTTGCGGTCTCGCTATTCGTTGCAACTCTATCGGTCGGTTGCGCCGCTGGTCGCGTGCCCAGGTTCGATCAATCAAATGGGAACTACGCGGCGGTCAGTCTGAACGGAGAGCCGCAGATCGAGCATGGCCGGCCGCACAAGTTCATCGATGGCGTCGGGTGGGTTTTTGGCATTCCTGAGAAGATCGCGCTGTGGGATCGCCGCGCGTCGAACCACAACGTCTCGCCCGAGACTGAGCAGAAGCTCACGGAGTACATGGCCGCCAACGGCATGGAGTCGACGAAGGTTCGCATCAACCAATACGACCCCGGCGGCGAATGGCGGCGTCTGGTCGACAACAAGAGCGTCGGCGCCGGCTGGCGGTATACGTTCGGTGCGCTGCGAACGCTGGGCTACACCATTCTACCGGGCCGCGTCTTCAGCGGGTTTGTCGGCGGCGACTCGTACAACCCGTACACCGACAGCATCTACGTTTACTCCGACATTCCCGCGATCGCCGTGGAGCAAGGGGCGCAAGCGAAGAACGTGCATTGGCGCGAACATCCGGGAACGTACGCTTCGATCTATTCGCTGCCGGTGCTGAGCCTCTTTCCAGGCAAGGCGGCGAAGAGCGAAGTCTACGAATACGTTGCGCTGAACGGCACCTATGACGAGCAGGTGGCGGCGCGCGACGCCCTCTATCCCAAATATGGCAGCGAGATCGGCGGACAAACGGCTTACCTCGTGCCGGGATCGAGTCTTGTCTTCACGCTCGCCGGAGCAGGGGTCGGCCATGTGGTCGACGCGGTGACGCCAGCCCCGGCCGTCGGCGCCGAACCATTCGCCCAAGCGGCGGCGAAGTTTCAGCAGCCGACCGAGTTGGCCGATGCGCCGAGCGTGACGACTTGGCCGAGCGAAGCGCCCGAGGGCGTTCCAGCCGCGCCGCCTGCCATTCCGCTGGATGGAGTTCGCCAAGCGGCTGCGGAAGAATCGTCGGTTGACGCGACGATTTTGCGCTAGTGATTGAGACGAGAACGGTCGACGACGATGGTGACGTCATTCTGAGCGAAGCGAAGAATCTGCGATCTCGATCGTGCCCCCAGGTCCTTCGCTCCGCTCAGGATGACAACCTATCACCAGGCTGCCAACGGCTCGCGATTGACGTCTTTGTAGTACAGAGACACTTATTTACCCTGCACTGTCCAGAATTGCCCCGCAACACGCCGTAACACTAATTTGATTGCGGCTCCATTCGGGGCGTTTCGGGCGTGTGCTGCGTTGCCGGGCGCGTTGCCGAATCGAAGTGAGCATCGAGCGTCCGGTTGTAGTGCCGATCGCCGATGGTCGGGCTGTTTCCCATCCACGCCGCGGTGACGTGCGCCGGGAATACTTCGTTCCAGTCCGTCTGTCTCGACGCTCGCAGCGTGTGCATGAGCCGACGCCAGCGCTCTAGCTTTAGGCGATTGACGATCCGGGTGATTCGATTGGGATAGGTCGACCGCTCAGCCTTCGCCACGGCGGGGAGGACGAACTCGGTGCCGTCAGGGACCGCCTCGAACTGCTGCTCCAAGAGCAACATTAATTCACCCACGATGGGGATGACGCGCGGCCCAGTCTTCGGAGAGTCGCACCGGAACCGGCGCCCTGCCCAGTCGACATCTTTCCAGAGCAGCACACGAGGCTCGCTCGGCGTCCTCAGGCCCGCGAATCGGGCGAACGCCACCACGAGCTTAGTCTCAAGGTCTGTACAGGCTTCGATGATGTCCAGGCACGTCTGAGCGGCCACGTAGCCCTTGTGCGGCGACACGAACGACCCGCGGCGAACGCCATCGAAGGGGTTCACGGTGAGCAACCTGGAGCGCACGCCGAACCGTAGCAGCATGGAACCGGCGCCGGCGATCCGCGCCACTGTGGCCTCGGCGAAGTTCTCGCCCAGCGCTGCAACCATGTCCTCGGCGTCCGTCTCCGTGATGGTTGTGATATCCCGGTCGGCGCCGAAGAATTCCCGCAGTTGAACAAACGAGTAGTGGTGACAGACCTTGGTCCCATCAGCCAGCGCCGCAAACTTCGGCCTCGCCATATATCGTTCAATCAGGCTGTCGAGAGTGATGACCGGCACGAGTGGCGCTGCTGCACTCGCTCGCGGTTGCGTCAGTCCGAACTTTACCAGCCGTTCGTGCACGTCCTCCGATATCGTGCTCAGCCAGCGGCTCGCAAAGTCGGCCGGCGTGCTGCCGTACACCGTCGCCCGCTCCAGTTCTTCGACACAGCGATAGATTCCCTCTGCGGTTTTCTTGGGCAGGCGACCTAAATAGAGTTGCTGACGCTTCCCGTTCGCGTCGGTCAGCATGACGCGGTGCAAGCCCTTACGCTTGCCGTCTTTTCCGGTACTTAACGATGCCATGATTTCTCCAGGATTGAGTGAGGTACAGTTGCTATAGGTGAATCATTACGATGCTGACTTTTCAGCCGTCGGCGAACGCGTCAAAACCTTCTCCGGTTCCGAAAGTTACGGGGCATTGAAATGACAGAGCAGCGATACAACGCCTTCGACAATTTGCTCTACCTATCGATGCGACACTTCACGAAGCACGGCACGCCGCCTCGCAAAGTCTCGCTGCCATTTGACGAAGCGCGCTTGCTCGTCCAGTGCGAACATTCTGGCGTCCGAACGCTCGATGAACTGATGGGCAAGGGCATCGCCGGCCTTAAGGTCGTGGTCGTCAACGATCTCGACGCGAAAATCGTGTTGAGTTAAAGACCGCCACGCCTGCCCGCGGCCTCGGTGAACAACTAAGCCGCCGACAACTCGCGAACGCGCACCGTCTGCAGATCCACGCCGGGGCGCTCAACTCCGCTGATGCCGTCGACTGTGTGCGCCATCAGCCACCGGCTGTATCTCTCGTACTCCGTCCAGCCGGCTTGAATCTCGTCGCAGACGGCGGCAATTTCTTGCTCGCTCGGCAGGTAGCTTGGCTTGAATGATTGATTCATGTTCATACTGCACCCCCTCTCTTCTCCAGCATCGACAGCACCTTCGCGGCGCGGCGGATCAACTCGCGCGCTTGCAGCTTCGTCGTCTTGGCGCCGTGAACGATCTTGTTGGCGATGCGGCCGAACTTGTCGATCAGTTCAGCTTCGTGCTTCTGGACCACTCTTGCGGACAGGAGCATCATCGTCGCGAGCCCCAGGCCGGGCTTGCTCTTCAGCCGTAGTAGCTTCGGGGTGGCGTCCATCAGTTCTTGCAACCGGCGTTCGATGCCCATGCGTGGGATTACGACGGCCCCGGAACTGTAGCCGGCTCGATTGAGCGTCTTCGCCTCGGCTAACAGGTTGCCCTTAATGAACGGGCTAACCCGCTCGAGGCGCGGGGAGGAGAGACGGCGCATGCGCACCAGCGGGGACGAGAGTAAAGCCATCGGGATACCTTTCCCAACGCGCCGTCACCGCTGACTGCATAAGAGAGCGTCCCCGCGGAACGCCAGCAGCGCCCCTATCAACGAGGACGCTCTGACAGCCCGACGACGCATGAAAAAGGCCAAGGCTCGACAGAACGGTTGGAAAGAGGTGACGCAAATCACCCCCGCCGACGGCTTCACTCCCCGGCTACCCGGATCGCTGCTTTTACGTCGGCCCGCGCTGTCGAGCCTTGGCCTTAAATCGAACATCATCGATCTGACTCTTTGCGTGGGGAGCCAGGCTCCCGCTTTCGGCTTTCCACGGCCGGTCAACCGAGTTGGTCGACGGTCGCCATTGTGCCTAAGGTCACCAGAATTGCAAGATCGCTAGCGATGCATTGCATCATCTACTGAAACTTCTGGAACTTTTTGTACGCCTTCGGTAAGGTGAACCCGTGGTCTTGGCCACTCCCTCCAAACGGGCCGTCCCTTACGTAGGACGCGCCTCCCACCTTCGCTTACTTGCCACCTCAAAAAGGAGTAAGTCATGCGCACCCGCCGCGTCGTACTTGCCGTCTCGTGCTGCGTCCTCACCGCCGGCTGCAGCGGCCAATCAGTCGAACGCCCCGCCTCGAAAGCAGTTGCTCCGCCCGCGGCCGTCACATCGCCCGCCGCTAAGCCGGTCAAGAAAGTGGCAACAAGCGAGAGGTCATCCGGCCTGGATTTCACTACGCCGACCGAAGGACCGCTCGACGTCAACAGCATCAACCCAGTGAAGATGCGGACAGGCAGTATGTCCGGCTTCAATCCGTATTCCCGGTGACCGGTCGTCGTCTATTTGCGCTTGCCCAGCACTTTTCGATTGGCTGGCTATTGCTCAAGGACGCGCTTGCCACCTTCGCTCGCTTAGGAGGCATAGCGATTGGCAAAAAACGGCGAGCAAGCGTCAAAACGCCTCGGCGCCCGCCTAACGACGTGTTCGACGTCAACCACGACCTGGTGGATCAGCGACTTCGCGAGGCCGAGCGAGAAACCGATCGTCAGTAGGTCGTGTTAGCGAATCTGATTGGCATCGCGGCATGTCCCTTGCCAGGAGAGCACAGGGCTGCGAGGCCAGCTAGGCCTCGGCCGCGAAGTGTTCCCCAGGATGTTGGCGATCGTGGATTTGATAGGCATTTGGGGGGTAACTGCCATCAAATCAAGCAGTAAACCCTCGCCCTAGGGTGTATCCACTAACGCGGGCAGAATAGCGCTGCAATCCGCAGCAGGAAGTCGCTACAAGGTCCCGCGTCGTCAGGGGGGGACCACACGCCACAACTAGTTCAGATATGAGTATTTACCGAACGCAAAATTTTCGAGCGAGGGAGGCCATCTAACTACCTATCTCGCTGCTGTTGGCCGGGGGCGGTGATAAAGTTTCCGCAGGTCAGTGGGTCCCCCTTGGCAGGCAGCTACAAGCGGCCTTTCGAGAACGCGGAGACTACTCTCACGGTCCCCAAACGCGAGGGGGCGGGGGCGATTCCAAAATTCCCCAGCGAAAAGGGTTCCCCATGCTCGCCCACCTCCGCTACGTCCTGGCGACGTTCTGCTTCGCGGCGAGCGTCGCGTGTTTGGCGTTGTGGTGGCGGAGCATAGACTACGACGATCTCTTTTCAGGGCCAAGCGTCGTCCGAGGCGAATTAATGTACCTGAATGCCATCCGCGGGAAGGGCGTTCTCGCTACGCAAGTCTATAACGGCCCAATCCGGTGGCGATATTCGTCGCGTCCTCGCGTCAAGGTAGAGAACGCACTCGGCGATAATAACGGAGTGACTCGACGTAACTTCGGAATGCAACGAAGAGACATATTTTGGAGGATATCTTTCCCCCTATGGTATCCCGCCCTCATCTTCGCCCTCGCCGGAGTAGGCATCATGCGAGTGGGGCGCTTTATGATTCGCTCTGCGCTCATCGCCACGACGATCGTGGCTCTGTTATTGGGGATGGTGGTGGTGCTGTGATCAAGTACCTTCGCTAAACGATGGCAGCGATTTTCATTACGGCGAGCGTCGGCTGTTTGGCGTTGTGGTGGCGGAGCTATCGAACTAGCGACTTCCTTGCGATTCCGTTGCTTGCCCAGCCACCAAGCACATACGCTGTAAATACATATTTAGGCCGGCTTTCGATATTCACCTGCGAATTGACTGCTAATCCGAGTCCCGCCAATGTCCACTATGAAGACGTTCCACGGAGGGACGCGAAGGCGAAGATACAGCAAGCGATCCGACCGCATCATTTTGGTCGCATGGACTCAGGTTTCTACTTCCCCATCTGGTATCCCGCCCTCGTCTTCGCCCTCGCCGGCGTCGGCGTTCTCCGGTTTCGCCGCCAGTTCTCGATTCGGTCGGCGTTGATCTGTGTAAGCGTCGTGGCTGTGTTGCTGGGGATGCCGGTGATTCTGTAGGAAGCTCCCGCGGCGGCGGTTAGAATGCAAGGCATGGCAAGACAAACCAAATCAGTAATTGCAATCTTGGCAGCGATTTTCTGCATCGTTGCCATACTCGTCGTGTTCGCGAAATTTGGCGGGATCGTTGCCCTCGTCGCTGCTCTAGTTTTGGGTGCTGCGGCGTACCGCTTAGTGAAGTCCGGTGTCGCCTTTTGGAATGCCCCACCTGACCCCGGCCGGGAGGCTGGGGGCTAGGGGTTTCGCCCCGCGCGTCGCCAGCCGTTATAGTGGGGAGTATGGAACCGCAGCCGATTTACAAGTTGAGGAATCGCTCGTTTGCCGTAATGGCCCTGATTGCGATGAGCTTGGTCGGTTTCGTGGCCTACCGGTTTGCGACGTTCAGGATGTTCCCTGATCCGCCCGAAGCAAAACCGTTCGACGCCACCGTCTGGAAGGCGCCGTCATCGTCGGACTTTGACAGTGACGTGCGGGCTGCGATGCTTGGCGACTTACTTGCTCGCCACGACTTTACAGGATGGAGTCGCTCCAGACTTGAAACTCTACTCGGCCCGGCCGACGACACCGGCCTAGAGAGTCGATCGGTCGGGGCGCCAGCCAACTGGGATCTAGGATACAGGGCCGGAACCGATTGGATCGACTTTCGTGTACTGGTCTTCGATCTCGATTCAAACGACAAAGTCGCGAGTTACCAAGTGGAACTCTACTGAGCGCTCGGAAGTTTGCGGCCGGGGAGCGGGGGCGGTAGAGTGGCGGGCATGCTTGAAAAGCTGATCATTGTTGCGGCACTGCGAGATCTGGTTCCATGGATTCCAGTGCTGGTGATCATCGCCGTGCTCTACTCGTTTGGAATCAAAATTAGGGTTCCCGGGAGACGGGGCGGATTCTATGTCGATGACGACGAGGGATAGAGCCCCTCACGCCGCCTTCGCCGCCCGCAAGTCCGCGAGCGTGATCGCCGCCAGCCGCTTGCGAGCATCGGCCTCGATCGCGGCGAGCGCTTTCTCAACCGTCGCCGTGCTCTCCTTCGATAGCCCTGCAACGTCAACGTCGCCATTGGCGCCGATCCGCCCGTCGATCGCTTCGACGATCTCCAGCAGCGTGATCTTGCTGGCTGGCTTCGCGAGTTTGTAACCGCCGGCAATGCCGCGAGTGCTCACAAGGATGCCGTGAGTCACCAACTTCCGCAGTACCTGCAGCAAGTAGCGGTCAGGCATCTTCGTCCCCTTGCATATCGCCGTATTTGAGATGGGGGAACCGGCAGGCGCAGCGGCGATATGTGCGGTTGCGGCAATGGCGTAGGCGATCGTTTGATTCAGCTTCATCGGTGGAGTCTCCGGGGTGAAGCTCAACATTAGACACAAATAGGGTGGTAGTCCAAGCAGTTCTGGACGCCGGCCGGCGCCAGCTGCACCGTCTATTCGGATTGGGTCGGTTAGCCCGCGTCGGCGAATCGCATCACGGCGCGGGCTCGGAATTCTTGAGCGTCCGTAGAGGCATGGAGACGATGAACTCGTCGATTGGCTGCACGCCGACTATGTTCTCTGGCGGATTAAATGCCACGTGCGTATGCAATCCAACGCTACGCCCTTCGGTGAGCATGGTCTTTGTGTGTTCAACGCTTAGTGCGGCAACATCCCAACTATCATCTAGCCGGTGTCGCTTCATGAGCCGCTCGGCCATTTGGCGAGTTTAGCACAAGAACACCGCGTGGCTGCCGGGGGGCAATGGCTCAAGCGGTCCCGTTGCGGAGATCGTTGAACTGGGATCGCACTTAAGAAACGACGCCGCGCCAGGCGCACTTCCCGATTGGAACACCGCGTAGTAGGTATCAAGCACTTTGTTGGTATCCATGCCGCCCAATCTCCCGTCGCGCCATGCCAATTGCAAGCGCCGATGAAATCGACCGCACAGAATCGCCCGATACGCGGTGCGAGGGGCGGGCGGGCATCGGGTCGGGCTCCACCGGAGCGCGTCAGCGAGCCCCTCCGGCGTTACGCCGGTCAATCGCCTGCTTGACCAGCCGCTGCAGCTTGCCAAGCGAGTGCAGTTGGCAGGCATCCTTGATCAGCATCAGTCTGCCGATCGAGAAGTACATGGCCGCGGACTCGTCATCCGCGATGCGGTTGGCGTCGAGCAGCAACTGGCGCTCTTCATCGGAGTCGCAAACGATTGAGTATCCACCGATGCGGATTTCGGGGATTTGGACGCGTGGAGATGGCGTAGGCATGCGGAGATATTGACGCTGAGCGCCGCCAATTGCAAGCGTCAACGAAAATGAACGCGCCGCGCGGCGTCTAGCGCGCGCGGAGACATAGCCGAAGGGAATCAGGCGTGGAAGCATCGGAGCTCGTGAGATGGGCGCTGAGGGGGCTGTGAGGCGACAACGGCCTTTGGCGACACGGAGACTACTCGACGGGTTCCGAAAACGTGAAGGGGCGGGGGTGGATTCAAAAATTCCTAGGGAGGCAAAGGGGGGGGCCCTAGAAACGTTGCAGCAACGTCGCTCTCGCGTATGCGCGCGAGGGGGAGTCATCTGCTCACCGATCGGACCAAGGCAATGACGGCCAGCCGAACGGTCTCGGGCAACGTCGCCCAACGGTCAGCGACTTCGGACAGGTCAGCGTCGTGTCCCGTCATCGGGGCGGTCTGATTCGCTGCGTTGCTTGCCGCTGCGGCAGCCTGTTCCCCACTGTTTTCTGCGCTGAATGCTGCGCCAGGCGCTGCGCTGTGCTCAGAATCGTTGTTTCCCCCTGCAAATTCGAGGGTGGCACGCGGAATCATACTCCGCGTGTCGAGCTGACAATCTCGTTCATCAGGCTGGCAACCGATCAATCAGGAAGTGGCTTGCCCTTCGTCTCTGGCCCGATCCAGATGATCGCTACGCCGAGTAGGTAGATGCCGGCCAAAGTTGCCCCCGCGCGCGGAAAGGCTTCGACTTCGACGCGCTCGACGGGGATGTTCTGAGCGAAGTAAGCGGTCAGCACGGCCGTTTGTAGAGACCCGACGGCGGACAGGACTCGA
>JBGSMO010000138.1:0-10344 GCA_041740115.1 Pirellulales bacterium
GCAAGGCGGTAGTTCGTAGATGTCTGAATTCATTCCGGCGGCGAAGGTCGGCGAAGTCATTGACCCCGGTTCGTTGTTGGTTGAGATCGATGATCGCCTCGTGGTGCTGATTCACGCGGCGGGTCATTGGTACGCGCTTGACGACGTTTGCACCCACGACGGCGGACCGTTGAGCGACGGGCCGGTGGACGTTTCCGACCGTTCGATCGCCTGCCCGCGGCACGGAGCGAAGTTCGATCTGGCGACTGGCGCCGCGCTGACGATGCCGGCGACGAAGCCGACCGTCGCGCATGAAGTGAAGATTGAAGGGGATCAGGTGTTTGTGCGGCTGCACAACGCCTAACTACGAGGAACATACGAATGGCGATCGCTGAAGACACGGTACGCGAAGCCCTCAAGACGGTGATCGATCCTGAGCTGTTCGTCAACATCGTCGACCTGGGGTTGATCTACGACGTCAAGATTTCCGACGTTGAAGAAGGGAAGTGCAACGTCGACGTCGAGATGACGATGACGAGCCCCGCCTGCCCCGCCGGGCCGCAGCTGCTTGGTCAGTCGAAGGCCGCGGTCGGCAATCTTGAAGGGGTCGCCGCGGTCGACGTGCGACTTGTGATGGACCCGCCATGGACACCCGATCGCATGACGGAAGACGCCCGCGATCAGCTCGGAATCTTCTAAACATTCGCGTCGCCAACTACTTCTTTAGCCCCCGGTCGGTGACCGGGGGTTAAACCCGCATGCACGTTTTCGTCTACGAGTGGATCACCGGCGGCGGCTTGATTCGAGAGCCCGGTCAGTTGCCGGCATCGCTGCTGCGAGAAGGCGCTGCGATGGCCACCGCGCTTGCAGCGGATTTCGCGAAGATCCCCGGCTGCCGCGTCAGCCTGCTACGCGACGTCCGCCTCGACACGCTCACCTTTCTCGGCTGCGACGTCGTCGACGTGCAATCCGCGAGCGAGTGGCGAGAAGAGTTCGAGCGGCTCGCCGCCGCTGCCGACTGGTCGCTGGCGGTCGCGCCAGAATTCGATCGCATTCTCGAACGGACGACGCAGCACATCATTGACGCTGGCGGCCGCACATTGAACGCCTCGCGCGAGTTCATCACGCTCGCCTCGAATAAACAGCGAACGGCGGAGCGATTGCGCGCCGCGGGCGTGGCCGCGCCGCGTGGCGTCATCTTCCCCGAGGACGAAACGAAGCTCCCTGCGGATTTTGCGTATCCGGCAGTGCTCAAACCCGCCGACGGGGCCGGCTCGCAGGACATGTATCTTGTAGCCAGCCACCGCGACGAACCGCCGTCGTATGCTTGGGAGCGGCGTCTTGAGGAATTCAAACCAGGGCGACCGGCGAGCGTTGCCGCGATCTGCGGTGAAGCCAGCGCGATCATGTTGCCCGCGTGTTCGCAGCGACTGAGCGACGACGGGCGTATGACTTACCTGGGCGGCGCACTAATCACCGAACCCGCATTGGCTGAACGCGCCTCACTGCTCGCGGGGCGCGTCCTCACGGCGCTACCGCCCGCAAGCGGTTTTGTCGGCGTCGATCTGATTCTTGGCCCAAGCGCTCACGGCGAGGACGACGCGGTTATCGAGATCAATCCTCGCGTGACCACTTCGTACGTCGGCTTGCGGCAAGCCGTCGATCAGAATCTCGCCCAAACGCTGCTTAGAGTCGCCAACGGCGAGCCCGTCGCCATCACCATCCGCAATCCCAACATAGAATTCGCCGCCGATGGCGCGACGTGGGTAAACCGCCGATGAACTGCTTGGCCATTGACATCGGTGGCGCCAACCTCAAAGCGGCCGACGGCTCCGGCTATGCCACGTCGCGCCCGTTCGCGGTGTGGAAGCACCCGGAACGACTTTCCGCCGAGCTGACACAACTGTTGGAAACAGCGCCACCGAGCGATTCGTTGGCGGTAACGATGACGGCGGAACTCGCCGACTGCTTCGAGACTAAGGCTGAAGGAGTTCGGCAAATCCTCGACGCCGTTGAGACCGCAGCGTCTGGTCTGGCGATCCGCGTTTATCAGGTCGACGGCCAACTCGTCACCGTCGACTCAGCCCGCAAGACGCCGTTGCTCGCCGCGGCGAGCAATTGGCACGCGCTCGCCGCGTTCGCCAATCGCTACGCATCCGCGTGGCCCGCACTACTGATCGATCTCGGCTCCACCACCGCCGATGTCATTCCACTCGATCCCAGCGGATCGATCGCAACGGGACTCAATGATCCCGAGCGATTGGCGAGCGGCGAGTTAATTTACACCGGCGTCGAGCGCACGCCCCTGTGTGCCTTGGTCCGCTCGCTGCCGTGGCAAGGCGTCAACAGCCCCGTCGCAGCCGAATTGTTCGCCACGACCGCCGACGCCTACCTGATGCTCGGCGAACTGCCCGAGGAGCCGGAGAACAGCGACGCCGCTGACGGTCGCCCGCGTACTTGGCCCCACGCACTGGCTCGCCTCGCACGCATGGTCTGCGCCGACGCCGATTCCTTCACCGTCGAGGATGCCCGCCAAGCCGCCGCCGCCGTCCGCGAAGCGCAGCTTGAAGTCCTGCAAACCGCTGTCGAAAAAGTCGTCACACGCCTCGGCGCGACTCCCAAAACCGTTATCACCAGCGGCCACGGCGAATTTCTGCTGCGACATTTGCTGGCTCGCCTTCCTTGGCAAGCCGACGTATTATCCTTGACCGAAGAGTTGGGCCCCGCCGTCGGTCGTTGCGCTCCGGCTCACGCCCTGGCCGTGCTGGCTCGCGAGAGGAAAGTCGCTCACACCATCTGATGATTCGCGTCGTAAAAGTTGGCGGTAGCCTGTTCGATCTCCCCGATCTCGGCCAGCGTTTGCGCCAGTGGTTGGAGCGCCAACGGCCGGCCCACAACGTGCTGATCGCCGGCGGCGGCCCGCTGGTCGAGCAGATCCGCGCGTGGCATGCCGACGAGCCGATCGAAGACGCCGCGGCACACTGGATGTGCGTCGATTTGCTCACCGTCACCGCCCACATGCTCCACGCCTGGCTGCCAGAGATCCCGCTCGTCGAGGACGACTGCCTCCTCTGCCAACGCGTCGGCGAGCCGGGCGCCACGATCTTTGGGCCGGCGCCCTGGATGCGCCACTCTGAACCGGGGCTGCCGGGAACCTGGCTCCCGAGCAATTGGGAGACGACCAGCGACTCGATCGCCGGCCGCTTGGCCGCTGCGCTCCTCGCCGATGAGTTCGTGCTGATGAAGTCAGCCCTGCCTCGTCGGAAGACGAGTCGGGAACTAAGCGCCCTCGCGGCGGTGGGCTATATCGACTCAGTCCTGGCCCAAATGGCGCCCGAACTCCCCTCGACGCGCCTCGTCAATTTGCGCGCTCTGCCCCCGATTGAGGCGCGAGTCCCGCGTCCTGGCGAAGGTCCCGGTTAAATTCGCCGCCGACAAGACTGCCGATCAGGGCAAGTTTTCAGATTGCCAAAGCCTTGCTATCCAAGGCTTTGCAGCCGACCGATAAGACGAAAGCGATCACTGCCGTGGCTGATTCGCCGGATCATCCTGAGATTGGCCCGAAATTTTCATGCAGTATAATGAGCGTCCTTGCCTGCCCCTCGCGTCGGTAATCCCTCCTTGAACGCTGGAGATTGTCGACTTTCTCAATCGCCGAGATTCCATGTCCACAGTGTTGCCCGAACAAGTGACCGACGTCGATCAAACGGAGACGGTCGTTGCTCCCGCTCAGAGCGGCGTGTGTTCAGCCTCCTCGCGCGTGCTGCCCCGCCCCGAAACAACAGTCAAGCCAAGCGAAGTCCGCTGGCGTTACGCAGTCGGCATTCCGCTGATCCACGTCCTGGCTTGCTTGGCCTTCTTCCCGTACTTCTTCAGTTGGACCGGCGTCGCGTTGGCAATCGCCGGGCTGTACGTCTTTGGCACGCTGGGGATCAACCTCTGCTACCACCGCCTGCTCACTCACCAGGGATTCGTCGCACCGAAGTGGCTAGAGCATAGTCTCGCCGTCTTGGGGGTCTGCACGCTGCAAGATACGCCCGCCTGCTGGGTGGCGATGCACCGCATTCACCACAAGCATTCAGACGAGCAGCCCGATCCTCACAGTCCGCTGGTGACGTTCATTTGGGGTCACTGCGGTTGGTTGATGTTCCGCAACCGCGACTTCCTCAACGTCAATTACTATCAACGCTTCACGCGAGATCTGCTGCGCGACCCGTTCTACATGAAGCTCGAGCGGGGAGCCACTTGGCTCTACATCTACCTCGGCAGCATGGCGTTCTTCTTCCTGCTCGGCCTCGCCATCGGCTGGCCGACCGGCGGCTCGCTGGCCGCAGGCGTGCAGTTCGGGCTCAGCTTGATGGTGTGGGGCGTCTTCGTCCGCACGGTGCTCACGTGGCACATTACCTGGTCGGTGAACTCGGTGACCCACGTCTGGGGTTACCGGAACTATGAGACCGACGATAACAGCCGCAACAACATTCTCGTTGGCCTCTGGAGCAACGGCGAAGGTTGGCACAACAACCACCACGCCGATCAACGGGCCGCGGCTCACGGGCATCGCTGGTGGGAATTCGACGTTACGTGGATCACGATCCGGGCGCTGGAGACTGTTGGCCTGGTGAAGAACGTCGTCAGGCCGCGGACGTGGACGAAGTAGGCAGGCAACGTGTCATTCTGAGCAGAGCTAAGAATCTAGCATGCCAAACGTGCTTCTAGATTCTTCGCTTCGCTCAGAATGACGGCGCGTGGCTTCGCTATTCAGCCGCGACCGCGACTACTCCCACCAGATCTCATCGACGTCGGCCGACATCTCGCCCCGCACGTCGCCCACGGCCTCAACCGTCTCGGTTTCGCTGGCGATGTGCCACGGCAGCATCTCGACGCCGCCCGAGGCGCTGATCACCCAGCCGCCGCGTGCCTTGATGGCGCTTGCCTTGCTGGCGGTTTGTTTCGGGGCCGGGTAGCGTTCGAGCGGTTGTTCGCCCATGATCCGCGGCAGTTGCAGGCTAGCGATGTCGAGGAGGCGTTCCTTCTCGATGAGGGCGCCAATCACCGCGAGGTCCATGATGTTCCGCAGTTCGCCGAACGACGAGTCGCGCTCGGCCAGTTCCGGATACTTCTTGGTCATCGTCGCGGCCCACTTCTCAGCGGCCGGGTTCTTCTGGACGCCGACGGTCCGCTCGCCCGATTCGTTGACGTAATCTTCGTTGCTCATGCACTTCACGCCCTGGCCGCGCAGTTCCCAGCCGAGGCCGTCTGCGGTGCGGGCGAGCGGCTCGTAGTTGGGGGCGAGCCACCAACGCGGGAGCATGTTGTTCATGCCGCGCGAGCCGACCTTGACCATCGACAGGAAGCTATCCAACCCTTTCACCGGGGCCGGTTCAAAGTCCATCGCAATCCGCTTCATCCGGAAGTCGGCGGCCACCATCGTGCGGGCGAAGTGGCTCGTGTCGGCGACGCCGGTGACGCTGATCTCTTGCGGCCCGAGAGCCTCTTCAATGCGGGCCAGCGTTTGTTCGCTGTCGCCCATTTCGCGGAGACGGTTCGCCACGGCTTGCACGCGAGCCAACCCTTCCGGAGTCGGGTCGATCGAGCAAGTGATCGGCTCCTGCCCCGACGTCTTGCCGCTGCGGAGGGCGACCATCAGGTCGTCGAGCAGCAGCACCGGGCGGTTGGTCGTGGCGCCGACGACGTTCCCCAACTGATCGAGTTGCCAACCCTCGGCAGGACCGACGAGGACAATGTCCTGCCGCTCCGGGTAGATGAACACATACTGCACCCGCTGCAGCCCGGCGAGGTACTTTACTTCTTCGGGGATCGGCTTCATTTCAGCCTGGCACTTGCGAAGCGTCGCTTCGAGTTGCTTCAGCGAGACGGCGCGCCGTTCGGTGAATTCCTGCAGCGGCGCGGGGACGTCGAGCTTGGTTTGCTCGCGTAGTTGGGCTAGCTCGTTGTCGTCCTGGACAGTCGGCGCTTCGAGCACACCGTTGGCGTCGACCGCCACGCCGCCCACCGCGCGGTTGTTGAACAACCCTCCTGCCTCGCCGACTGGGAAGTCGCGCAGACTCGACGCGACGAGCGCGCATGCAAGAATTAACAAGCCGTAAGTCGACCGAGTCATCGCAAGCTTCTCCTGATCCGTATCGACCGCCGCTGCGGGCCAACAGGCGCGAAACCGCAGCGCGGAAGGTGCATAAGTCGAGCGGAGAGCGGTTCCGAGGCGATTTCCCGCCAGCTCCAGCCGCCGCAAGTCTTTAGCGTAGTTGCTAAGGTGTTGTAGTTCAACAGTTTTCGGCCCCCAGACGGGTGGCTCGCGAACTGGCCGAGGATTCGGCGGTCTGCGGCGCGTGGCGGACGAGAACGGGCTGCTACAATCGTCCTAACCCCCTGTCCCGCCAATGCTTTCGTCGGCTGCATTAGCTTGAATCGGGGGGCAACTTGCGAATAAGGTGTAGGGAGGGGCAGAAATCGGCGTCGGGGCCGCGATTCGGCGGTCCTCCCGACGCCAGTGTACGATAACGATACATGTCGAACGCTTATCTCATCATCCGCGAAGGGTCCAAATGGGCCGACGTCTTCCGCCTCGTGCCGGGCGAGTCGGTCACCATTGGCCGCGGTCCCACGAATGCCGTGGTCGTGAAGGATGAGCGCTGCAGCCGCAACCACGCTGAAGTCTTCCAAGCGAGCGGCGCGTGGAAGCTGCGCGATCTCGACAGCCGCAACGGCACCGTCGTCGCCGGCCAGCGATTGAGCGGCGACTACGAACTGCAGCCGGGCGATATTATTCAGATTGGGAACTCCCATCTGGCGTTCGTCCACGATCTGGCTCAGGCCTTCCCTGATACCAGCACGCTGCTGAAGACGTCGAAGGCGGTCGACGGTCCCGCGACGGCAGTCGGCACGGCAGTCAACGGCGAAGATGACAGCGTGTTCGACGTCTTCGAACCGACGATGATCACCCATCGCAAGGGGCAGAGCCGGTTCCTCGAAGGGGGCGAGGTCGAGGACCCGAGCGAGTCGAGCCCGAAGATCAATCGCGCGACCGCCAAGCTCTGCCGGCTCGCGTTCGAACTGGCGAAGAGCACCGACGTCTTCTCGCTGGCGAACTCGGCGCTGGAAGGGCTGTTCGAAGGAACCCAGGTAGACGCAGGCGCGATCTTGCTGCGCAGTCGGGACGAGTCGGGCGCGCGTCGCAGCGAAGAACTCGAAGTGATCGCCCAGCGTAGCGACGGCGCTCACGCCTACCATCGCGTTTCGTCGTTCCTCGCATCGACCGTGATGCGCGACGGTCAGGCGGTGATGGCCCGCAACGTGATGGACGATAGCCAGCTCGGCAATCGCGACAGCCGCGGCGAGATCTTGGCGACGAGCGTCATCTGCGCCCCGGTTCGCTTGGAAGGCGAACTCCTCGGTTTGGTGCACCTCTACTCGACCAATCCCGATAAGTCGACCGATCCCGAAGACCTGGAATTCACGCTCGCCGTTGCAGATACCGTCGGCGTCGCGCTCGAAAATCTCAACCGCCGGCAGGAACTTGCCGAGAATCTCAACCAGATGCAAACCGAGTGCGTGCAGTTGCGCGAACAACTCGGCGTGCAAAGCGAGATCGTCGGCTCGAGCGAAGTGATGATGCGCGTCACGCAGCAGATCGCCCGCGCCGCGCCAAGCCGAGCCACGGTGCTGATCCGCGGCGAGAGCGGCGTCGGCAAGGAGTTGGTCGCCCGCGCCGTTCACTTCTCGAGCCCGCGCAAGAAGGGGCCGTTCGTCTGCATCAATGCGGCCGCCCTTTCGGAAACGCTGCTGGAGAGCGAACTGTTCGGTCACGAGAAGGGCGCCTTCACCGGCGCCACCGAGCGGAAGATCGGCAAGTTCGAGCAAGCCCACAAGGGGACGCTCATGCTCGATGAAATCGGCGAGATGAGCCCCTCGATCCAAGCGAAGTTCCTGCGCGTGCTCGAAGGGCATCCGTTCGAACGAGTCGGCGGCGCCGAGGCGATTAAAGTCGATGTCCGCTCGATCGCCGCCACGAATCGCGATCTGGAGAAAGACGTCGCCGAGGGGAAGTTCCGCCGCGACCTCTACTTCCGGCTGCATGTGTTGGAGATCGTCGTTCCGGGCCTGCGTAAGCGGCCCGAAGATATCCCGGAACTCGCCGCCTATTTCCTGCGGAAGTTCAACGAGGAGACGGGACGCAAGCTTCGCGGTTACACGCCGCGGGCGATGGAGGAACTCCTTCGCTACCGCTGGCCCGGCAATGTCCGCGAGATGAAGAACGTCATCGAGCGGGCCGTCGTGCTCGCCCGCGGCGACTTCATCGACCACGAAGACCTCGTCCTCTCGCGGCTCAACACGGCCGGCGACACCGAGATGGGAATGGAGCGGAACGAACCCCAAATCGGCTACCAGCCGGTCTCGTTGGCCGACGTCGAACGGGCCCACATCATGCGGACCCTCGCAGCGACGGCCTGGAACAAAAGCAAAACGGCCACGATTCTGGGGATCGAACGCTCGACGCTCGACAGAAAAATCCGCCGGTATGGTTTGGAAGCCGACCGCCGCGGCGTATGATGGGCGGCGTCGCTGGGCGTCCCTCTTCCTCCCGACGGGTTCCATCATGATTCTGCGCCGTTGGTTTTTCATCGTTGCTGTGGTCGTTGTTGCGGGTGCTGTGACTCGTTCCTCATGCGCCGCCGAAGCAGCGGACGCAAGTGATCCGCCGCATGTCGTCTTTGTCACGGGCGACGATGAGTACTCGTCCGAACTCTCGATGCCGATGCTCGCGGCGATTTTGGAGAAGCGATACGGCGTCAAAACCACCGTTCTCTACGCCGAGAACGACAAAGGCGAACGCGACCGTCACGCGAACAGTATCCCGGGGCTCGAAGCGCTCCGCGACGCCGATCTGGCCGTGTTCTACATGCGGTTCCGTCAGTTGCCGCAGGAGCAGCTCGATGAAATCGTCAAGTACGCGGAATCAGGCAAGCCGATCGTCGGACTCCGCACGAGCAGCCATGCTTTCAACTACCCAGGCCCGCCGCAAGATCGCTGGAACGCCGAGTTCCCGCTGACTTACTTCGGCCACAAGTGGATTTCGCACTACGGCCACGGCAACACGACCGAGGCCTACGTCGTCGAAAGCGAGGCAAAAGCGGACAATCCGATCCTCCGTGGCGTACCGTCGCAGGAGTGGCTTAACTCATGGCTCTACGTGGTGAACGACGGGGACGTGAAGCTGCCGGAGGACTGCAACGTCCTCATGGTCGGCGACGCCACCAAGGGAACCGAACCGGGCGGGGAGAAGTTCGGCAACCGCGAGCCGATGACGTGGACGCGCGAGCTGCCCACCGAAGACGGGGGCGTGCAGCGCGTCTTTTTCACGACGCTCGGCCACCCGCGGGACTTCTTGAAGGAAGGCCCGCGGCGGCTGCTGGTGAATGCGATTCTGTGGGGATTAGGGCGTGAGGATACGATTCCGGCCGGCGGCGCCGACGTGGAGTTCGTCGGCGAGTATGTGCCGCCGGATCCGCACTAGCGAGCGGTACGGTGTCGGGAGCCTTTTGCCACTGGAGGCTATCAATCCAGTGGAAGCTTTCCAATGGCAAAAGGCTCCTGACACCCTCAAGCGGCGCCCTGCTATTCGTCGCCGGCGCGCATCCACTTGGTGATCGTCGGCTCGTACGCGCAAAGCTCTTCCTTCTTAAAGTAGAGCGCGATTTCGCGGGCGGCCGCTTCGGCGCCGTCGGAGCCGTGGACCAGATTCATCTGGCGGCTCGAGCTGTAGTCGCCGCGGATCGTGCCGGGGGCGGCGTTCAGGCCGTTGGTGGCGCCGAGCATCTCGCGAACGACCTTAATCGCTTCGAGCCCTTCGAGGACCGCCGCCAGCACTGGGCCGCCGGTGATGAAGCCTTCGAGGGTCGGGTACCAGCCCTTCTGCACGTGCTCGGCGTAGTGCTGCTTCGCCAGTTCGGGGGTGATCACCAGCATCTTGGCGGCGATCACGTTGAGCCCCTTCTCTTCGAACCGCGTGATGATGCGGCCCATCAACCGGCGCTGGACACAATCGGGCTTGAGCAGAATGAAGGTGCGTTCCATGAGTGGTGACTGACAGTTGGTGACTGGTGAATGGGAAATGCGGTGATGATCGTAGTCGATCGTCACCGGCCGGCGTGAAACTTCGGATTGTAGAGAAATCAGGAGATCTGCTCAACTGGGCGGCGTTGTTCGCGGCCCACGGTTTGAAGAACCGGGGGCTAAGGCGGTTACGCCGCGCGACGGCGTGAAGCTTGAGCGCGTTTCTTGGCGGCCTTCTCTCGCTTGACGGCTTGGCGTTCCTTTCGTCGGTTGAGGGCGGCATGGTGGCGAAGC
>JBGSMO010000159.1:0-20832 GCA_041740115.1 Pirellulales bacterium
GCGGATTGCCGCGCACGTTGAGATGCGTCGGCTCCGGCGGCACGATGCACTTCGCTAGCGCCAGCGCCGACTCCGGTTCGCCGAGCTGCCGCAGTTCTGCCCGCGCCGCCTCCAGCCGCGCGAGCGTCTCTTCGTAGAGCGCCCACTCCGACGAGTTAAGATACTTGCGCAGCTTCTCGCCGATCAGCGCGTCGCGCTCGTGCGTCTCGCTCCGCCGCTGGTCGGGCGCTTCCATCCGCTTCACCCCGACCTCTTCCATCGAGAACTTCTCGCGCTCGATGAGCTGTTCCTGCTCTTTCAGTGCGCGCCGCTGGGCCGCAGCCTCCGGCGAACTGAGATCCCACTGGTTGTTGCCCGTTTGATCCCCCCGGTCGCCGTAGCTCGTGACGTCGGCGAAGAAGGCGGCCAGGCCGTAGTAATCGACCTGCGGAATCGGGTCGATCTTGTGATCGTGGCACCGCGCGCAGCCGACGGTCAGCCCCAGGAACGCCTGGCTGGTGGTGGCGATGAGGTCGTCCAGTTCGTCGGCCCGCGCCTGGACCGGGTCGGCCGGCTCGTCGTCCCAGATCCCCAGCCGGTAGTAGCCGGTGGCGAGGATCGAATCGTGCGTCACTTCGTCGAGCTCGTCGCCGGCGAGTTGCTCTCGCACGAACTGATCGTACGGCTTGTCGTCGTTGAAGCTGCGGATGACGTAGTCGCGATACTTCCAGGCGTTGGGCTTCCCGCCGTCCCGCTCAAAACTGTTCGTCTCGGCGAATCGGACGAGGTCGAGCCAGTGCCGGCCCCACCGCTCGCCGTAGTGGGGCGAGGCGAGAAGCTGATCGATGAGCCGCTCCCAGGCGTCTGGCGCTTCGTCGCTGAGGAACTCTTCGAGCTGCTGCTCCGTCGGCGGCAACCCCGTCAGATCAAAGTAAGCGCGCCGACAAAGCGTCCGCTTGTCGGCGCGCGGCGCCGGTTGGAGGTTGTTCGCCTGCAGCTGCGCCAGAACAAACGCATCGATCGGCGTCCGCACCCACGACTGCTTCTCGCCCTCGATGCTCGGCGGCTCGTGTTTGACGGGCGGCGCGAACGCCCAGTGCTTCCGGTACTCGGCCCCCTCGTCGATCCAACGCCGCAGCACGTCGACTTCATGTGCGCTGAGCGGCTTCCCCTCCGGCGGCATCTGCAGCGACTCGTCTTCGGCGGTGACCCGCGCGATCAACTCGCTCCCCTCGGCGTCCTCCGGCACGATCGCCAGCAGCCCCGAGTCGAGCTCAGCCAGCGCCTGCTCCCGACCGTCGAGCCGCAGCCCCCCTTCGTGCGACTCCGGACCATGGCACGCAAAGCAGCGACGAGCCAGGATCGGCTTCACCTCGCGGGAGAAGTCGACCGGCGTAGCCCATGCCTGCGAACCACTGATGAGGGCGTCGCCAAAGAGAAGCGCCAACACCGCTAAGGCGCAGCAAGAGACAGGTCGTACTGAGAACGAGCGAGGGGGCATCCCTCTAGTTTACTCATTTGGGGCCCCTTCGGGAAAATGGGCCGCCTCGCCACTGCGAGAAACCGCGATTCAGCAGAGCTGGTGCGCGTTGAGTCGATTTACGGCGCATCGAATGACCCTCCGAGTCCCTCAAAACAAAGAATGGGACGCGGATGAACGCGGATTTAACGGATTTTCACGGATTCAGTAGATGTTGATAGGAACAGGATTTTAGATCACATCCGGCATCGACAATCGCTAACAATCCGTCCCTACGATATCCGCGTTAATCCGCTTAATCCGTGTGAATCCGCGTCCCATTCGACGAGTGCTACGGCAATGGGTTGAGTTCCCTTGGCCGGCCTCACGCAATGATTGAATCGATTACGCGGGCCGGCTTCACCCCGGTCAGTTTTTGGTCGAGGCCCTGGAACGGGAAGATCAGCCGTTCGTGATCGATCCCCAGCAGGCGCAGCATCGTCGCCTGCAGATCTCGAACCTCGACGCGATCAGTTATCGGAGCGTAGCCGATCGGGTCGGTTTCGCCATGCGCGTACCCCGCGCGGACGCCGCCGCCGGCGAGCCACACCGTAAAGGCATGCGGATGATGATCGCGGCCAATGAGTTTCATCTCCTGGCCGCCGCGGTTCTCGCGCATCGGCGTCCGACCGAACTCGCCCGACCAAACGACCAGCGTCTCATCGAGCAACCCCCGTTGCTCCAGATCGAGCAGCAGCGCCGTCACCGGTTGGTCGAGTTCCCGGCACTTATCTTTGAAGCCGTGATGGAGCGCCTCGTTCTCGCCGGCGCCGTGAGAGTCCCAACCCCAATCGTAGAGCTGTACATAGCGCACGCCGCGCTCGATCAGACGCCGCGCGAGGAGACAGTTGTTCGCCAGGCTCTCTTGCCCCGGTTGCGTGCCGTACATCTGGTGGATATGGGCCGGCTCTTGGTTAAGGTCCATCGCGTCGGTGGCCGACATCTGCATCCGATACGCCAATTCGTACTGCGAGATGCGAGTGAGCGTTTCGGGGTCGGCCGCCTCGTTGTAGGTCTGGCGGTTGACGTCGGCGATCGCCTCGACCATCTTGCCGCGCAGGCTGCGGTCGATCCCCGCGGGGTTGGAAAGGAAGAGGACAGGGTCGCCGCTCGAGCGACACTGCACCCCCTGATACACCGAAGGGAGGAAGCCAGAGCCCCAGACGCTCTTGCCGGCGTCGGGGAACTTGCCGCCGGAGAGGAGGACGACGAAGCCGGGCAGGTTCTGGTTCTCCGCCCCGAGGCCGTACGTCGCCCACGAACCCATCGCCGCGTAACCGAGGTTCTGGTTGCCGGTGTGAACCAGCAACTGGGCGGGGCCGTGGTTGAACTGGTCGGTCACCATCGTCCGGACGAAGCAAAGCTTGTCGGCGACGCTCGCCAAATGGGGCAAGCGATCGCTCAGCCAAGCGCCCGATTCGCCATGTTGCTGGAAAGGAAACTGCGGCCCGAGCAACTTCGGCACGCCCCGAATGAACGCGAATCGCTTGCCGGCAATGAATTCCTGCGGGCAATCTTGGCCGTCAAGCTTGTGAAGTTCCGGCTTGTAGTCGAACAGGTCGAGTTGGCTCGGCGAGCCGGCCATGTGGAGATAGATGACTCGCTTGGCCGTCGCCGGCAGCGGCGGCATCATCGGCGCCAAGGGGTGGGCGGCGTCGCGCATCGCTGGCGTACCGGTAGCGCACAACGCCGAAGAAGCCGCCGAGGCGAGCCACGCAGCGCCAAGACCAGCGGCGCATTCTTGGAGGAAGAGCCGCCGCGTCGTCTGCGAGAGCTGAGCGTGCCGAATTTCTTGGGCGAGATTCATAGTCATCACAACGCGTTGGAGGGCGTCGGCTTACTTCTTATTTGGTCAGCAGATCGTCGAGGTTCAACATCGCATTGGCGACGATCGTCAGGGCATACGTCGCGCGATCTGCGGCGAGCGGCTGGGCGGCAGCCGGATCGGCGTCGAACGCCGCGGCAGCCTCTTCGTACAATTCGAGCAAACGGCGAAGCTTCGCGGCATGCAAGGCTTGGCCCGTCGCCAAGCGATAGCCGGCGGCGATCTGCCCCGCCGGATTGTCGGCCGCGGTGGCCATCCGCCCAGCAAAGCCTTGAGCAAGCTCGACGTACGCCGCGTCGTTAAGCGTCGCTAGCGCCTGTAGCGGCGTGTTCGTCGCGATGCGGCGGACGACGCAAACGTCGCGGCTCGGCATGTCGAACGTCGCCAGCGCGGGGTAACCGCTCGTCCGCTTCCAATAGGTGTAAACCGCGCGGCGGTAGCGATCCTCGCCCTCGGCCGTCGTCCACGACTCGCCATTGTAGACGCTCCGCCACACGCCATCGGGCTGCGGCGGCATCACCGGCTTGCCGTACATTTTATCCGACAGCTTGCCCGAAAGAGCCAATGCCTGATCGCGCACCATCTCGGCCGATAGCCGTGTCCGCGGCCCGCGCGCGACCAAGCGATTGCGCGGATCGAGCGCGAGCTTGTCCGACGTGGCCACCCCCGCTTGGCGATACGCCGACGACAGCACGAGATCGCGCAACATCCGCTTGACGCTCCAGCCATGCTCGCCTTGCAAGCGAAGGGCCAGATGGTCCAGCAGTTCCGGATGCGAGGGCATCTCACCCGACGTGCCAAAATCTTCCGCCGTTTCGACGATGCCGATGCCGAACAACTCCTGCCAGAGGCGATTGACCATCACCCGCGCCGTGAGCGGGTTCTCCGGCGAAGCCAGCCAGCGCGCCATCGCGAGCCGATCGGCCGGCGCCTCCGCCGGCAGCGGCGGCATCACTTCCGGCACTCCAGGAGTCACCGCGGCCTCGCGATCGAGCCAATTGCCGCGGGCGAAGATTTGCGTCTGCCGCGCGAACTCGGCAGGCTGCTCCGCCATCACCGGCACGGCGACGCCGGCGATCGCGGCCCGGGTTTTCTTCAACTCGGCCAACTGCTGCTTCAACTGTGCATAATGGGAGTCTTTGGCAAACGGAATCCAATCGTCGCTCGACGACGCAGCGAAGCGACCTCGCTCGATGGCGAGCGCGCCGCCCCCCGAATCGGCTTGACCGAAATTCATCGCCAACCGCAGCCGCGCCCCCGGCGGAATCTCGACCGCCCGCGCCGGAATGAACACCGCAAACCGCCGTCGCGACATCCGCGTGTAGTCGCCCCAACCGTCGGCGCCGTCGCGGAGGCTTTCCTGCGGATCGAACAGCGGCGCCGGCTCATCGCAAAACGCCACGGCAAATGGAACCTCGCCCACCGCCGCGCCAGCCGCGTCGACAAGTTCGCCCTTCAACTGCGACAGCACGAACCCGTCTTCCGGAATCTTCAGCGCCTGCGCGGGATCTTTCGGCAGCGCATCGATCCGCAGCGCCGTGAGACGCTCCAAGCCAGCCAAGTCGAGCTCAACCGTAAACGTGCTGCCGGTGGTAATCGTTCCTTCCGCGCGAACTTCGGAGACGGCAACGCCATCTTCCACGCTATTGCGAATCGCCATTGTCGCGTTGCCCGTGGCGCTCGCCGCCACCGCCGGCAACGCCTGCCAACGCGCCGAGTCTCCAGCCAACGGCGATTGCAGTTCGAAGAGCAGACGCTCGAATTCCGCGATGTGCTTGTCGAGTTGCTCTGCCTCCGCCCACTTCGGCGCGTCGTCGGGAATGCTTAAGAGCGGCGCGTCGCTATTCAAGTCGGCGTCGCGGCTCGTGTTGAAGAACGCGACGAATTTGTAGTACTCCTCATGCCGAAACGGGTCGTACGGATGCGAGTGGCACTGCGTGCAACGAAACGTCGAGGCCTGCCACACCTGCCAGGTGGTGCTCACGCGGTCGAGAACCGCGGCGAGACGATATTCCTCGTCGTCGGTTCCCCCTTCGGTGTTCATCTGCGTGTTGCGATGAAAGGCCGTGGCTAGGCGATCGTCCAGCGTCGCGTTCGGCAGCAGGTCGCCCGCGAGTTGCCGAATCGTGAACTCGTCGAACGGCATATCGTCGTTGAGCGCCCGGATCAGCCAATCGCGATACGGCCAGATGTCGCGATGCGGGTCTTTCTCGAAACCGACCGTGTCGGCGTAGCGAGCCAGATCGAGCCACATCGACGCCCAACGCTCGCCGTAGCGCGGCGACGCCAGCAAGCGCGCGACGACGCGTTCGTAGGCGTCTGACCGATTGTCAAGTTGGAACTCGGCGAACTCCTCGGCCGTCGGCGGCAGACCGATCAGGTCCAGCGAGACGCGGCGCAACCATTCCGCCCGCGCGGCGTCGGGCGCCGGTTCCAAGCCGGCGGCCTCGATGCGGGCGAGCACAAACTGATCGAGCGGATCGCGCGGCCAGTTCGCTCGCGTCACCGCTGGGAGCGGGTGCGATTGCGGCGGGACGAACGACCAATGCTGCTCCCACTCGGCGCCTTGGTCGATCCACCGCTTCAACACTTCGATCTGTTGCGCATCGAGCGCCGGCGCATGATCGCCTGGCGGCATGCGACTTTCCGGATCAGGGTCGGTGACGCGTGCGATAAGATTCGAATCGGCCGCGCTCCCGGTAATAATCGCCGCGAGTCCCGATTCAGCCTCCGCAAGCGCCGTCTCGCGATAGATAAACGACAGCCCGCTCGCTTCCTTCACGCCGCCGTGGCAACCGACGCAATGCTTCGCGAAGATGGGGCGAATCTCTTTGTTGAACGAAACTCGCGGAAAACTCGCAGCGGACTTCGCAGCATCAGCGCGCGCATCAGCCGCGCCGAAGCAGCTAGCCAAGACGAGCGCCGCCAATGTTCCTGCATATCGCGACGCCCCCTGGGCGAAGAGTGGAGCGAGATCGATGGGCATGCCGACTCCGCGGAGGTGAAAAGGTCGAGCGAGCATCGTCAGCAGCGCGGACTGAGATTCGCCTCCTCCGATTATGTCAGAATTCGCTTTGCCGATCACGCTAAGCCACGTCGCTGAATCGACAAATCTTGCGAAAATTCGCCCGCCGCGACCTGTACGCTCGGGCGGCCCGCCCCGTCGCCCCAACGGCGAACTCCCACCGCCCGGGCAGAGAGATTTTAGTTCGTGCGCAGAACGCTTTAGAGTTTACGCAACTTAGGTAGGAGCGGCGAAATTGGCACCCAAACTTTTTGGGTGGAGTTTAAGATGAAGGCCGTCGCCTCACGCGAAGCGTTGCCGCTTTTCAGTTTTGCGCACGACTGTTAGGCTGCGACTTTCCTTCTCAAGCGCGTCATTTCTCTTTCTCTTCCTGGAACATGGCTCAGCAATTTGCGATCGGCGTCGATTACGGCACCAACAGCGCGCGAGCGCTCGTGGTCGATATTGCCACAGGCGCCGAGATCGCCGCCGAAGTTTACGACTACCGCCGCGGCGACGCCGGCGTGTTGCTCGATTTGTCTGATCCGAATCTCGCGCGGCAAAGCCCAGCCGACTACATCGAAGGTTTCTTGACCGCCGTTGCCGGCGCGGTGACGAAGGCGAAGCAGACCGCCGGGTTCGACCCCAAACTCGTCGTCGGCATCGGCGTCGACACCACCGGCTCCACGCCAATCCCGGTGAATGCCGATGGGGTCGCCCTCGCGCTATTGGACGAATTCAAGGACGACCTCGCCGCACAAGCCTGGCTCTGGAAAGATCACACCGCTCATCGCGAAGCGGAGGAGATTACGCGCAAAGCTCGCGACGGCGACTATCCCTATCTCGCCAAGTGCGGCGGCGTCTACTCCTCCGAATGGTACTGGTCGAAGATCGCCCACTGCATGCGGACGGCGCCCCATGTGGCGCGCGCCGCGGCGGCATGGGTCGAACTCGCCGACTATGTGCCTGCCTATGTGACAGGGAACCTCCACCCGCCCAAACTCGCCCGCGGCATTTGCGCCGCCGGCCACAAGGCGATGTACCACGAGGAATGGGGCGGCCTGCCGAGCGCCAAGTTTCTTGAATCCATCGAACCAGGCTTGTCGCGGTTCCGCTACGAGTCGAAGGCCGTGCCGTCGAACCAGCAGGCTGGACTGCTCTGCGCCGAAGTCGCTGAGAAGGTCGGCCTCCCCGCCGGCATTCCGGTCGCGGTCGGCGCCTTCGACGCCCACATGGGCGCCGTCGGCTCAGGCTGCGGCGAAGGAACGCTGGTGAAAATCATGGGGACCAGCACCTGCGACTGCATGGTGGCGCCCCTGTCAAAGCGTCTCCCCGACGTCCCCGGCCTCTGCGGCATCGTCCCCGAGTCAATCATCCCCGGCATGTACGGCCTCGAAGCAGGCCAAAGCGCCGTGGGCGACATCTTCAATTGGTTCGTCAAGCAACTCACGCCGGGCGAGTTCGGCGCAGGCGCCGAAGCTCATGCCAAACTGACTGTCGCTGCCGCGAAACTTCGACCGGGGGAGTCGGGACTCGTCGCCCTCGATTGGAACAACGGCAACCGCACCGTCCTCACCGACCCGCTCCTCACCGGCCTCCTCATCGGTCAAACGCTCCACACGACGGCGCCGGAAGTTTATCGCGCCCTCGTTGAAGCGACGGCGTTCGGCGCCCTCACGATTATCAACCGGATGGAAGAGTACGGCGTCAATGTCGCCGAAGTGATCGTCTGCGGCGGCATCGCCGAGAAGAATCCGCTCGTGATGCAGATTTACGCCGACGTTTGCAATCGGCCGATGAAGATCAGCCGCAGCGGACAGACCTGCGCCCTCGGCGCAGCCATCTTCGGCGCCGTCGCGGCCGGCGCTTATCCGACTGTGGAAGCGGCGCAAGCCAAGATGACCGGCGTGAAGTCAACCCTCTACGAGCCAATCGCGGCCAATGCCTCCGTCTACGCGAAGTTGTATAGCGTCTATAAAACGCTCCACGACGCGTTCGGAACCGCCGGGTTCAACGGATCGCTTTCCGGCGTGATGAAGGATCTGGTCGCCATTCGCCACGACGTGCGGCGCGGAGCGAAGTGACGACCAATGCTGGAGAAGCTCAAACAACAAGTCTGCCAGGCTAATCTCGACTTGGTCGCGCACGGGCTGGTGACGCTCACTTGGGGCAACGTCAGCGGATTGTCCGACGACGGCCAGTTCCTCGTCATCAAGCCGAGCGGCGTCGCCTACGACGGCATGTCGCCAGTGCAGATGGTGGTGGTGAGCGTCGAGACGGGCGAAGTCGTCGAGGGCGCGCTCAAACCTTCGTCCGACATGGTCACCCATCGTTTGCTCTACCAGAAGTTCCACGGCATCGGCGGCATCACCCACACCCATAGCCCGAAGGCGACCGCCTTCGCTCAGGCCCACCGCGAAATTCCCTGTTTCGGAACGACCCATGCCGACCACTTTTACGGCACGATTCCCCTCACGCGGCTGCTAACGGCCGAAGAAATCAACGCTGGCTACGAGATCAACACTGGTCATGTGATTGTCGAGCGTTTTGCAGATCTCGATCCGATAGCAATGCCGGGCGTCCTCGTCGCCAGCCACGCCCCGTTCGCCTGGGGAAAAGACGCTGCCGACTCCGTAAAGAACGCCGTCGCCCTCGAAGCCGTCGCCGCGATGGCGCTCGATACCCTCGCCCTCGCCCAAGAGACAGGGCCCGTCGACCAGTTCCTCCTCGACAAACACTACTTTCGCAAGCACGGCAAGGACGCCTACTACGGCCAACGCTAGTTCCTGTTCTCTTTCAATTTCACCTCGACGCTACTCTGCGGTTCCATTGCCATGCCTGCCATCGACCTGAATCAATTTGAAGTCTGGTTCGTCACCGGAAGCCAAGATCTCTACGGCGACGAAACCCTCCGCAAGGTCGCATGGCATTCGCAAAAAGTCGCCGCCGCGCTCGATGCGGCGCCGCAAATTCCCGTGCGGGTCGTGTTCAAGCCCGTGCTGACGACGCCGGAACAAATCCGCGACGTCATCCTCGCCGCCAACGCCGCGCCGAACTGCATCGGCCTCGCTGCGTGGATGCACACCTTCTCGCCGGCCAAGATGTGGATCGCGGGGCTCAAACTGCTGCAGAAGCCGCTACTCCATCTTCACACCCAGTTCAATCGTGAAATTCCCTGGTCGACGATCGACATGGATTTCATGAACACGAATCAGTCGGCACACGGCGGTCGCGAGTTCGGCTTCATCGGCGCTCGCATGCGGATCGCCCGCAAGGTGGTCGTCGGCCACTGGCAGGACGACGACGTCCTCCAGTCGGTGGGAACGTGGACCCGCGCCGCCGCCGCTCGGCACGACGCCCTCTCCGCCCGCATCGCACGCATCGGCGACAACATGCGCGAGGTCGCCGTCACCGAAGGCGACAAGGTCGCCGCTCAGATCTGCCTCGGCTATTCGGTGAACGGCTACGGTCTGGGCGACGTGGTCCAGCACATGGACGCCGCCAGCGACTCGGAAGTCGATTGGCTCTGCGGCCAGTACGATGAGCAGTACGCCGTCGCGCACCCCCTCCGCCGCGGCGGCGACCGGCGCGAATCGCTCCGCGATGCGGCCAGAATCGAGATCGGCCTAAGACGCTTCTTGGAGGAAAAAGGGTTCGTCGGCTACACGAACACGTTCGAGAATCTCCACGGCATGAAGCAGTTGCCCGGCATCGCCTCGCAGCGGTTGATGGCCGACGGCTACGGCTTCGGCGCCGAGGGAGACTGGAAAGCGGCCGCGATGCTGCGGGCGGCCAAGGTGATGGCGGCCGGTTTGCCGGGAGGCACTTCATTCATGGAGGATTACACCTATCACCTCAAGCAAGACAATCCACAGGTCCTCGGCTCCCACATGCTGGAAATCTGCCCCTCGATCGCGGCGGCGCAGCCCTCGTGCGAAATCCATCCGCTCGGCATCGGCGGCAAGGACGATCCGGTACGGCTCGTCTTCAGCGCTCCGGCAGGCCCGGCGGTGAACGCCACCGTGGTCGACCTGGGCGACCGCTTCCGCATGGTGCTGAACGAGGTTGACGTGTTTGCCCCAGAACAACCGATGGAGAAGCTTCCCGTCGCCCGGGCGATGTGGAAGCCGCGTCCCGATCTCAAGACGGCCGCCGCCGCTTGGATTCAAGCGGGCGGTTCGCATCACCCGACATTCAGTCAAGCTCTTACCACGGAACACTGGGAAGACCTCGCCGAGATGTGGGGGGTCGAGTTCGTGGTCATCGACGGCGGCACCAAGTTGCGCGATTTTAAAAATATTTTGCGATGGAACGACGCTGGCGTCTTTCGTCGCGCGTAGCGACGATCTAAGATTCGCAGTGAGTAATCGCCGCTGATTGAATGCCGCGATTAGCGACTCCCTCTTCAGGTTCTAGTCTCTCTTCACTATCCCGCGCGGAATCTCTGCATGGAAACGCTCGATTGGGTCGTCGTCGCCGGCTATTTTGCCATGCTCATCGCCCTTGCTTGGTGGGTTATCCTCCAAAGTAAGGACACGACGGACGATTACTTCCTCGCGGGCCGTCATCTCGGCTGGTTCATCGTCGGCGCGTCAATCTTCGCGTCGAATATCGGCTCCGAGCATCTCGTCGGCCTCGCCGGCAGCGGGGCGACCGACGGCGTCATCTTCGCTCACTACGAGTTGCACGCCTGGTGCCTGCTGGTGCTCGGCTGGATCATGGTGCCGTTCTACATGCGGTCGATGGTCTACACGATGCCCGAATTTCTGGAGCGCCGCTTCTCGGCGCCCTCGCGCTGGATGTTGTCGATCATCTCGCTCGTCGCCTACGTCCTGACGAAGATCGCCGTCGGCATTTTTGCGGGAGGCATCGTCTTTCGCACGCTGCTGCCGGAACTGCAGTTCACCATCGGCGAACGAGTCATCGATAGCTTCTGGATCGGATCGATCCTGGTAATCGTCCTCACCGGCGTCTACACGATACTCGGCGGTTTCCGCGCGGTGGCCTACACCGAGGCCGTCCAAACGCTCGTCCTGATCCTTGGTTCGGTGTTGGTGACGGTCTATGGTCTTGATCTGCTCGGCGGCTGGAGCGAACTCCGAAAAATCTGCGGATCGGAGATGTTCAATCTCTGGCAGCCGATGATGCCGGACGGGGTCGAGGGGGTCTGGGCCCCGGTGCGCGAAGAGGGCCGATCGGCATGGTACTTCGACAACGGCGTCTACCCCTGGGTCGGCATGCTGTTCTGCGCACCCGTGATCGGCCTTTGGTACTGGTGTACCGATCAATACATCGTCCAGCGAGCGCTCGGCGCGAGGAATGAAACCCACGCCCGTCGCGGCAGCATTTTCGCCGCGTTTCTGAAGTTGCTGCCTGTGTTCATCTTCATCATCCCCGGACTCATTTGCTTTGCCCTGGCCAAATCGGGGAAAGTGCCGGAACTTCAAACGCTCCTCGACGCCGACGGCAAGGTCGTCCGCGATCAGGCTCAGGCGGCGTTCCCGCTATTGGTCCTGCACGCCCTGCCGGCGGGAATTCGCGGAATTGTCGTCGCCGGGCTCCTCTCGGCCCTCATGAGCTCGCTCGCCGGCGTCTTCAACGCCTGCTCGACCCTTTTCACCATCGATCTCTATCAGAAGGTCCATCCCCAGGCTTCGCAGGGACAACTCGTCTGGGTCGGTCGCGTCGCCACCGGCGTGATGGTCCTCATCGGACTGGCCTGGGTGCCGGTCATCAGCGGGGCCAACGGGCTGTACGGCTATCTCCAGGGGGTGCAGAGCTATCTGGCGCCGCCGATTTTCGTCGTTTTCTTCGGCGGAGTGTTCTTCCAGCGACTGAACGCCGCCGGGTGTCTGGCAGCCCTCATCTCCGGATTTGGACTCGGCCTGCTGCGGCTCTGGATCGATACGCCCGTGACCCTCAAAATGGCCGGTTACGAGCAGGGATACGCCGTCGGCTCGTTTTCCTACATCGTCAACAACATCTATTTCCAGTATTTTAGTCTGCTGATCTTCCTGGTGAGCGCGGCCGTGATGGTTGTCGTCAGCTACATGACGAGCCCCCCCGACCGCGCGAAGATCGAAGGGCTGACGTACGGCGCCCTCACCGAAGAGAACCGGCGACAAACCCGCGCAAGCTGGAATTCGCTCGACGTCGTCGCTTCGGCGATCGTCGTCGGGTTGATTATCGCGGCCTATGTGTACTTCAGCGGTTAGCGACCACGGTTTCTGGCGGAGCCGACGGGTCGCACCGTTCGGCAAAGGCAGGAGTGATTGAGCTTCCATGAAGGTTCTTCTTACCGGCGGGGCCGGGTATGTCGGTTCGCACGCCGCCCGGTTGCTGGCGAAATCGGGACACGACGTTTGGGTCTTCGACAACTTGGCTAACGGCTACCGCGCAGCGGTCGCGCCGGGCCGATTGCTCGAAGGCGATTTGCTCGACGAAGCTCGCTTGGCCCAAGTCTTCGGCGAGCAGAAGTTCGACGCCGTCATGCACTTCGCCGCGCTGGCGTACGTCGGCGTCTCGGTGACCGATCCGGCCGTCTATTATCGCAACAACGTCGTCGGCACGCTCAACCTCCTCGACGCGATGCGAGCGGCGAACGTCAATCGCATCGTCTTCTCCAGCACCTGCGCCACCTACGGCACGCCCGAGAAGGTGCCGATCACCGAGGCGGAAAAGCAAGATCCGATCAATCCCTACGGCTACACGAAGCTCGTGATCGAACGGGCGATGGACGACTACGCCCACGCCTACGGCCTTGGCTTTGCCGCGCTCCGCTACTTCAACGCCAGCGGCGCCGCCGAGGACGGTACGATTGGCGAAGACCACCAGCCCGAGACGCATCTCATTCCGCTGATCCTGCAGGTCGCCCTCGGCCAACGACAAGAGATCACCGTCTTCGGCGACGATTACCCGACGCCCGACGGCACCTGCATCCGCGACTACATTCACGTCGACGACCTCGCGACCGCGCATCTGGCGGCTCTCGAACGACTGAAGCCAGGCAAGGGCTTGAAGCTCAACCTCGGCACTGGCGCCGGCGCGAGCGTCATGGAAGTGATCGACGCCTGCCGCCGTGAGACGGGCCACGCCATTCCACACAAAGTCGCCCCCCGCCGCGCCGGCGATCCGGCCGAACTGGTCGCCGACGCCTCGCTCGCGCGGAAGACGCTCGACTGGACACCCAAATACGTCGGCATCGAACCGATCGTCAACAGCGCCTGGCGCTGGCACAAGTCCCACCCCCACGGTTACAACGGCTAGCGAACACCATGGAACGGCAGCTCACCACCGCCGCGCATGGCCATGTTCTCACCAACGCCAACGTCTGGTCCCCAGACGGCGAGTGGATCGTCTACGACGTCCGCAGCGATCCGGCGGGCGCCACGTTCGACGGCACGCGCATCGAGCGCGTCCACGTCGCCACCGGCCAAGTTGAGATTCTCTACGAAAGCCAACGCAGCGCGTGCTGCGGCGTCGCCAGCTATTCGCCGGTCGACGATCGCGTCGCGTTCATCCTCGGCCCCGAAGCTCCCACGCCCGATTGGGAATACGCGATCCACCATCGGCAAGGGGTCATTGTTCACGCCGAACGTCCTGGCGAAGCGACAAACCTCGACGCCCGCGACCTCACGCCCCCCTTCACTCCCGGCGCGCTTCGCGGCGGCACCCACGTCCACATCTTCAGCGGCGACGGGCAGTGGGTCAGCTTCACCTACGACGACCACGTCCTGACTGTGCGCGAACAGGCAGGGCAGGGCGATCTCAACCAGCGCAACGTCGGCGTCGCCCTTCCACTCGGCTCCGTCACCGTCCCGCGCACGCACCCGCGCAACCACGACGGGGCGTTGTTTTCCACGCTGGTGACGCGCACCGTGCGACATCCCCGCCCCGGTTCCGATGAAATCCAGCGAGCCTACGAAGACGCCTGGGTCGGCGTCGCCGGCTACACACGGGCCGACCGCTCGCGGCAGGAGCGCGCGCTCGCCTTCCTCGGCGACGCGATTGACCTCAAGGGAAACCTCATTACCGAACTCTTCATCGCCGACCTTCCCCCGCTTCACGCCATGAAGAAGCCCGGCGACGGCCCCCTCCAGGGAACGCCGACGCTCCGCCCCCTGGCGCCGCTCGCCGTGCTGCAACGACGGCTCACCTTCACCGCCGACCGCAAGCACCCCGGCATCCAAGGCCCGCGACATTGGCCCCGCAGCTCCCCCGACGGCTCGCGCATCGCCTGCCTGATTCGCGACGAGGCTGGCGATGGGGCCGGCGTCGTCCAACTCTGGACCGTCTCCCCCAATGGCGGCCCGCCGCGGCAAATCACCCGCGACACATGGGACGTCGCCTCCGCCTTCACCTGGAACAAGGGCGGCACCGCCATCGCCTACGTCGCCGACGGCAGCGTGATGGTCGTCAACGCCGCAACGGGCGAATCACGGCGAGTCACAGAAAAGGACTCAGCGGCCGGCCAACAAGCCCCCCGCCCCGAGGCCTGCGTCTTCTCGCCCGACGGCCGGCAAATCGCCTACGTCCGCCCCGTCCCAACCACAGCAGGTCCTGTTTTCAATCAGCTTTTCGTCGTCGACGCGGCCGAGTGACAACTGTCCCGGTCTTCGGCCCGCCCTGCCTCGGCCCCGCCTCCGGGCCGATTTTTCCGATAAAACGGCCTGCCCTGCGGCAATTCGCCGCCATTTTCGCGGACGCTTTTCCGGAGCCCAACTATAATCAAAGCTCTCGGCGCCCCTTTTCTCACTCGTGCGCCACCGCGGAACACCTTCGATTCACCTTCCACGAGAGCGGCGCAGAGGCATGCTTACCCGAATTGGCCTGGCTACGGTTCTAGCCCTTCTGACCACCACCGGCGCGTTCGCCCAGACGATGCGGTTCACGACGAACGTCGGCAGCTTCGACATGGAGCTGAACCCCAACAACGACGCAAACCTCCAGCCGCTGGTCGACAACATCGTCGCCTACATCGGCCTCGGCAAGTACCACTTCAGCTCCGTGAACCGCGCCGCCGACGGCAACGCCGGCACGGCCGACGACTTCGTCCTGCAGATGGGCGGCTTCATGGGCTTTCCGTCGTCAGCCGATTTCTGGGGCTCGCTCCACACCCCAATCGACAAGCTCAACGACGGCGTCGTCGTCGACGCCAATGGCGATGGTCAGGTCGATTTCAGTTCAATATCGAACACCCGCGGCACCGTCTCGATGGCCTTGCAATCAGGCCAGCCCAATAGCGGCACGAGCAGCTTCTTCATCAACCTCGGCGACAACAACTTCCTCGACAGCCAAGGCTTCGTCCCGTTCGCTCGCATTTCGAACATGCAAACGATCGACGAGATCATGCAGTTGACACAACGCGACATAAGCGGCCAGATCGGCCAGAGCGGCAACCTCGCTTACACCGACGTGCCAGTGACCGACGCGGGCCGCATAGTCGTCGTGAAGGACGTCGAAGTGATCCACGCCGACAAGGATTTCTCCTTCGTCGGCCCTATCGCCAACGCCCTAGAATTGGCCGCTCGCAGCGAAGCCAATGCAGCGGCGGCTGCCGCTCAGGCCGCCCTCTTGGCGAGTCAGGCGGCTGCCGTCAACACGCTTCCCGCCGTCTCGTCGGTGCCAGAACCTTCCACTGTGGCTCTCGGCGCCTTGGGTCTCCTCGGAGCCTATCTCGCCAGCCGCCGCCGCGACGGCCGTTAGCACGTCGCAGCGGTCACGGTTTAGACGCAGATCAGTTCGGCGGCGGAATCGGGCCCGCATCGTCGGTAATGCCGGCCCCCACGGTCACGCCGCCGGTATTGCGAGTGTTTACGGTGGCCATGTCTTCGAGCGAGAAGTTGCCGCTGTTAAGCGTCAGCACAAAGGCATTGCCGGCACTCGCGTCGTTGCCAGCGTTACCGTTCAGGTTCATCCGAATCGTGGCCGCCGGGTTATTCGTGGTCGCCGTGAACGCCTTGCCGGTCGCACCGTCAAGATTTTGGAAGTTGGTGTTGCTCGTGACCGTTGCATTGACCGTGCCGTTGCCGGCTGCGTCGATGACCACGGCAGCGGTCGTGGTGTCGCTCTGAACAGTATTGGAGTCGATCAGCAGATTAAGCGTCTTGTTCGAGCCGCCGGTCGTTTGCACCAGAATTCCTTCGTTGCCGCTGGCCGCATTGGCGATGCTGTTGTCTCTGATGGTGACGTTCGCCGCCCCCGAGCCGGCGACGTTGATGGCGAGCCCTTGATCGCCGGTGCTGGCGATGTCGTTGTCAGTGACGAACAATCGTGACGTACCAGAGGCGGACCGATTGTACTCGATGCCGGCGCCACCGTTTTCGATGCTGCTGCGATTGATGGTAACCGTCGAAGCCGCCGCATTGGTGTGGTTCACGTTGACGCCATCGAAGAGAGCGGCAGTTCCGTTGATATCCATATTATTCAGGCTGACGTTGGCAGCGTTAGTAATCAACACGGCGTGACCTGTGCTGCCGGCGATCGTACCGCCGTCGCCGAACGCCGAGCCCGTCGCCCCGATGATCACGGCCCCGCCCGTGAGGTTGTTCAAGAGGATGCCGTTGACGGCGCCATCGCTTGAGACGCTCTGGAAGTTCACGCCACTCGTCCCGACGGCGACAGTGTTAAGCTCCAAAGCCACGCCAGTGTCTGTCTCGATGGTATTGTTGTTGCCTGTGACCGTCACGGTATGCCCCGTCGTCGCCGAAGCGGCGCGGAAGCCGGTCCCCGTGCCGGTCTTCGTGATGTCGATGTCATTGAACTGCGTACTGCCGCCGGTGTTGTTGAGAATCTCTACGCCGTTAGCCGTACCGGTCAGATTCACCTCGCCGGCGAAGAGGAACGTGCCGCCCGTATTGGCCGTCACGTCGATCCCTTGCGTGCTGTTGATCGTACTCGCCGCGGCGAAGGTGACGCTGCCGCCAGTATTCGCATTCAGCACCACCGCGTCGGCGTTGTTGGAAACAATGTCGCCGGTATAGGTAAAGATCGCGCTGCTGGCGTCGATGTTGACGGCGGGTCCCGCACCCGGGTTCGTAATATCCGTATCGGCGAACGTAAACGTCCCCTCCGAGCCGGCGACCACGTCGATCGCCGCATTGCCGCCGTTGAGCACAACTGCGTCGTTGAACGTGTAGGCGCCATCGGCGTTGCTAAACTGCAGACCGGTTCCGTTTGTCGCACTGATGACGCCCGGGCTGGCCGCCAGATCGTTGAAGGCGAGCGTCCCGTCATGGCCTGCGGTCACGGAAAGGACCGCAACGTTCTGGTTCTGCAGAATCTTGCCATTGAAGGTTAGGTTCGCTTCGCCGCCGGCGAACGTGATCGTATCGCCGGTCGTGTTAGTGAACCGACCGTTCGCCAGGGTGATGTCACCGTCCGAGTTGCCGGTGACGTTGATCGCCGCCGTCGTGCCCGTCAGTTCGACTTCGTCATTGAAGATGTAGACGCCGTTCATATCGTCAAACTGCAAACCGTCGCCCATAGTGGCGCGAATCACGCCGGCGTCGGCTGTCAGCTCGGTGAAATTCAACGTGCCAGTGTGACCGCCGGTGACGCTCAGAATCGACTGGGAGTTGGTCGTTTGGACGATCTCACCTGTGAAGTTCAAGCTCGCTGCGCCATCGTTGACGACGATCGAGTCGCCGCCCATGGCACTGATTTTAGTGCCGGTGACCGTATGAGTCGCGGCACTGTTGTCAATGTTAATGGCGTAGGCCGTTCCGACCTGACCGCCCGTGATGACGTTGTCGTCGCCGCCAGCCGAATTGCTGAGTGTGACGGTTCCTTGCGTCCCCGCCTCGAAGATGCGGAGGGCGCCGTCGCCCGTGGTCCCGCCGTTCCAGTCGAAGTTGTTGATGGTGGCGGCGCGTTGGTTCTGCACCAGATTGATGCCGACGCCATTGCCGTTGAGGCTGGTAGTATTCGAGATCGCCGTCGAGTGGACGATGGTCGTTTCACTGGTCGTCGACGTCAGCAGGATGTCATCCCCGCCCACGTTCTCGAAATCGACTTTGTCGATGGTCGGAGCGAACCGCGAACGTGTGGTGCCATTCTCCAACGTCTGCGTCATGTCGGCCAGGTCGATGCCGTGGCTGACCGTATTCTCGATTTTAAGATTGTTGATATTGACGGCCGCGACGCCGTTCGTGCCGGAGAGAACCGCTTTGGCGCCCCCGTCGAACTCGAAGTTCGAGACTTCCATCCCAGCAAAGTTTTCGCTTTCGACGTTGCTCCCTTCGAGCGTGACGGCTGCGAGGCCCGACGAGTTCTGCATCGTCGGACGAGTCAAATTCAAGGCATTCGGCTTCGAGTTCGGCAGAATGACCGTCCCCATCTGCTGCGTCACGACTTCATGCTCGATGCCGCCGCCTTCGCCCAGGAACCGTTGCTCATCCTGCAGCGTGAGCGATTGCCCGGTATAGACGTTGGCGCCGTTTTGGGCATGCACCAGAATGATATCGCCTTGCTGCGAACCAGCGCCGTTCGCGCTGTCGATCGACGAATACGGATTCTCAAATGTACCGTCCCCAGGCGCCGTACTCGTGAAGTCGACGTGCACCACGCGAATGTCGTCGCCGTCGACGTCGGTCAGGTTTTCCCCGCCAGTCCGCTCGACCTGCGTCGTCGCGACGTAGGTATTGCGATACACCTGCTCCCGCATCCGGTCGGCCAGCGTATGGACCCACGAAGTCGGCCCGGCGCCAGTGCGGCCCGGCGTCCAGATGATCTGGAACACCGTGTTCGTGCCGAACGTGTCGTCGTCCTGAATGCCGACGTCGACCGCCAGGTCGTTGGTGACGTAACCGCGGACGCCGCCCTTGGCGCCGAGGTCGCTCACATCGTTGCCGTCCATCTGATACCCGCCCGCGTAAACCCAGGCGTTTAGATCAAAAATGCGCGGAGCCACCTCGAAGTCGACGACGCGCAACGCCACGTCGCTCGGAATGAGCGTTGCTACCGTGAGGAAGTTCTCAAAGTAGCTGACCGTGTCGGTTTCGATCACGATGTCGCCCGACTTCTCGTTCTCGAGCGGAATGTTCGCGTTCATCCGGAAGTCAATCTGCTCGCCGAGGCTTTCAAAGCTCACGCCGATCTGATTGAAGTAGTTGTTGAGGTTCGTCTCCTGGCCGTCGTACCAGCCAGTGATGCCATAGACGCGGGTGTCGCCGGCAAACAGACCGGGCGCCATCCAGCGGAAGCCGCCGCCGAAGTCGAGGCCGAACTGGCTTTCGTTCGAGACGCGGAACTGCCCGTCGATGAATCCGATCGCGTCGGCCAGATCGACCGCCAGCCGGCCGCCGAAGGCCGTCTGCGAGGCCTCCATACCGTAGCCGCGCGTCTGGTGCCAGAGCCGCAGGGGCGTGGTGCCGTTGTAGACCCGTCCGCTGGCGGACGACTCAAAGGGCAGATTGTCTGACACGCTCTGCGCGCTCGCCGAGCCGCATGCCAGCACTGCGAGCAGCGCCGCGACAATACCCAGCTGGCGTCCATGCCAATCGCCGTTGAAACAACTCGACACGACAGACTCCTTATGCCCTGGCCGTCCGATCCGCACCCGACTTGGCCGCTCTTTCAGGCCGTACGATCCGTACAATCCGCAAAGTCGGTGCAGCTTATGGGTCTGTATCGGCCTCCCCCGCGACCATCAACAGTCGAAGTCTCTCAAAATTGGTTGTTTGGGAAGGAAATTCGGGCGCCGGCGCCGTTTCGAAAGTGGTCTGCCGAAAACTGGCGCACTTTCCTATTCTCCGCGTGGCGCGGAGCCCGCAGAGAGGCCTGAGAGAAGCGGTCTGAGTGCGTTTCATGTCATTCTGAGCGGAGCGAAGAATCTGGCAGCCCGTTTTGACGCTAGATCCTTCGCTCCGCTCAGGATGACATTCAAGAGTGCGACTTACTTAAAACGTATCTACGGAAGGATGCGACGATGCGAGTGACTGGACGTTGGATGGCGATCGCCTGGTTGGGTCTCACCTTGGCGGCTGGCTGCAATCAATCCGCCAGCACGGCGGTTCCTCAAGGCGCCGTCGCCGTCATCGACCTCGACGCGATCGCCAGCCGCCTTGGCAGCGACAAGCAAATCGTCGACTCGATCGCCCAACGCCAAACGTCGCTCAGCCAGCAGCTCGTCGACCTCGCCAAGTCGTATACCGAGCAGATCGAGGAAAAGAAGAAGACCCTCGCCGAAGCCCCGCCCGAACAGGCCGACGTCACCGTCGCCAGCTGGCAGAAGCAGGCCAACGCCAATCTCAACAAGGTGAAGCAACAAGCCGAAGCCGACCTCAAGAAACATCAGGCGACGCTCGTTGCCCAGTTCCGCGAACAGATCAAACCGGTCGCCCGCCGCGTCGCCCAAAAGCGCGGCCTGACCGTCATCGTCACCAAGAACGACAACGTCCTCTACGACGTCGCCCCCGGCGCCGACATCACCGACGAAGTGATCGCCGACCTGATCGCCGCCAGCCCCGCCGCCTCCGCCGCTGCCGCGAAGCCGCTGCAAGCCGC
>JBGSMO010000171.1:0-12848 GCA_041740115.1 Pirellulales bacterium
CCGAGCCGACGGCGACGGCCGCGTTTGTCGAGCCAAACTGGAAACGCCACGCCGCCAGGTCGTCGGCGTCGACTTCGGCGTCGCCGTCGGCGTCGCCAGCGGCGAGCGTCGAACCGATGCCGAGCCCGCGTTGCCAGATCAGGAAGTCGTCCCCGTCGACGTCGCCGTCTTGATTAAAATCGGCCGATGCAATGCGGATCACGGCGTCGGCAAGACCCTGTGGATCGTGGCGATGGTCGGTTCCTTCGCCCAGAACGGCCCACTGATTCACGGCTTCGTTCGGCAGGCCGAATACGACGCTCGTATCGCTCGGGGTATCGGGTTCGACGGCGTCGCCGGGCGACTGCCAGACCCCTTGCTCGCCGATGCTGAGGTACAGTTCGACCGAGCCCGGCGACATGCCGGCCTGGAATTCGACTGTCGCCACATGCCACGCCGAGGCGCCGCTGGCTGTCGAACAATCGCCGCACTCAGGACCAATCCCGGCGCCATTGGACAGGCCCATCGCGTTCTCGAAAAAGGAGTAGCCGAGGAAGCCGTAGATTTCGCTCGGGTCGACCACCAGTCCGGCGGCAGAATCGAAGACAATCTGATGTCGGTACAACGGCGGCATCGCCGCCAACTGCGGATTCAGCACGTCGACGTTTGTCAACGACACGACTCCTGGCTGCGCTGTCGTCAGATCGAGCGCAAAGGCCGACAGGCGGTAACCCTCGGCGGGGCGGGCCCAAACTTGAAGTTCAGCGGTTGCACCGGGAGGAACGTACATGACCGGGACCGTGGGTCCGGTATCGGCGTAGGAAAGCCAGATGTTGGCGATCGAATCAGCGCGTATGGAATTCGTTGTCAGTGCGCATGCCATCGCGACGCACAGAGTGGTCCTCAGCAGCTTCGCGTTCAGATACGTCGCGTTGGTCCAAAGCATTGAACAGTTTTCGTAGCGTCCCTGGGTCTGCATAGGGGCGACAGGGCCAAGTTCAGCATATCCGAGACGCGAGGATTTCGCCCGAAATTGCGTCGTTGAGCGCAAAGGAGATAGCAGTTTAGGCGTCGACTACGAATTGCTGTAGAATTCCATGTGACGCGATAGTTTCGTCGTGACTGCGATTTTCCCAGGTTCCGCCATTTTACCAGAGGGTCGACCGCTGCCCCCCGCGTTTATCGTATGCTGCTCCTTCCTGGATCCAAGTTGACGGCCACTTCCATGGCGCTGGTTCGCGTGGCGCTACTCACGGCGCTGCTGTTCCACCTCTGCGCTGCGCCGGCGCAAGGGGTGCTCTGGGATGGCGGCGGGACCACTTCCGCCTGGATCGAACCGGCCAATTGGCAGTTCAACGCTTTGCCGGGTACGGCCGACACGGCGACGATCGTCAGCGATACCGCGACCATCGCCGGCGTCGTCGTGCCGATAGTCATGGCCGTTGAGATCGGCAGCGGGTCGTTGCCGGGTGGTTTGGTGATCACCGGGGGCTCAAGTGTCGGGGGACTGAACGTCGTCACGTCGGTCGCCGTGGCCGGGGGCGGAAGCTTCACGCTCGGCGGGGGCGGGCCCGCGGCCAGTCAAGTGACGGCGGCCAGCTTGACGACTAACGGTAACCTCACGGTATTCGACCGCGGCACGGTCAACCTCTCGGGTTCTCTTGTGCAAACTGGCGGCTCATTCAACTTGAACGCCGGTGCGATTAACGCCTCGACCATCCTGATTCAAGCAGGCCTCTTTCGTGCCACCGGCGACGTCATCGGCAACGTCACAGTCGGCAACGGACCTGGCGCCATTGCTACGCTGGCGCCGGGAGAGTCGCTCGCCATTGACGGCAACCTGAAACTCGCGGCCGATGCCCGGCTGGAGATCGATTTCCGTTCAGGCCAGTTCGACCAAATCGAGGTCAGCGGCGCCGTGACGCTGGGCGGGACGCTCGATCTATCCTTTCTCGGCGGCTCCTTGCCGACGCCGGGGGTCAGTTACTCCATACTGACAGCGTCCAACGGGTTCGAAGGCGCCTTCGCCGATATCCTCGGTTCGGCAGTGGGCGGCGGTTCGTGGATACCCGACTTCGACATTACCAATGGGCTGAACGTCTTCTACACCGAGCTGCGGGGGAACATGAACGGCGACGACACGGTCGACGAACTCGACGTCGAGTTGTTCGCCCACGCTATCCGCGACCCCAACACGTACCATTTCGACTTCTACCTGGCCGGAAACGTGGCGGACTCCTTCCTGGCGGACATGGACGGTGACGGCAGCAACACTTTTGCCGACATCCCGCTGTTTCTCGAAGCAATCGAGAACTTCGGCGGCAGCGCGCAGGCGGCGTTCGCGGAAATCACGCGCGTGCTGGCCGTTCCCGAACCAAGTTCGTCGACGGCAATGGTCGTTGCGATTGTGCTTAGTTCCTCGATTCGACGAGTTGCCCGACTACGAGGACGGTCAGCGTGATCAGCCGTCGCATACCTGCCGCGCACCGCTTACCGACTGAGCATTGCCAGTCAGGATTCACGCTCGTCGAACTGTTGGTTGTCGTTGCGATCATCGGCGTTCTGGCGGCGCTGTTATTGCCCGCCGTGCAAGCGGCGCGCGAATCGGCTCGTCTTGCCTCTTGCCGTAACAATCTCAAGCAAATCGGCGTCGCGCTGCATTCGTATCACGCGCAGCATGGCTCATTCCCCGAAGGCGCCCGGATGCACGCCCGCTCCGGACGAAAAAGCATCGGCTGGCACGTACTCGTTCTGCCGCACCTCGATCAGCGGCCGCTATATGCGGAGATAGCCCCCGACAAGGACGGCGGCGCGCGCTTCCATGCAGAAAGTATGGTGGCGCCTACTTACTACTGCCCGACGGCGGAGCCGCCAAGCGATAGCAGCGCAGACCTGGAGAGCGCCAACTACGTCGGGGTCGCCGGGGCAGGGCAGACGAGCAAAGATTGGCCGGTGGAAGAGGTTGCATGCGGGATTGTCGCCACGGACGGCGTGCTTCACATGCAAGGTGAGGCGAGTACGGCCGACATTGCCGACGGCACGTCGCACACACTCGCAGTCGGCGAACGTTCCATTTACAAAACGGACGAGTCGTGGAGCCTCGGCGCGGTCTGGTACAAATCGGGCGGATTGCAAACGCCCACCAGCGCCTGCGTCGCCGCGGCTAAACACGTCATTTGGCCCATCAACGCACTTGAGAGCGGCCGCGTACACTACGTACATGACTCCGACGCCCCCGTGGAACTTCGAAAAGTTCTCGGCAACGAACTAGCGTTCGGCAGTCTTCACCCTGGCGGCGCCCATTTCGCTTACGCCGACGGCAGCGTCCATTTTCTGCATGAGTCGCTAGACTTGGTGGCGTATCGCCAACTGGCGACGCGGAACGGAGAAGAGACGAACTCGGAGACGCCGTAGACTTGCGAGCCTAGTTGGCTTCCGCGCTTTCGATTGGCGGGGCACTGAAAAGAGGCGGGTTGCGAGTGAGGCGACAAGCAGCTTCGTAAAGAGCGGCCGCCTCGCTCGGCCAATCGTCGATGACCATTTCAGATAGCTTGGGGATCGCTTCGAGCATGGTTGCCGACTGCGGAGCCGAGTAGTGCGATTCGAGCAAATCGATCTGCGCGGCAACGTCGCCTTGACGGCGTTCCGTCAAACGGGCGCGAATTGCCAAAGCCTTGGCTGCCGCCTGCATGGCCGGTTCTTGTCGACCGGCGGCTCGATGGAGGCGAGCAAGTTGATCGCAACAATTCGCCCATGCAGCTTCAACGCGCTCGTCCATCGGCTGATTGACGGCAAGTTGCTCCAAACCGTTCGCCGCCCCCGTAAGTTGAGTCACCGCGTCATCCGTGCGATCAACGGCCGCGAGCATCATCCCCAGGCTAAGCTGCAGTTGAACCCGGCTCTCCAAGTCAAGCGCGCCGCCGTCAAGCGCCGCGAGGGCCGCCGCGTAGCGTCGCTCCATGACGTTATCGATGAGGTGGCGTCGCCACTCAAGCGGGTCGTCCGCCATGCCGGCCTCCGGCGCCTTCGTTGCGTTAAGCAATATCTGTAGCTCGGCATTCTTCTCGCGCAACAGGCGGGTTGCGGTTTCCTGACCGATCACCAACTGATCCAGTTCTTTCACACGACCGTCTAGTTCTCGGCGCTGAGCATCAATCACCAACGCAACGATCGGGCCGGCCACCGCAATGATTCCAGCCAGCGCGGCTGCGGTCGATAGAGCAGGCTTCCGCTTCGCCCAGCGCCACAATCGGGCGGTACGCGACAACGGACGGGCGAGAATCGGCTCGCCGTGCAGGAACCGTCGCAGTTCGGCGGCGACCATGCCGGCGCTGGCGTAGCGGCGGTTCGGATCGCGCTCCAGGCACTTCAGACAGATCGTGGCGAAGTCAGACGGAATATGCCGGTTCAGCTTGCGCGGATCAGGCGCATCGTCGACGATCTTGCTGGCGAGCTGCACTTCCAGACTTCCGCGGTACGGCAATTCGCCCGTCGCCATTTGAAACATGACGACGCCCAGCGAGTAGACGTCGGCGCGGCGGTCAATCCAGTGCCCGCGTCCCTCGGCTTGCTCTGGCGACATGTAAGCCGCCGTCCCGAGGATTTGGCCGTCGCAGGTCATCGTAACTTCGCCCGATTCGCGTTTGGCCAAACCGAAGTCCATGATCCTCGGCTGGCCGATCTCGTCGATCATAATGTTGGAGGGCTTGAGATCGCGATGCACGACGCCGCGATCATGGGCATGATCGAGGGCCTCGGCGATCACGGCGCACATCTCGGAGACCTCGCGCACGCTCGGCTTCTCTGTTTTCATCCAATCAGAGAGCGTCGCCCCGCGAACAAAGTCGCTGACGATGAACACCGTATCGTCTTCACGTCCGATCTCATAAACTGCCACAATGTGGGGATGTCGAAGCTGGGCCGCGGCGCGAGCTTCGCGAAAAAAGAAATCGATCTCTTCGGTGCGCAGCTGGCCGCGACGCGGGATCTTGAGCGCGACGATGCGATCGAGTTCCGGATCGCGGGCTTTCCAAACCGTACCGAAGCCGCCTACGCCGAGCCGCGAGAGAAGTTCAAATCGACCGATCGTTCGGAGACTGACCGCCGCGGGCGCATTCTCATCGCGATTAACTAGGCAGAAGGTGCTGCCGCACGCGCGGCATGTGACGTCCTCTTCCGGCGTGTCGGCGACGAGTTCGACCGGACTCGCACAATGCGGACAGCGAATGTGCAAGCCTTGCGGCCGCCGGGAACTCGCGAGCGCCACGTCGCTAAGCGACGCTTGCGGCTCAGGAGAGGCCGAGTTGCATAGACCTTCGAGCGCATCAGCGCAGTGCCGCAACTCCTCGGCGATGGCCGGATGCGCGGCGATAAACTCGTCGAAGGAAAAGTTGGCGCCGCCTGCATCGCGTCGATACTGGAAATCGATGGCGGCCAGTTCCGGGAGCAGATGCCGCCGACAATCGCTCGGAGCTTGGACAAGATAAGATTCGAGCGCCGGCGCACCGAGCTTCCACGCTCGTTCAAACTTGTCGCAAATCTCATCGACGATCCGCATGACCTCCGGGGACATCGGTCGCGACGTAGAGTCAACATTCACGCTTCGCGCCCTTCCCGAGTGAGTCACACGCCATGGTTACGTCGTCCAAACCGCGATTATACATCACTTCGCTGGCTCGAATGCATCGCCGATTGGTGAGAGGGGGGCTCCCACGTTAGAATCGAAACATCGCGGCCGCCCCGACATGGCAAGGGTAGTGATTGACGGCTCGCGATTGCATGGCTCCGAGATATGGCCGATGGACTCGCAACGACACGAGTCGGTGACGCACTGGTTGCGCCAACTTACTGCGAGCGACGTCTCAGCCGCCCAGCAGCAGTTGTGGAACCGCTATTTTATCCGCCTGACTGCGCTCGCGAGGACTCGACTCACGGGGGCGCCGCAGCGCGACGCGGATGAAGAGGACGTCGTCCTCAGTGCGTTCAATAGTTTCTTCAGCGCCGCCCGCGCAGGACGTTTTCCCAAGCTTCACGACCGCACGGGCCTGTGGCCGCTCCTGGTGAAGATCACGGCGCGAAAGGCAATCAATCAGGTCAAGCGACAGCAAGCCAAGAAGCGATCAAACGCCGAAGAGGAAGTCGTAGACATTGCGCATCTTGTCGGCGACGAGCCGACGCCGCAGTTCGCCGCAGAAGTGGCCGAACAGGTTCAGCGCTTGCTCGGCCAACTTGACGCCGAACTGCGAACGGTGGCGATGATGAAGTTAGAGGGGTTCACCAATGTCGAGATTGCCGTTCATTTTGGCGTTGTGGAACGATCAATTGCCCGAAAGCTGGCCAGGATTCGCCTGGAATGGGGTGACGAACTAGGAGTTGCCGATCAAGACTAAGCATTCCCGCGTCCCGTGCCGCGAATGATTATCTTCGGTCCTTCTGCCGCGATCCCGGCTCCGCGTCCCGAGGTGTTGTGTCGGATGACATTGTCCAAGAATGAGACACTGGCGCCCGTGGAATAGATGCCGCCGCCGAACTTCTCCTCATCTTGCTAATCGGGGGACATGTTTTGATTTTTTCTCAATTACGTTGTTTGAGATCGTGGGAGAACCCTGGTAGACATAGAATCCCCCTCCTACCCAAGATGGTATCGCCCGCGCGTTACGCTCTCCGCCCGTGATCAAGAAACCGTCGACGATGCTCGCGCCGGAATTGTACAAGGTGACGACAGAGTTCTCGCCGTTGCCCTGGAGGTGGGACGGATTGCTCGCAGGATTGCGCCCGCTAAAGTTGCCCGCGGTCCCAGCGGCATAGCTCGCAACAGTACCACCTACGTATCCGCCATACACGCGGACCGCCTTGACTTGCACCTGGACGTTCTGCGGATAGTTTCCTTCCGCCACCGCGATGACCGCCTGATCCTTTGCAGCGTCGATGGCCTGTTGCACGGTCTGATACGGATGAAACGCGGTGCCGTCCTGGGCGCCCACGTTGTCGTCGTCCACGAAGTAATTTGCCCGGATCACAGCCTGCGGGCCGTCCGCCGACGGACGCGAGGAAGAAGCTCGATGTTTATTCGCGGGCCCACCGAGCACTCGTCCCGCCCACAGCATGAACAGGATTTCTAAGAAAACGATCTGGCTCCGAAGGTGTCGTCGCGTCTGCATCTTTTCGAATTCCGTTCGCAGAGTTGAGGTGGTGATTGCGTCCGTTTCCCGCCATCGCTGCAGGCGCATCAGAGCTATCATGCCGCGTCTGGCGCGATCGCCCGCCTCGTCAGGTATTACTCGGTGGGGCAGCACGTCACGGAGACGAACTTGCGTGTCAGACACGGCTAGTTTGTCGGCGGCATGTAGCCATTGGGGAATTCAACCACTTCGAATTCGCCGCCTTTGACCATTCGCAGTTCGCTGGCCAGATCGGGAATTCGGGGATCGGGGGCGACAGAAATCGCCCATTCAATGGGCCTATCTCGCCCTCGCCAGCTAAGTTGTTATAGAGTTCGTCGAACGAAACCATCACGCCGGGCCCCTCGTCGAGGTAGGGGCGACGACCGGCGCGCAGGATATCCTGAGTGATTGCCAACAATGTCCGTGTCGAACCGGACATCTGTTCTCCACGACCACCTTTCGATCGCAATGCTTTGACGATCTCAGGAATTAGATGTACTTGATAGGGGAAGAATGGATAGTAGGTGGCAAACTTCTCCTTGGTACAGGCGGGCAAAGTTCTATTAGTGACGTTGGCCAATTCGCCAAGCCCGCGCAATAGACCACTGCCGCGCGTCTCGTAAGTTTTTTCAATTGTCTCCCTACCTGCTACCTTTTTCCTAAAGAGCCGGTCTTCGAGTACTAGTTCAATATTCTCCGTGGTCAGTGCCGGCTTAAAACGAAACCGACCTTCGATCTTCTTCATGTCGCCCTCGAGTGCGCGGGCTTCTTTGAAGATCGAGCCCATGTCGCCATGCGTGGTAACAATGACCCACAATTTTCCCTGACCCTTGATGGCGGCTTCCTCGACAAGTGCCTGGAGTTGTGACAACCGCCCGGAGTCGTCTTCAATCCATTGTCCCGACTCGTCGAGCACGAGTAGCAGCCGTTGCTGGCGTTTGGTTTCGGTTTCGCGTTTCTTAAGGTCGGCCAGTATGGTGTCGACGAAAAACGCTACGTTATGCAATTCGCCTCGTTCGGCTTCCTTTAAGGCTTGATCAACATCGGTGGCACTTCCAAAAACATCGGGAGCCACCTCACAGGCGGCGGCATAGAGGTGCGTTCTGTAGAAAGACAAGTTTTTTTGGATCTCTTCCCAAGGTTTGTTGGCACGGGCTTCGACGGCCTGATGGAGTGCTGCGAGCTTACCCTGCTTGTCTAGTTCAGCTTCGATAACCCGTGCGTAGATAAGGTTGCCGCTATAACCTCGTGAAAGGTAATACTGGGAGAGCAGTAAGCCGGCAAGCAGACTGTCGTCAACGGCCGCACCTTCACAGGCCCCGTGACGATCGTTCGAGCAACCACTCTAACTCGCTCGCGACCTTCACGCCGTTGAGGTCGAGGATGACGGGGAAGCGATAGCCGTTGAGTCGCATCGGCGCGCCCGTGTAGGCGAGCACGTCGAACGTCGCGAGCTTCGGGCCATCGTCGCCGGCGGCCGCGGCCTCGAGCGGCGACAAAACATGCGTCGACCCACTCCGCTTCACCGATGGCATCTACTCGCTCGTCGGGCGGCTGAAAGCACTGTTCGCGTCAGGTCTGCGTCGCAAAAGCGTCGGTATTGCCAATGTGAATGCGATTGGCGTCCCCTCAACCTGGACCGCTATCTTACAGAAGCGTCATTCTCTCCAGCGCTCAATCTAATTTGAATTTGGCACGTCAGGTAGGTAAGCTAAGCAGTCATGCGGACGTACGTCGAAACGATCCTTTGGCGGCTAGCGACGGGATTTGCCATCGCGTTCTCTGCGATGGTCGGTTTCGCTGCTGAGACGTCATCGACTCAGCAGGTCGAATTCTTCGAGCAACACGTCCGGCCCTTGCTGGTTGAGCATTGTTACTCATGCCATGCCGGTAAGAAGCGGCAGGGGGGACTTTCACTCGAGCATCGCGCCGGCTGGCAAGCCGGCGGCGATCGCGGCCCTGCCGTCGTACCGGGTCGTCTCGACGAAAGTCTGCTGCTGCAGGCCGTTCGCTACGAAGACGACTTTCTGCAGATGCCGCCTGACGGCAAGTTGAGCGATGAGGAGATCGCCGTCCTGGAGTCGTGGGTGCGGATGGGCGCTCCCGACCCTCGTAACGGCGAGGTCCTTGAAGAGGCGTCGAGTTCGGACGCGCCGCTGTGGGTGTTTCAACCCCTGTCCGAGACGAACCCGCCCGAAGTGAAAGAGGCATCGTGGCCGCTGTTGGAGGCGGACCGTTTCATTCTTGCTCGTCTGGAACAAGAAGGATGGCGGCCATCGCCGGACGCCGACCGATTTACCTGGCTGCGCCGAGTGACGTTCGACCTGACGGGATTGCCGCCGACGCCGGCGGAGATCGACGCCTTTCTTGCCGACGCCAGTAATCAAGCCTTCGAACGCGTCGTCGATCGACTGCTTGCTTCGGCGGCGTTCGGCGAGCGGTGGGCGCGACCGTGGCTCGATCTCGTCGGCTACGCCGATCAGATTGGTTCGGCGAACAACGTGCCGGCCGAGCATGCGTGGCGCTATCGCGACTACGTTATCCGTGCGCTCAACGCCGATAAGCCGTTTGACCAGTTTGTCCGCGAGCAGTTGGCCGGCGATCTACTCGCGGCCAGCAGCATCGAAGAGCGGCAAGATCAGATCACGGCGACGGGCTTCTTGGTGCTGGGCAACGTCAATATCGTCGAGGCCGACAAGCTCGCCATGCAGATGGACCTTGTCGATCACCAGATTGAGAAAGTGGGCAAAGCGTTTTTAGGGATGTCGCTGCATTGCGCCCGCTGCCACGATCACAAGTTTGATCCGATCACGCTCCAAGATTACTACGGACTGGCGGGCATCTTCGCGAGTACGGAATCGACCCGCAAGATCGAGCGCGGCGTGTGGAGCACGGTGACCCTTGTCACGCTGCCGGAGACGCTCGCGGAATTTACCGCGCGCGAGGTTGCGCTCCAGGCGCACGAGCGCGAGGTGGCCGCCATCCATCAGGAACAGGCGCTCGCCGTAGCGAGAATTGCCGAAATTGGTCTGCTGCTCGAGGCGCCGAAGCTAGGATCGGCCTCTGACGAAAGCGCGACGCCTGCCGAAGCGACGGCTTCCGCCAACAATCTTTCGCCCGCGGAGTTGGAGCAGGAACGATCTGACTTGACTGCGAAGTTATCGGCGTTCAATCAGCGCTTGTGGCACAACGACTACGTCCGCCCGTCGCCTCCCGCGACCTTTGCCGTCAAAGAGAGCGTCGAGATCGCCGACTCCCGCATTCAGGTGCGCGGCAATCCGCACGTCCTGGGTGATGCGACGCCCCGCGGCTTCATCCAAGCGATCGCGAGAGGAGCTAGCCAGGAGATACCTGCCGACGAGAGCGGTCGCCAACAGCTGGCTGACTGGCTCACGGGGCCCGCCAGCCATGTCGTCGCGAGGGTAACGGTCAATCGATGGTGGCAAAAACTGTTCGGACACGGGATCGTCGACTCAGTCGACTACTTCGGCGCCCGCAGTGACCCGCCGAGCCACCCCGAATTGCTCGACTACCTGGCTCGCCAGTTCATTGCCAACGGTTGGTCGCAGAAGCGATTACTGCGGGAGTTGGTGCTCTGTCGCACGTACCGCCAGCAGTCTGAGACTACCAGTGCGTCAGCAGCGATGCTCGCCGCCGATCCAGACAATCGACTGCTGTGGCGGATGAGCCCGCGGCGACTGGAAGCTGAAATGATCCGTGACGCCGTGCTGGCATCCAGCGGACAATTGCGCGTCAGTTCGGGCGGACCGTCTCTCTCACCGGAGTTCATGGAGAATGTCGGCGAACTCGATCCCAAGTCGGTCAATCCGATCAGCTTCGCGCTCCAGCGATTTCGCGATGACGTCCGCACATTGCGGACGATCTACCTGCCAGTCGTCCGTTCATCAGAGCAGCGGGGCCCGGCGGACGCACTCAACTTTTTCGATTTTCCTCAACCGGCGCAGTACATCGGCGGTCGGCCGACGACGGCCGTCGCTTCCCAGGCGCTCTTTCTATTGAATGGGCCGCTGTTGCAAGAGGCCGCTGCCTCCTTGGCAGCCGAACTACTTGCTGATGAGGCGCTCGCGAACGATGAGGCTCGACTAAACTTGCTTTATCGACGTGTGTTGAATCGTCCCTGCACGCCAACAGAGTCTGACGGAGCCAAGGCTTTTCTCACCGAGGCGGCGGCGGCCAACGCCACGCCCCAGGATGGCTCCTCAGCGACCAGTTCCTGCAGCGACGCCGCTTGGCGGCAATTGGCGCATGCCCTGTTGGCCTCCAATGAATTCTTATTTCGATTGTGAGCTAAGGTGATGAGGGAGATTCAACGCGTGCCGCGCATTCCGTCGGCGAATCGTCGTGATTTTCTGCAGCGCGCCGCCTGCGGCTTCGGGGGCGTGGCACTGCACGCGATGCTGGCCGACATGGCGGCTGCGGCAAACAATCCGTTGGCTCCGCGGACGCCGCACTTTCCGGCTCGCGCTAAGCGCGTGATCTTTCTGTTCATGGCAGGCGGCCCGTCGCAGCACGACTTATTCGTGCCAAAGCCGCGACTCGTGCGAGACCACGGACTGCGCGTCGGGGCGACCAACCTGCCGACTGGTGCGCCGGTCGGCACCGATAAGTTTCTCACGCTTGGCCCGATGGCGCCCATCCTACCCCAAGGAGAGTCGGGTGCGACAATCTCCAACCTGCTGCCCCACTTGGCGAAAGTGGCGGACGAATTGTGCTTTCTGCACGGCATGCAGGTCGATAACCCGGCCCACGATCTCGCCACGTTGCAGTTCAACACCGGCGTGTTCAATGAGGTGCGGCCGGCCCTGGGGGCCTGGACCAGCTATGGCCTTGGGTCCGAGAACGAAAACATCCCAGGCTTTGTCAGCATCCACGCCGATGCGGACGTGCGCGCTTACGGCTCGGCGTTCTTGCCCGCGGCGCATCAGGGGACGGTAATCAGCCAAATCCCACAAGATCCGAACCAGTCGGCCATCCGATTCTTAAGCGATCCGCAAACTTCCGAAGCTACCCAACGTCGTCAAATCGATTTCGTCCAAGAAGCGAATCGGCGGTTGCTCGATCGCATCGGCGAGGATCGAGTGATGGAAGGCGTGATTGATTCGTTCGAACTCGCCTTTCGTATGCAGGCCGAAACACCCAAGCTGGTGAACCTTTCAACGGAGACGCCTGAGACCCTCGCGCTCTATGGCGTGGGCCAGGAAGCCACCGATAAGAATGGGCGCGCCTGTCTCTTAGCACGGCGATTGTGCGAGGCGGGAGTTCGTTTCGTCCAAGTAACGATTGGCGGTTGGGATCATCACGGCGACATCCGTGACGCTTTGCCCAAATCGTGCCTTTCAGCCGACCAACCGGTCGCCGCACTGATTATGGATCTGAAGCGGCGCGGCCTGCTGGACGATACGCTAGTCGTTTGGTCCGGCGAGTTTGGTCGCACCCCCTGGAGCCAGGACATTTCCGGGACGGCACCATTGGAAAAGCATGGCCGCGAGCACCAGCCCGAGAGCTTTACGTCATTCTTGGCAGGCGGTGGAGTTCGCAGCGGCATCAGCTACGGCGAAACGGATGAGTTTGGATACAAGGCGACCAGTGGGCGCGTTCACATCCACGATCTCCACGCCACGATTCTCCACCTCCTGGGACTTGACCACGAACGGCTGACCTATCGTCATGCTGGCCGCGACTATC
>JBGSMO010000183.1:0-2849 GCA_041740115.1 Pirellulales bacterium
CGTGACCGCCGACGCCGTGCGGCGGATGGCGCCCGGCTCGGTGATCGTCGACCTCGCCGCCGAGCGCGGCGGCAATTGCGAACTCACCCGCGCCGACGAGACGGTGGTCGAGAATGGCGTCACGATTCTCGGACCGACCAATCTCTCCAGCGAGGTGCAGTACCACGCGAGTCAGATGTTCGCGAAGAACGCCGTGACGCTGTTGCAATTGCTCACGCAGAAAGGGGAACTGGTGATCGATCTCAAGGACGAGGTAATCCGCGAAACGCTCGCCGCCAAAGACGGCCAGGTTCAACACCCGCGCCTCCGCGAGATGCTCAACCTCGGCCCGCTGCTCCAGCCGCCGGAGCCAGCCCCGATTAAGCACTTAGCGTGAAGTATGTAGAGATCGTCATCCTGAGCGAAGCGAAGGATCTGGAAGCCGAAACGAGATTCTAGCTTCTTCGCTTCGCTCAGAATGACAGGCTGCCACTGCCCACTGCCCACTGCCCACTGAAGAAATACGCCATGGCCCTCCTCACCGCACTCACCATCTTCGTCCTCGCCGTCATCGTTGGCGTCGAGATCATCGCGAAGGTGCCGCCCATTCTCCACACGCCGCTGATGAGCGGGTCGAACGCCGTCAGCGGCATCACGCTGGTCGGCGCCATCCTCGCCGGCGGCGGATTCTGGACCGACATCCTCGGTTTCACCGCCGTCGCGTTCGCCACGATCAACGTCGTCGGCGGTTTCCTCGTCACCCACCGCATGCTCGGCATGTTCAAGAAGAAGTAGAGCCCTCGCCGTGAGTTTCTCCACCGATTTGTTCACGCTCGCCGCAGCAGAGACGGCCGATTTGATTCAGCGCACGGAAGACGCTCTCATGGGAGTCGAGCGCGCCGAACCGAGCATCGTCGCCAACGTCGGCTACCTGATCGCCGCCGTGCTGTTCATTCTCGGCATCAAGGGGATGACCCATCCTCGCACCGCCGTGCGCGGCAACATGCTTGGCGCCATCGGTATGCTCATTGCGGTCGTCGTCACCGTGGCGATGACGCATGTCCAGCCGTGGGTCTGGATCGGCGGCATGATCGTCGGAACGGGCGTCGGCGCCTGGATGTCGGCCCGCGTGCAGATGACGCAGATGCCGCAACTCGTGGCGCTCTTCAACGCCTTCGGCGGCATCGGTTCGGTCTTGGTCGCCGGCGCCGAGGTCCTCCATCCGGCGCCGACGGGGACTGACCCGCGCGTCGCCGGCTTTGCCGCGGGACTCACCGGTCTCATCGGCGCCGTGACGTTCACAGGCTCGATCGTCGCCGCGGGAAAGCTGCAGGAACTGAAGTCATTTCAAAATCCGTGGAGCTTTCCGGGACAACAGATCGTCAGCGCGATCCTCGTCGCCGCGTGCCTTGGTCTTTCGTGGATGATGACCGACGGCAGCGGGCTGGAATACTTCTTGATCACGATCATCGCATTCGCACTAGGCGTCTTGCTGACAATGCCCATCGGCGGCGCCGACATGCCGGTCGTTATCGCGCTGCTCAATAGCTACTCCGGCCTCGCCGCCGCGGCGGCCGGGTTCGTCATCAGCAACAACGTGCTAATCATCGCCGGCGCGCTGGTCGGCGCCTCGGGGATCATCCTGACGCAAATCATGTGCAAGGCGATGAATCGCTCGCTCGCCAACGTGCTGTTCGGCAAGATGGAGCCGAGCGCCGGCGGCCCCAGCGACGACGAAGTCTATGCCGGCAAAGTGAAGAGCACCTCGCCCGAAGAAGTCGCGATGCTGCTCGACGGCGTCCAGCGCGTGATCTTCGTCCCTGGTTACGGCTTGGCGGTCGCCCAGGCTCAACACGTCGTCCGTGAAATGGCCGACCTCCTCCAAGCCCGCGGCGTGACGGTCGAGTATGCCATCCACCCCGTCGCCGGCCGCATGCCGGGGCACATGAACGTGCTGCTCGCCGAAGCCGACGTGCCGTACGACCAGCTGAAGGAAATGGACGAGATCAATCCGACGTTCGCCCAATGCGACGTCGCGATCGTCATCGGCGCCAACGACGTGGTGAACCCGGTCGCCAAGACTGATCCGACCAGCCCAATCGCCGGCATGCCGATCCTCGACGTCGACCACGCCCGCACCGTCATCGTCGTGAAGCGGAGCCTGAGCCCCGGCTTCGCGGGAATCCCGAACCCCCTCTTCGCCGCCGACAACTGCCTGATGCTCTTCGGCGACGGCAAAAAAGCCTTGATGGAAGTGGTGGCGGCTTTGAAAGAAGGCTGAGCTGGTTTTCTCTCGCAAAGCCGCCAAGGCGCAAAGGAAGCCCAAAGAAAACTACGGCCTTCGTTCCTTACCTACATCTTGTATTCCTCTGCGCCTCTGCGAGAAACTTCTTAAAAGATCTCTCGCAGAGGCGCGGAGGCGCAGAGAAGGGATGGACTAGCTGTTTCCTCTTACTTTTCTTCTTTGCGTTTTCTTTGCGCCTTAGCGCCTTTGCGAGAGACACATTAAGATGACGCAATGGCAATGGACTGCACGACCAAACCGCTAAGCACCCCCAAAGAGCGCCAATCGTTCCGTCGCAAGTTGCTCGCCTGGTTCGACAAGCACAAGCGCGACATGCCGTGGCGGCGGACGCGCGATCCGTATCAGATCTGGCTCAGCGAGATCATGCTGCAGCAGACGACCGTCGCCATGGCAGGACCGAAGTTCACGGCGTTCGTCGCCGCGTTCCCCACCGTTCACGCCCTCGCGGCCGCCGACGAACAGCAGGTGCTGCGGATGTGGGAAGGCCTCGGCTACTACCGCCGCGCTCGCGGCCTGCACGCCGCGGCGAAGGTGATCGTCGCCGAGCACGAGGGCCAGCTACCTC
>JBGSMO010000216.1:0-13525 GCA_041740115.1 Pirellulales bacterium
GCGACCGTGGCTGTCTTTCGACGCCTGCGGGAACCGACGCATCATGTCGATGTCTTTGATGGTGATGAGCCCTGTCAGTCTGTAGTTTTCGTCAACCAGGAGAAGTTTCTCGACCTTTTTTGCCATCAAAATCTTCTCAGCCTCCGCAAGCGTTACAGTCCCCGTGGCTGTTACTAGCTGCTCGCGGCGGGTCATCACGTCGGAGACCGGCTGATTGCTGTCTTCCAGGAAGCGCAGATCGCGGCGGGTGAGGATCCCCGCTAGCTTCCCGGCGGCGTCGACGATGGGGACGCCCGAGACGTTCGAGTTGAGCATCAGCGACCGGGCGGCGGAGACGCTAGCATTGGTCGGCATCGTCACCGGATCGACGATGATGCCGTTGGCGCTCCGCTTGACCTTGTCGACCTCTTTGGTCTGATCCTCGATCGACATGTTCTTGTGGATGACGCTCAGGCCCCCCTCTTGGGCCAGGCCGATCGCCATCCGATGCTCGGTCACCGTATCCATGGGCGAGCTGAGAATGGGGGCCCGCATTTCGATGCGCCGCGTCAGCCGAGTGGCCACGCTCACCTCCGCCGGGACGACCTCGCTGTAGCGAGGTTCAATGAGTACGTCGTCAAACGTGAGTCCCGTGCCAATGAGCTTGTCCTGCATGTGGCCCCCAGTGGTCTCTGCGGCGGTCGAAAGAATCCCGGATTATTGCCCGTTTGAGGGCGGGTGACAAGCAGTAGCCGCCGGTCAACGACCGGCCGGCGCGTTTGGAATACGAGCCACCAAGACACGAAGGGCACGAAGACGCACGAAGGAAGACTGAAGGAGAAATGAACTAGAGGTTTCGGGCTTTGTCGCTTGGTTTTCTCTCCCGTCGCTTGGATTTCTTGGGGCGTCTTCGTGCCCTTCGTGTCTTGGTGGTGGTTTTTTGAGGCGTTCCGCCCGTCCGTTGCGATCGGCACAATCGTTACCGGCGACGGCATCCTCCAACTGCCGGCAGTGCTATCTTTTAACTAGTTGTCGCAGCGGGCGTTGCGCTCCATACTGCGGTCATCTGGCATGGCCCGGCGGCCAGGATTGAATCGCTCCGCCCGGGCCTCGACCAGACGACCGCGATGTGAGGCGCGTTGCATCCGTGGATGAATGTCGCTTTCTCACTTGCGAGACGACCTTCGCCCCGTCAGCGATTCAATTTTGAAAGGACACCTCCGATGAAACGGGCGCTTTATACGATGTTGGCCGTGGCTACTCTTGGCGTCGCCAGCCAGTCGGCCCAGGCTCAATGGGTCGTGCAGCCGACGACTGTCTGGAGCCCAGTGGTGGTTCCCGGTCCGGTGGTGCAACCGATGGTGATTCAATCAGGGCCCGTCTTTGCCCCCGCCCCCATCCCTGTGACAACCTTTTATCGCGCCCCGATCGTGACCATGCAACCGGTGCCGCGCGTGGTGACGCGTTACCGCCCGATTTTGGGCGGCTCGGTGTCGCGTGTGCGGTATGGATGGGCGCCGGTGGCGTTTTAGAGTCGTCGAAGAACGAACTCGAACAAGCCTCGACGTTACGATGGCGCGCCCGGAGGGGGACGCCGGCGGCGTCGGGGTTTTTTTGTTGCAATCGGCCGCGTTGATCGCTGATTGACGGTAGATGTAGGCATGCGAGAATCCTTAAGGGGATCGCCAATTTGTCACGCCCATTTCAGCCCCGTCGCTTGCGACGGGAACGCGGGCTACGCCCGCGGCTAAATGGCCGCAATGGCGTGGCCTATTGATCCTCATCCATTCGCACCTGGCCTCCGAACTCTGACCACCAACCTCTTCGCTGATGGCTGAACTCAAGACATTCGTGTTCACCGACATCAGCGGCTCGGTCCGGCTGAAGGACGAGATGTCTGGTCGTAGCGTCACCGAGCGCGACGTGGCGTTCATCACGTCGATTCTTACTCCGCATCGGCAGCGGATCGAGGCGCGGCTTGCCGAGTTCGGCGGGCGCGTCGTTTCCACAGCCGGCGACGGCCACTTTCTCGTCTTTGATCACACCGTCGAAGCCGCGCAGTGGGCCGTCGACGTGCAGAAGAGCCACCAGTCGGATCCGATCGTCACGCCGAAGGATGAGCATGTCGAAGTCCGGATGAGCATGCACGTTGGCGTGCCGCAGATCGATCCGAGCGATCGCGACAATTTCGTCGGCAAGACGGTCGACTACGCGGCGCGGCTTAACGATTACGCCACCGGCGGACAGATTTTGGTGAGCCGCAGCGTGATGGCGATTTTGGAGGACGTCGGCCTCGAAGGAGTGCGGCTTCATCTACAGGGGCGGAAGAATCTGAAGGGGATCGGCAACGTCGAGATCCATGAGTTGCTCTACGACGACCATGGCCCGCGGCCGATGCGCAACCAGCCGAAGTCGCACACCGAACGGCAGTGGACGGTGGTGCCGACGCAAGGGTTCGAACCGGCACATGCTGGCGGCAGCGGCAGCGTCGGCGTTGCTGGCCACACGGCGCTGAAACGCGTCGGCAACTACGAACTCGAAGAAGTGATCGGCTCCGGCGGTATGGGCGACGTTTACAAGGCGCACCACACGCAGTTCGGCCGGGTTCGCGCTGTGAAGGTCATCAAGCCGCAATTCGTCGTCGCCGGGCACCAGGACGTGATTCGCCGCTTCTACAACGAGATCAAAGCAGTCGGCCGGCTCGAACACAAGAACATCGTCGTGGCGATCGACTCGTCTTCGCCCGACGACAAGCTGCATTACCTCGTCATGGAGTTCATCGAGGGACTGAGCCTCGATGAGATGGTCACCCGTCACGGGCCGCTGCCGGTGGCGGAATCTTGCGAGATCATTCGCCAGGCGGCCCGCGGCCTGCAATACATCCACAAGCACGAGATGGTTCACCGCGACATCAAGCCGTCGAACTTGATGGTGACGCTGGTCGATGCTGATCAGATCTCGGGCGACTCGACGCTCGTCGACAACGAAGAGGGCGAGCGAGCTGTCGTGAAGATTCTCGACCTCGGGCTCGCGCTGCTGGCGGTCGACAATCAGGGTCGGCTCACGCGCTTCGACCACAAGGCGATGGGGACCGGCATGTATATGCCGCCCGAGCAGTGGAAGACGACGAGCGTCGATATTCGGGCTGACATCTACAGCCTCGGCTGCACGCTCTACCATTTGCTCGCCGGGAACCCGCCCTTTTTTGATTCCGACTTGCGGCCGGAGAAGGCCCACGAAAAGTCAGCAGTCCCACCGATTCGCAGCAGCATGCAGCCGCTGCCGCGCAAGCTGTGGGACGTGTTGCAGAAGATGCTCGAAAAACGGCCCGAGGATCGGTACGGATCGCCGGCCGAAGTGGCGGCGGCGCTCGCGCCGTTTGCCGAGGGACACCACCTCGCGGCACTAGTGCGAACGCTCGAAGGAGATGAGCCCCGCACGCATGCCACGACGCCGACGAAGCCGAATGGCGCCTCGAAGGCGGAGACGTGGCGCTCGCGGTCGCGGTTTAGTTCGGCGAGTTTGATTCCGACGCGGCGGTTCGTCCTGACCAAAGGGTTGCCGCTATTGCTCGTCGCCGGGGTCCTCGGCGGCGCGTATCTGCTGGTGAATCAAGCCCGTGAGCTTGCGCGTCAACAGCGAGAAGCAGACGTCCGCACCAATCTGGCTAGCTTTGCGCTGAGCGCTGCCAGCGTCGCGATGCCGCAGGAACTGTCGAAGCGGTTCGACGTTCTCACTGAAGAAGCGGCCGATCCCAAGATGATCGCGATGCTCGATGCGATCAATCAAACTCCAGCCGACGAAACGCTCTACCCACCGCTGCAGAGTTGGTTGGCGAGCGTGGCAGATCGCAACGGCAGTAAGATTGTCGTCGAGAGTTGGTTCATTCAAGACGCCAAGGGAAATCAAGTCGCCCGCAGTCCGCAAGATCCCGTTAGCTATCGCAAAGCTTACTGGTATCGCGACTATTTCCATGGTCTCGGCAAAGAACCAGACAAGACGGATCCGGTCGCGCAAGCGGCAATCAAGCCGATCACGAGTCGGCATCTGTCCTGCGTCTATTCGAGCACTACAAGCGGGTTACTGAAAGTGGCGTTCTCAGTGCCGATCTGGAAGACGATCGGCGACGCAAGCGAACCTGAGCTCGATGGTTCCGTAGCGCCTGAGCTGGATGAAAAGGGGCAACCGTTGCGCGAAGTGATCGGCGTCTTGGCGATGTCGGTCAACCTGAAGGACTTCACGGTGCTCGACAAGAAGCTCGCCGGCGGCAGTCAAGTCATGCTGATCGATCTACGCGACGACTGGGTGGCGCCGACGAAGGATCGCGGGCTGGTGCTTCACCACCCGCGAATGGAGGAGGGAAAGTTCGTTCGTCTCGAAAAGGAATTGCTGGGAAAAATCGATGCGGCCGACCCGCTCGGCGCCGAAAACTTCAACGGCGAAGAGCATTTTCTCACCGACTATCTCGATCCCGTCGACGGCGAGAAAGGACAGAAATATTGGGGCGTTTTTGAACCCGTGCGCTACGCCATCGAGCAGGACGACGATGCCAACAACGATCGCTTCGGCTGGATCGTTCTGGTACAGAAGCCGATGGACGAGTAGCCGCGGCTCAACGAACCGCCGGAGCTACTTGCGCGAACGTTGCACGTAGAGATCGATCGCGCCCGCGGCGATATGCTGGGCCAGCGTCGTCAGCAGCACGACCAGAATCACTCGCGGCCGGTCGCGGAGGAATTCCCCGGCGAGCACTAGCGCCAAGCCGGTATGCTTCATGCTCAGTCCGAAAGCCAACGCAATCCATGTCGGTCGCGACAGACCGCAAAGCCGAGCCTGCACCGTCGCCAGGAAGATGCCGACCAGGCTGACAGCCGTCGCCATCACGGCGGCGATGAGGATTACGATGGGCCGCTCGCCGGTCCAGATCTGCGCGATGGCGAGCGAGGCGTTGGCGTAGTTCAGCACGAGGATCGTCACGAGCGTGACCAGCCGGAACCAGGGTTTGGACCGCGCGATCCAACGATGTCCGGCGAGCCATGCGGCCGCGGCGCCGGCGAGCGACGGCAAGATCACCCACAGGATGAACTTCCAACCGGAAAACTGCGTGACGATCTTTTCGATTCGCTCGACATCGTCGGGCGAGAGGGCCCAGCCCATCAACTTCAGCACGTTCGGCGTGGCCACCGGGCTGAGCAGAATCGAGAGGACGATCAGGCTCAGGCTGAGGGCGACGTTGCCGCCGGCATTCTGCGTCCAGCCGGCGGAGGAGTTGGCGACCGGCATCGCCGCCACCAGCGCGAAGCCGACCATCATCCCCGCGGTGGTATCGTGCATGTCGAGCCACGGCAGGAGCGGACTGAACGCGAGCACCACCAGCGCCGGACCGAGCCAAGCGGTCAGCAGGGCGACGACCACGACCCACGGGCGCTCCAGCAAATCGCGAATCTGCGACCACTGGATGACTGCCGCCGCGCAGAAAAGAAGCACAGCCAAAAGGAGCATCGAAGCCCGCTCTTGATGGCCGCCGGGAAAGGTGACTTCAAAATTGCGGATCCACGCGCCAGGCCCCGGCAAGAGCCCCGACAGGGCGTAGGTCGCCAGCAAGGCGCCTAGAAAATAGCGATGGAGCCAGTGAGCCCACGCCGCGATGCCGGCAGGGGTGGCGGTGAGGCTGCTATCAGTCGACGCCATCGCTGCTCGAAAAGGGCAAAAGGGGGGCGGGTAACCTCCAGGATAACAGATGGGGCGCGGCGTTTCAGCGGCGATTTGACCGTAGCCGCGGCTCAACGAGCCGCCGGAGCGGTTCAGCAAACGAATCGCCAAGGCACGAAGGGCACGAAGAAATCACCAAGGAATGCCACGAAATGAAGGGGGAGGAATAGGAATCAGGCTTCGCCCTCGAATGTCTATTTGTTTTTTCTCCCCTTCTTGGTGTGTCTTTGTGCCCTTCATGCCTTGGTGGTTAATCTCCATTTGCCGCTCCGACGGGTCGTTGCCCCGCGGCTAGGGGAATCCTTTCCAAATCGTCACGAACTTCGGCCGAATTCGCTGTGTCCCTGGGGCGTCGAGGTTTCTATACTCCCGCCCCGAAAACCACTCCCTCGACCTCGCCGAGCGTTCCCGCCGCGATCCCGCCAACCCCCGCCGAATCCGATGTCCCGCGTCGCCGCATCGTCCCCCGCCCGGGCGATGGAATTTGAGTATGCCCCCCTCGAGACGCCGGCCCGAGGTCTCGACCTCCGCACTGAACCACACCGCGGCGGCGCCCTCGTTCCCGTCGACGAAGCCAAGCAGAGCGAGTTCTTCTACGGTTGGTTGATGGTGCCGCTCGCCACGCTGGTGATGATCTGCAGCGCGCCGGGGCAGACCTACGGGTTCATGCGATTCAACCCGTCGATCCGCGAGTCGTTGTCGCTGTCGCAGACCGATCTTTCGGCGACGTACCTGCTCGCCACGCTGTGTGCGGCGCTCCCGCTGTCGTACTTGGGCGCGCTTTCCGATAGGTATGGTCTCAAGCGATCGCTGCTCACGGCGGTCGCGGCGATGGCAGGAGCCTGCCTCCTTGCATCGACCGTGCAGAACGCGACGATGCTCTTCGTTGCCTGCCTGGGACTGCGGATGATCGGCGCCGGCCTGCTGAGTCTGCTCGCCACCAACACGCTGGCCGCATGGTTCGATAAGAAACTTCCCTTCGCCTGCGGCATCATGCAGTTCGGCATGGCGGCGTCAATGGCGCTTGTGCCGGTGAGTTTGATGTTGCTCATCGGCGCCGTCGGGTGGCGCTCGGCTTACGCCGCGATCGGCGTCGCGCTGTTGGTCGGTCTCTTCCCGCTGCTCCTGTTCGCCTACCGCGAACGGCCGAGCGACCTCGGCCAACGAATGGACGGCGAACCGTCCCCTCTCCCCCGAGGGGAGAGGCGGGGTGAGGGGTTTTCGAACGTACGCACGTCGTTGCGCCTCGTCGACGAAGACAATCCGCCGTCACTCAACTTGCACGAGGCGCTCCGGACGCGGATGTTCTGGCTGCTGCTCATTGCGACCGGCGTTTGGTCGCTGATCGGCACGGGGTTGATCTTCCATCTCGAATCGTTGCTGCAGGCGCACCAACTCACTTCCTCGCAAACGGCGTGGGCGACCCCTGTAATGGCCATTTCGATGGCGGTGATGCAACTCGCCAGCAGCACGCTGATCGACAATTTCGCGATCCGCAAACTGATTAGCGGGGCCCTGCTCTGCACGGCGATCGCCTGCACCATCCTCGCGACCGTCGGCGGTTCCTTGGCCCTGGCGGCCTACGCCGTCTTCGGCATCGGGCAAGGCTTGATGACCGTCGTCTCCAGCGCCTCGTGGGCCCAATACTTCGGCCCCGCCCACCTCGGCCGCATCCGCGGCACGTCGATGACCGTCGGCATCAGTTGCAGCGCGATTGGTCCGCTGGTAATGGGCGCCTCGGCCGATCTCTTGGGCGGATTCAATCCATCGCTCTGGCTCTTCACGACGGTGGCGATCATCGTGGCGTTCGGCAGCCGCGTGCTGGGGCGAGGCTAGCGGTAGGTTAGGCTTACTAGCTTAACATCATCCCCCTCACAACCCGTTGCGACCTTCGATCACATGGTTACGCGCCGAGTTGCGTTTTGAGGTCATCCAACTCCCGCCGCAACTCGCCGGTTTGCGATTCAGTCTGCTCGCGGAACTCGGCGAACTCCCGCTTCAGCGTCGCCAGTTCATCGGCGAGTTGCTTGGTGACGCCGCTGTCGGCGGCGGGAGCGGGGCGCGGTTCGCTCGACCCGGCGGCGGGCGTTGAGATCATCGTCGGAGCGGGCGACGTTGGGGCGGCGCTCGGCGGCATGGAGATCGGCCCCCCCGCGGAGTTGGGGACTGAACTCACTTCGCTGATCGGCCCATCGTAGTTCGTGTCGCCGGCGCCATGCTCGGCCCGGACTTTCGCCAGTTCTTGCGGCTGATACAGATTGTGAGTCACCACGCCGCCGCGGCCGGGAGAATTCAGAAAAATCAGCAGGCCCTTCGCGCGCAGCGATTCGACGATCGGCCCCAGTTCGGCGATCCCTTTGATCGGCTCCATCCGCGCCGCCCGCCCGCGCAGTTCGCCCAGCGTCTGGGCGCCGCGCAGCAGCAGTTCAGCCATCACGGCCATTTCGAACTTGTCGACGCCGAGCCAGTCGTAGAGCAGATGGCGATACTTCTCAACGCGACCATCACCTTGGATCAGCGCGACTGCGCCAGACTTCCGCAGCGAGTCGAGGGCGCCGGTCACCTGCTCCTCGTCGAGCACCATCTGCGGGAAGCGGTTGTTTTTCTGATTGCAACCGTTCACCAGCGCATTGGTCGACAACGGATAGTTGTCGGGAGTCGTCTTCGCCTTCTCCACCAACACGCCGGCGACGCGGCGTTCGATCCGTTCGAGTTGTCGCCACTTCGGGCCGACGGGAGGGGTTGATTCGCTCATGGATGTCGTCCTAGCGGAGATTCGTCGCGGTAAAGTCTTGTCAGTTTACCGTGCGAGGCGCTGCTCGTAACCGGGTGGCGCCGCAGGAAGGAGCTACTCTCAATCACTATCGTCGCTCCCTAGCAGCGGGAAATCATTCTGCACGAGAGGATTCTGCGCCGCCCGCCATGGCCTGCGGCTTTTCAGGAGAGGCCATCCCACGGATCGCCGCGATTACAAACAGGAAGTAGACAATGCAGAGGGCGGTGAGAAGATAAATTAACTTCGGAAACGCCTGCAGCATGCTCTCAGCGAAGTAGGCCTGAGCAAAGCAAAGGGGCGCCATCCCTAGGCCAGTGGCCAGCATCACCGTCGTGACAGGAATGCGAGTTAGCCCGGCGGCATAGGAGACGAGGTCGCTGGAGGTGATGGGGTTGAGTCGTAGGAAAAAGATGAGCCGACCGCCGAAACGCTCCAGCCGTGTCTGGGTCGCAGCGACCTTCGCTGCGCTGAAACAGCGGACAAGCCACGCATCCCCGAAGCTGCGCGAGATCGAACACGCGATGCCGGCGCCGACGACATTGCCCGCCAGCGAAAGCGTTCCGCCCAAGAGTCCGCCAAAGATGACGCCGCCGGGGGCGTAGAGCATCAACCCAGGAATCGGCGCGACGATCACTTCCGCCACGACGAACACGAAATAGACTACCGGCGCGAGCAGGCCAAACTCAGCGAAGAATTGCCGGAGACGCTGAATTTTCTCCGTGGCGTCGAGGCCAGGACGCAGGAGATCGTAGGCGATTCCCTCGGTCGAAATCGACCAGGCGAAGGCGATTATTGAAATCAGCAGAATCGACCACGATAGCCGTTTGGCAAGGCGGGAGAGATTCAGTGGCGGCCTCTGCATTCTGTCACGCTTGTGATCGCCGGAGAATGAACGACAAACTGAACATTCGACTGTCAACAATTGAAACTATGTTTGAAGCAGGGCGCGGTTCATCTATCGAACAATTCATCGCTCTGCGGACTGTATCCGAAAACCCGAATCATCGTTGCGCCGACACGACAATCCAAACCGACCTGTCGCAATAAATCAACGATCCATCCCGAATGATCGATGACTGTTTTTCGCACAGGAAGTCGCAGGTCACGGACTTCCTGCAAATGAGCGATTTCCAACCACTCGACTGATAGCAGCGGAAAGGGCAAATGGTAATACCATTCCACATCCCAACGCGATGGAGGCCCGCAGATGCATTTGTATCGGTAGCTCGGATGCCAATCGCGACGTGCTCGCATGGCATTAATAAACTCAGCCCACTTCGTATCATTGGCCAATCCACAAAGTTGACGTTGCGCAACGATACGCTTCAACTTCTCTCGCTCGTCCGGCAGGCTAGCCGACTTCGCGTTGGGTAAGCGATTTTCCGACATGACGCTTGGTCCTTGCCGCTGGGAAACACATGCGGCCGCATTGGAACCCATTTCTGCGCCCCGTTAATACTAGCGGCGGGGTGTTCGAGGAGCTACCGGGAAATCGCCCGACCAAAGCTGCGCGCAATTGTTGGTTACAAAAGCGTTACACGCAGATGCCGGTGGGTTGCGTACGATCAAGTAGCCCCGGGGAGTTGACCCGCGATTGCTCATTTCCTCGCGAACCAGAGAACTCGCCATGCTTCGCCTCCTCAGTCGGCTCGCGCTGTTTAGCCTTGGCGTCGTCGAGGTCTACGCCTGCGGCGGGTACGGCGACATTTGTCCCGAGATGGGAACGCCGCAGTTTGCGGAGCAGACCGCGGCGGACTGACCGCGACCCAAGCCGCCAAGTAGACTAAAGTACCTGGCAGAAAGCGGAAAGCCGAGAGCGGAATGCGGCTATAGCCGCTTTCCGCACCAGCGAATCCTCTTTCTCCTTTCCGCTCTCCGCTTTCGAATTATGCCTCCGCAAACCATCCTCACCGTCGAAGACGATGCCGCAATTCGCCGCGGAGTGGTCGATGCGCTAAGCTACGTCGGGTACACGGTGCTCGAAGCTGGGCACGGCGAAGAAGGTTGCCAAATGGCTCTCCGCCGCGAGCTGGATTTGCTGCTGCTCGACATGGTGCTGCCTGGCAAGACGGGGCTCGAAATCTTGCGCGAGGTGCGCAACGTCCGGCCAACGCTGCCGGTGATCATCCTCAGCGCGCGGGGCGAGGAGAGCGACCGAGTGAGCGGATTGCGACTCGGCGCCGACGACTATGTGGTGAAGCCCTTCAGCGTGAACGAACTGCTGGCCCGCGTCGATGCGGTGCTGCGACGCTCGCCGAGCCGACCGAGCGACGTGCAGGAGTTATCGCTCGCTGCCGGGCGCGTCGACTTCGCCCGCTGTGAGGTTCGGTTTGAAGATGGGGAGCGAGTGGAGCTTTCCGAACGCGAACAACAACTATTGCGTTACCTCGCCCGCCACGCCGGCCGCACGATACCACGACAAGAGCTGCTCGAAAACGTCTGGCAAATCGACGCCCGCGGCGTCAGCACGCGCACGGTCGACATGCACATCGCGCGACTACGGGAAAAACTGCGGGATGATTCAGAGAATCCGACGGTGCTCGTCACTGTCAGAGGCCGCGGTTATATGCTGGCAACCTGTACGGGAGATCTCTCGCAGAGGCGCGGAGGCGCAGAGTCAGAAAGATGAGCCATTCTACAGACACCTCCTTTTTGCGAAAACCCTCTGCACCTCCGCGCCTCTGCGAGAGAATGCATTCAATTCAGTCACCTATTCCATGAAACGCCCCTGGCAAGTCTGGCTCGCGTTCGCCTTCTGCGGATTGGTCCTCGCCTCCGCGATGGGTTGGCTGACGGTCCATGCGTTGCGGGTCGATCGCGATCGATCGCTGGCCCAAGCCAACGCGGCGCTCGAACAGAACGTCAGCCTGGCCCTCTGGCGAATGGACACGAAGCTCGCCCCGTTGATCGCCGAGGAGGCGACGCGGCCTCACGAGCTGTACGACTCGTTCATCACGGTATCGACGCCGACGACGAAAGGGGAAGCGGGCCGCAAACTCGTCCCGTCGCCGCTGCTGACGAAGGCGCCGGAAAACGTCATTCTGAACTTTGAGTGCCCCACGTTCGGCGAATGGAGCTCGCCGCAAGCGCCCCCAGCCGAGCAACTAGAGCTCGCCGGTGAGAACGGCCTGCCGGCCGCCGTCGCCGAAAGCAATCGCAAGAAGCTCGACCAATTGGCCTTGGTCTGCGACGCGTCGAAGTTAATTGCGGAGTTGCCGACGCAGCCGTTGCCTTCATCGCAGACATCGCGACTGACGCCGAACGTGATTGATTCCCCCGCCGCTGGCAACGACTGGCAGGTCGGCGCCCCGTATTACGACAACAGCGCTCAGATCTATGCCCCCGCGTTCGATCGACAATTGGGGCAAGTCGAACAGCCACAACAGTCGGTCAACCGCAGGCAAGCGACCGAGCTGGAGAACGAAGATCCATTCGGCCCCGCGGAGGAAGCGGTTCAACAAGCGGCCCCGCAACAGCGGCCGCAGATGGCGGGCAACGCTGATTTCACGGAACGGGGCAATCGCTACCAGCAAGCCGCGCAGCAGGAGTTCACAAAGCAACAGATCGGCAACTACGCGTTGCTCAGCGACAGAAACGCGAGTGAGTCGCCAGCGATTGAGTACGTCAGTCGCCCGGTATGGGTCGGCGACGAACTGCTGCTGGCGCGGCGCGTCGATCGCGACGGCCAAACGTATGTCCAGGGAAGCTGGCTCGACTGGCCGCGATTGAAAGGGGAACTGCTCGCCGAATCGGCCGACCTCCTCCCCGACGCCGACTTAATGCCAGTGCGCGGCGACGACGAAACCGATCCGACGCGAATGCTCGCTGGTCTGCCGGTGAAGTTGGTCGTGGGAGGTCGCATGGATTCGCTGCCGGCGGCGGGGCCCGTGGACGGTCCGCTGCAGTGGGCTCTCAGCTTCGGTTGGCTGGCGCTGACCCTCGCACTCGCCGCGGTGGCGCTGCTGTTGCGGGGCGTGCTCGCATTGAGCGAACGCCGCGCTGCATTCGTCTCGTCAGTGACTCATGAACTTCGCACTCCGCTCACGACGTTTCGTCTTTACTCCGACATGCTCGCCCGCGACATGGCGCCGACGCCCGAGCGCCGCCGCGAGTATCTGGAGACGCTGAGAACCGAAGCCGAGCGGCTCACCCACCTCGTGGAGAACGTCCTCTCGTATGCGCGCCTCGAACGAGGCCGTCACCCGCAGCGAACGGAACGAACCACGCCAGCGGCGCTCGTTGATCGCTGCGAGCCCCGTCTCGCCGAGCGCGCCGCACAGGTGGGGATGACGTTGACGTGCGACGTCGAAGAAGCTTCAGCGGATCGGCCACTCGCGACCGACGTCGGCGTCGTCGAGCAGATTCTGTTCAATCTCGTCGACAACGCCGCCAAGTACGCGGGGCGCGCCGTCGATCGGCGAATCGCGTTGACGACCGGTCGCGACGGCCGGTTCGTCACGTTCAAGGTGCGCGATTTCGGGCCCGGCTTCGTTTCCACAAAGCAAGCGTCGCGATCGGCGCCGTTTAGCAAGAGCGCTCAAGAGGCTGCAGAAACGGCTCCCGGGGTTGGCTTGGGACTGGCCCTCTGCCGACGGCTAGCGAAGGAACTGGGCGGGCGACTCGTCATTGCTCCTCGCAACGGCGAACCGGGCGCCATGGTAACGCTGTTACTGCCGCTTACCCAGTAGACCCAATACGCCGACGAAGCCACGAAGTTTCTCAGCGCACAAAAAATCCGGCGGCCGAACTCCGCTGGGGAAGTCCGGCCGCCGGTCGAGGGGTTTCAAGTTATCGCTCTGCTACCGGGCGTCAGCCTAGTAGGTCAGGATGGCGTCGATCGCCACGGCGGTCTGATCGATGTCGCCGGCGGGCGACCAGTCGTGACGAACTTCGGGACGGAACACCAGGTTCGAGAGCGCCTTGATGTTCACGCCGCCGGTGATTTCGTTGTACGACGTGCCGTCTTGCTTCCACCATTCGCAACGACCGCCGATGCCGATGATGTCGCTGTAGGCGTAGATCAAGTACTGGTTGATGCCAATCGTCTCGGTCTGACCG
>JBGSMO010000227.1:0-18471 GCA_041740115.1 Pirellulales bacterium
CGGGTGAGGACGCGGCTGCCGACCTTCACCACGACGGTGTCGGCGGCGGTCATGATTTCTTGGCGAACGAGGTCGGTCACGGGCTGGTTTCTCGAATGGATTCGCCCTCAGCGACGCCGATGGCGCCGCGACGGCGGGGAATCGCCTTTATATCTGGGGATCGTGTCGGTCGGAAGAATTGCCCATCTGTCATTCCGAGGTACTCCGAGGAATCTAGCCGGACCCCTCGGAGTACCTCCGGGTGACTGGGTTCGGGCGGGATTACTCCCCCCCTGGGGCATTGTGTCGCGAATCGCATTTTTCGCGACACAAGCCGTAAGTCCTTGCCGAGATGGGGTTTTGCATGACGTTTGCCGCGGCGACAGAATCGCTAGGGGCGTCAATTTGATGCCGACTGGGGTCGGCGTGAGCTGGTAAGTAGTCACGTTCATGCTGTCGTCCGTTGGTTTTCCGTGAGCGGGTCGAACTTTCCAGTTCATGTCGCTCCAAGTAATGTTGCTAGGCCGCGAGCGGCAGTACAGGAAAGACTTCTTGTTGTCGCGGCGAGTTCTGTCGTCATGCGCGTTTTTGGCGACAGATATTCCAAGCCATTGCCACCGTTGGGTTTGCGATTGGCGACAGTGAGTGCAACGACATCGTGTCGCGACCGCTGGATGGCCGCCGCGCGGGGAAGCGACAGGCGAGAGGTTCGCGTTCAGAAAACAGGCCAGCGTGTACGCCGGCTGTCGTCGGTCGATGATTGACGGCGAAGTTGAATGCGCATCGCGATTCCCTCCCCTTCTTTCGATAATTAACGCGGAGCGGCGGTGCATGAACACATGGCCACCATAACGAACTGGGTGGCTATTTTCTAGATGGAAGGTTGAGGATTTTTGAGCGGGGATCTTTGCCAGCACAGGTTGTGCGGAAGGGTCGGGAGCGGGCATGCATCGACCTTGCCGCCGACGGGCGCCGCCTGTACCCATAGGCCGATGCGTACGCCCCTGCTCCTTGTGCCGCTGTTGTTGCTCGCGCTGCCGTGGAATTCCTGCACGCGCGGGAAGGCCCGTCTCAGCGACGATGGGCCGAGCCAACTCCGTAACGGGGCGGGGTTCTTCCATCCGAAAACGGAAGTCAAGACGGCAAGCTCTGCGAAACCGGCTTTCGACAAGTAAGCCGCTTTGGCGTTCTGAGTTGGATTCGCGATTCGTAAGGCGTTCGTGCGAGTCCTGGTGCGACCGCTTGCGAATTGCTGGCCGCATCGTCAAGCTTTCCCTATGCTTCGCTACTTGCGAATCGCCTGCGGCATATTCTTTCTCGCTGTCAGTTGCGGGATCGCAGCGCTATGGATGCGGAGCTATTCTATCGTCGACAGCAGTTGGACGAACCACCCCTACGCGTCATTCATGTCCGTACGCGGGCTGATGATCGTCAATGTGACTGGCAATCCTTTTGTCGATCACATTCCTTACCGCGATCTGATTCGACATTTCGCTAACAGTCCCGTCTCTTCCAGCGCCGACCCAGTCTGGTGGGAGGAAGATGCAACGCTCGGATTTCACTGCGTAGAAGTTCTCAAAGGGCGAATGTGGTACAGCGTCCCGCACTGGGCGCCACTGACGCTGACCACTGCAACCAGCATAACTTTATTGTTGAACTTACCATTCCGCTTCAGCCTGCGTGCGCTTCTGTTGGCGCTGACGGCCGCGGCCGCCATCTTAGGAATTGGCGTATGGATTGCGAGCTAGATCGAATCCCCCCATGCCCCGCTCACGCTTCACCCTCCGCGCGGTGCTTCTCATTGTCGCCGCGGCGGCGTGCTGGCTGGGGATGAAGGTCTACCACGCGGAGCAATGGAAGAGAGCGCTCGCCGCCATCGAGGCGATTGACGGTTACTGGTCCTACGACTTTCAGTTTGCGCCGCAGTCGCACTCGTAGAGATGCCTAAAATCAACGGCCCGCCGGACAGTCCGGCGGGCCGCTGCCCCAACAACCAATTTCGACGTTCGCGATTAGACTCGTCGGCGCGCCGCGAGTCCCATCAAAGCGATGAGCGACAATGCCAGCGCCGAAGGCTCAGGCACGGCGGAAATCGACGGGGACATCCCGAAATTGGCCTTCCAATCGGCAAGATCGGCAGCGTCGTAGGTGGAGCCGAAACCTCGCTGCCATGTCAGGAAATCGTTTCCGTCGACGTCTTGATCGTTGTCAAAGTCGCCTGCCGGACCTTGGCCCGTGGCTGCGTTCCAAAGTCCGATCGCTTCCTGCACCGTGAGTTGTCGGCCGATCCAGAGCGACGTTTCGTCGATCCAGCCGCCCCAGGTCTGGTGGAAAGGCGCCGTCGTCCGAGTGCCGATGCGAGCCTCAAAGGGGTCGGTATTTCCCCAGCTATCCGTGCTGTCCGCATAGCGATCGGTGGTAATGAGCTCGCCATCGACGACGAGAATGGTGTTGTTAATGTCGTCGCCGTTGCGGGAGACGACGATGTGATGCCAACTACCGTCCTTCACGGCCAGGCCGACGCCGGGCTCGGCTCCGTCTCGATGAACAATCTGATAATTCGACTTCAGCGGGTCGCTGAAGTTGTTGTCGATGCTGACGACCAAGTTGGCGCCGCCGAGGACGATCTGCAAATGCCCCAGGTCATCGACGTCGGACGTGTCGAGCGCACTGGTTCCGGGGGCGTCCTCGCCATTGAAGTTGTTGGTGAACAAGCGGTCGCCGCCGCCGTTGCCGGGTCCGAACGGAGTTTCAATGACGCCGGGCTGCGTCATATCTGAATTAGGAAACTTGAACCAAGTCGCCAAGGTCATCGTCGTATGTGCAAATCGATTGGCTCCCAGCGGCGCTCCCAGATTAATGGCCAGCGAATCGTTGTTAAAAATGGCGCGATTCGAGGGGCTAAATCCGGGCAGCGGAATTGTCGTCAGTACGGTAGTGACCGGGTCGTACTTGTAGACGTTGTCGGGGCCGGGGACGCCCACTTGCCCCAGGCCGTCGCCTAGAAGCACTTCTGGGTCGGCGGCGTTGGCGCCGATGCCCTCATGCGTGCCATTGACTGGAAAGGCTCCGATGTCCGCCACCGTCCCGATGACGGTTTCGTCGAGCCGGTAGTAATGCGTGGGGCTTAACGCCAACACCGCGTCGGAATAGGCGTCGCCGCGGGTGACGCCAGCATCGGCGGCGAGAAGCCCGAAACAGGCGATGAATAAGGCCGTTGCTTTCCTTCGAGACATTGATGTGTTCCTTGTGGTGACGCGGGAAAGGAAGCGGCGACGTATTCTCGCCGATGCCGGAGGCCCAGAGTCGAGATGCTAAAATGACGATCTCGCTTTAAAGGCAGGAGGGACCGGGTAGCGTTGTAGTTCTTCCCCTGCAGACTGTCAACTTATTCTGTGCTATGGATGCTAGGCTCAAAAGCCAGCGTCTATTGGGCCTGACGGCCGGCCACTGCCTTGAAACCGGGAACTTGAGAAGAATTCGACCTGTTCAATTTGTGGGCAACCAGCCTGAACAAAGCCCGTTTAGACGCAAGGAGTCTCTAATGTTGCGCATCTTAACCTGATCGCTACGCATCGCTTCTCACACGCTCGCGGACTTGAAGCTGGCGAAGGCGGCTTCATTTCGCTGCTCGTAGAACGGCGGGCGTCTCCGACTCAAGATCCGAGTGGAGGAGCAACGGGAAGGTGCGACGGCGACGCGGGCTTCATCTTTCCCGGAGGGAGACTTCGACAATAGCCCAGCAGTACACTGCCTGGGGGGAGAGATTGCTGACACTGCCGTGGTCCCGGAGGGGCGACCAAGAGCTTGCGAGGCCGTTCTACCATTCAATCGTCCCTAAGGGACTTCATGATTCCGCGGTCGTGAGGCGGATACCAAAGTGGAAAAAAGCGCGCACATGATCAACGTAACAGAAGAAGGCTCCGGAATTGGCGAGAATTCAACGATTGCCATTCTTGGAACATAACCCTCGCTATCGTCGATGGTGCTGACGTCGTTCCAATATGATGAAGTCGGATTTGGCGTGATGCCGAGACGCATCGAGCCAAAATCTTCGCCAAGTCCCAGTGGTTGCGGATAGTTATTCGGCTCGCTTAGCGTCTGTGGATTGATGGAGTAGCGCCAGTTATGGTAGTCCAGGGCCACGCCATCGTAGCTGCCGCGCCAGAACAACTGGCCCGCTTCAGGTCCGGCAATCCAACGCCATTCTCCCTCGACGGTGGCGTCACTGGCGCCGATCCAAAACCTGCCGAAAGTCCCCAACGGCTTGTCGGGACTTCGCGGATCGCCGATCAGCGACGTATACGTTTCAAAGATAAAGTCTTGTTCTGCCTGTGAAGTGATCGTGACCAGGTGCCCAGGGATTCCGAGGTGTGACATTTGCGACGCCCGCTCCAACGCATCGGCGAACGACAGTTTTGGGCGATTCCGCCATGTCGCTTCGGTCGATGCGTCGAAGAATGCGTAGTAGTGCCCGCTGTCAGGGTTAAGCACTGGCGCCGATGTCCAAGCAAAGGCGGGTCGCGAGGGGCCGTGGGCCGCTGCCAGGGTACTGGCGAAGAGAAGAGCGTGCAGTGAAGTGCGGAACATATCCGGATTGCGGAATAGTTGCCCTTGCTCAGGTTATCGCAACATCGCAGATGGGAGGCAAGGGAAATCAATGTAGGAAGGGGCAGGAATCGACAAGAATTCGCGTGCAGGAATTGCTTCATTCGATTAAATTCTAGTTGTTGGCCCTTCGCCGGCCCTTTTTTGCTCGTCTCTTCAGAACCAAATCCCACAAAAGGCTCTTTCATGAAGCAGCCTCGCAGTCGCCGCGCGTTCACGCTGGTCGAGTTGCTGGTGGTGATCGCCATTATCGGCGTGTTGGTGGCGCTGTTGTTGCCGGCCGTGCAAGCGGCGCGGGAAGCGGCGCGGCGGGCGCAGTGCGGGAGCAACTTGAAGCAGATCGGGTTGGCGGTGTTGAACCACGACTCGGCGAAGGGGCGGTTTCCGGCGGGGAGTACGGCCGCGAGCACCGGAATCAGCAGCGTGAACTCAAGCCAGTGGTCGGTCGACCTGCTGCCGTATGCCGAGCAAGCGCAGCTCTTTGCGTTGTGGGATCGGACGAAGGATTTCTATTGGCCGACGAACAAGGTGCTGCGCGAATCATTCGTGCCGCTCTATCTCTGCCCAACCGACGTCGACGTCAGCAAGCTTTATCGTCCTGAGTCGGGCCAGGGAGACGGAGTATTTTGGGCGCCTGGTTCATACCGCGCCGTCTCGGGTTCGTCACCGGGCACCAATGGCGATTACTATTGGGATAACCCGCTGGCCAATGAGGCCGCCAGTGTCTCGAGCCTCCCAGACTGGACGCGAGGTCCGCTGCATGCCGTGCTGAAGACGACGGCCGTCGGCGTGAATATTCGGAAGCTCAAGCCAGTTTCGACCAAGAACATTCCTGACGGCACGACTAACACGCTGCTGGTCGGCGAGTATCAGACGACGACCAACCCGAGCGACGTTTATACGCGGCGCACGCTTTGGTGCTACGCCTACACCTCCTACAGCCAATCGAGCGGCATCAATCGTCCCTGGACGCTGCATAACGACTACATGGCGTGCGTCCCGCTCGACGGCGGGCAGCACAATTGCAAACGCTCGTGGGGGAGTCTCCATGCGGGCGACATGATCCAGTTTGCCCGGTGCGACGGTTCGGTGACGGCGATCAGTCAGAACGTCGATATGGCGGTGTTCGTGACGCTGACCACGATTCAGGGCGAGGAGCTTTCGACGTTTACGCCTTGAAGACTAACCGCCAAGGCACGAAGGCGCGAAGGAAGCACCAAGGAAAGAGAGAAGTTAGCAATTGGGAAGGACCTTGCACCAGCAGTTTGTATGCAATCTCCTGCGGCGGCTCGGCGGGAGCTTTGCTCTCCCGGTTGGGATAGCAGTCACGCTCGGTTGCGCCACGCTGGTCGGTTGCGGCAGTTCCGCTCCGTACGAACTAGCGCCGGTATCGGGAGTGGTGACGCTTAACGGCAAAGCGGTTCCCTACACGCAGATCATCTTTCAGCCCAAGGGAACGGCGGATAATCCTTCGCCGGGGCCGGGTTCGACCGCGTTCTGCGACGACGCCGGCAGGTTCGAGATGAAGACGGTGCGCGGCGAGCCGGGCGCCGTCGTTGGGCTGCACGCGGTGCAGATCTACGCCCACGGTCCGCCGAAGTCGGTCGCGAAGGATACGGACGAGGGGCCGCAGGTGCAGGAGGCTTTTCCGGCGAAGTACAACGTCGAGTCGCAACTGACGTTCGAGGTGCCGGTTGAGGGGTCGGCGGGGGCGAATTTTGAGTTGATGGAGTAGGGTGTGGCGCCACTGGCCGCCTGCCAGTGGGAAGTGCCGAACGAGCACCCACTTCAGCACTGGCAGGATGCCAGTGACACCCCGTCTGGCTTGTACCCTGCAATTCAATCGATACTGAGAGCTCGATGCCGCGAACGTTGATGATTCTTGTAGCGGCATGCTGTGCGGTAAGATCACCTGCATCGGCTGCGGCGCCAACAGCAACAGCGCACCTAACTGAGTTTACGGTGACAGACGGCGTCGCTTGCGACACGGTCAAATCGGGGGACTGGAAGCTTTCGGGCACGCTGAAGATCAACTTCGCAGGGCGGATCTTGCCGCATGAGAATACGTCGGTGGAGCTTTATGGCGACGGCGTCGAATCGCTTGAGGGGCGCTTCGATCGCGTGGAACTACCTGCTGGCTGGCTGGGCGACGTTGAATACGACGCAGCGAAGCCGGCGGTGACGTTGCGGAATCTGCGGCCCGATCGGCCGCCTGCGTTTCCGGGGGCGGAAGGGTTCGGCAAATTCGCCATCGGCGGGCGCGGCGGGCGCGTGATTGCGGTGACGAACCTCAACGACGCGGGGCCGGGGAGTTTGCGCGCCGCCTGCGAGGCGCAGGGGCCGCGGACGGTGGTGTTTCGCGTCTCGGGGACGATCCCGCTGAAGTCGGAACTGAAGATCAGGAATCCGTACCTGACGATCGCCGGGCAAACGGCGCCAGGCGACGGGATTTGCGTGGCGCATCGCAATGTGAAGTGCGACGCCGAGCATGTCGTCATTCGCTATATGCGGTTTCGGCCGGGCGACGTATTGGGCGTCGAGTCGGACGGTTTTGGCGGCGAGTGTTCCCATTCGATCATCGATCATTGCACCGTCAGCTGGGGGATCGACGAAACGTTGTCGATCAACAAGGCGAGCAACTTCACGGTGCAGTGGTGCATGATCACCGAGAGCTTGTTCAACTCGATTCACAAGAAGGGGCATCACGGCTACGGCGGGTTGTGGGGCGGGCCCGGAGGGTCGTGGCATCACAACATTCTGGCCCATCATTCGAGCCGCAATCCGCGGGCGTCGGGGAACGAAGCCTCTGGGCTGATGGATTGCCGGAATAACGTCATCTACAACTGGGGGTTCAATAGCGCCTACGGCGGCGAGATGTGGCCGCGGAACTGGGTGAACAACTACTACAAGCCGGGGCCGGCGACGGAGCCGAAGGTTCGGCGACGCATCTTCCTGCAGAAAGATGCGCGGGGGCGGATGTTCGCCGACGGCAACTTCATGTGGGGAGCGCCGGAGGTGAGCCGCGACAATTGGAACGGCGGGATCGACTTCCAAGCGGACGGCGATGCGACGGAGCAGACGCTCCGTTCAGACACGCCGTACGTCGTGGCGCCGGTGCGGACGGAGACGGCGGAGGAGGCGTTTGAATCGGTGCTAGCCGAGGCGGGGGCTTCGCTGGTGCGCGATGCGGTCGATGCGCGGATTATCGAAGAGATCCGAACTGGAACGGCGAAGTACGGGAAAACTTGGCGCGGGGGCGAGAATGGGATTATTGATTCGCAGGCCGACGTCGGCGGCTGGCCGGAGTTGAAGTCGGGAGCCGCGCCGGCCGATGGGGATGGCGATGGGATGTCGGACGATTGGGAACTGGCGAATCGGCTTGATCCGAAAGAGGGCGCCGACGGAGCAGGCGATCGCGACGGCGACGGCTATACGAATCTGGAGGAGTATCTCAACTCACTGGCGGTCGCCCCTCGCTGAAGCGGCATTCAGGTGCGCGTGATCCTTTTCAGCCCTCGGCTCCGCCCGGGGGGTAGCACTACGAGAGGCGACGCGTACCGGAATGGTGACCGACCCCCCGGCGGAGCCGGGGGCTGGCAGGCGTGCGACACATCATGCCGGCCGTGGCGACGAGCGCCAAGGCGAACGCCGATGGTTCGGGGACGCCCAGGTAGTAGCCGACGATTGGCTCGGCCGTGTCGCTGGCCCACTGTCCGTTGCCGCTAACCGCGTGGAGCTCGCCGCTGGCCTCGAGCGAGAATGAAACGTCGATCGTCTTGCCCAGGGCCATGATCCAGTCGCCGCGCTCGCCGGGGTTGGCGCCGGGGTAGCTCATGAAGCCGACAAACGGCGCGACCATTTCGATTTCGTGGCCGTCGGGCGAGATCGAGGCGCGAATGATTCCTTGATGGACCGGGCCTTGGTCCTTGACGAACGTGATGCTGGTGCCGTCGTTGAGGTCGTGATCGCCGGTGCTGGGGTCGTCGAACATCACCCACTGGGTGTAGTGATCATAGACGCCGGGCTTCACGTCGACGATGCCCTGCTTCTGCTGGGCTTCCATCCCCGGCAGGTCGGCGGCGGTGAGGGCGCCATGATTGAGATAGTGGCCCGTGTTGAACGTGCCGTTGAAGTACTCGATCTCCATGTTCATGTCGTAGCCATCGGAGGTGGGGTAATAGCCTCCCTCATGGATCGGGTAGCCAGTGACGTCGTCGTCGTCGACGTCGATGGTGAGGATGACGTAGTAGCGTCCCGCACGTTTGCCGGGCGACTGCGCCTGCGTGGCTCCGATATTGCCGCGGGCGCGGAAATAGGCGTAAAGGTTTTCGGAGTCGTGGGTGAACTTGTATTCGAGGATGTCGACGTCGGGGTGATTGACGTACGCGGGAACGTCGAGCGGACCGTCATGATCGGTGTCGTGTTGATCGTCGATCGGATCGGAATAGGAGGGCACGGCGGACCAATCGGCGAATTGGCCGTCGACGCTGATTGAATGCGGCATCGCGGCGGATGCGAGGGACGCCGATAGCGCCAAGAATGCGACGGAGAAGGCGGGGGCGAGAAATCGCTGAGCGAATAGCTGCATGGCGAATCCTATCAGTGAGCCATCGGGAGGAGATAGCCGATCTTACCAGCTGTCGAGCGAGGGCGAGGCACTTGATGGCTCCAGGCGGCAAATAACTGCAAAGATCCGAGATTATCCGCTAAGGCGAGCGGGATTCCGGGCCTTGCAGCGGCGTTCTTGGCGGGAAAAATGCGTTGACGCAGTTCGGATTGGACATTTCGCCATGCCCCTTTATAGTTGCGGCATGACTGGAAATGAACTTGCCGTTTTTGCGTTGTTATTGCTAGCCGGCGGTCTGATGAATTACCGCTTTGCGGAGCCGATCGCCGCGGCGATTTGCCGCTTGGTTCCTGATTCCTGGGAGAGCGAAGCGGCCAGCCACCGGCTGTCGGGACAGCTGATGAGCGCCTCGGGAATCATCTTGTTTGCCACGAGCGCCGTGACGGGCTAGAAGCGAGTTTGAGTCCGCCATCCTGAGAGAATCTAGCGGCTCAACTGGCATTGTAGCTCTTCGCTGAGTTTACCCTGAGCGGGGCGAAGGGCTCGGAATGACGAGTTGCGAGACGCCGCTCGGCACGGCAGATGCTCTCTTCGCTGAAGCTATTCGGCAGAAGGTGCAACATGTCAGTCGATTGGGACGCTCTCTTCGTTCCCCAGACGTCGCTGCTGCAGTTGTTCATCCGCGGTTCGGCGATGTACCTCCTGCTGTTGGCGGCGCTGCGGGTGCTGGTGCGCCGACATATTGGGTCGCTCAGCATGATGGATCTGTTGTTGATGGTCCTCATTGCCGACGCAGCCCAGAACGCAATGGTCAGCGAGTATCGCTCGATCACCGAAGGGATCGTGCTGTGCGAGACGCTGATCGGCTGAAACTATTTTCTCGACTGGCTGGCCTATCGTTCGCGCCTTGTGCAGCGAACGCTGGAACCGCGCCCCCTGCCGGTCATCCGCCACGGCGTGATTCAACGCAGCTGCGCGAGCAAGGGGTCGTCGACCTCGCGGAAGTGGAGACGGCGTGCATCGAATCTGACGGGGGCGTGAGCATTATCAAGCGGAATGGCGCCCAACGATCGAAGCCCAAGAAGACAAACTCCGCGCTGGGGTGATCTAGAGTGACTGCAGGGGCGTTTTTAGCCCTGCCGCGTTTGCCGACAATTGAGAGGCATTCTCGCCGTTGCGCACCACGCTCTCGCATTGCATTGCTGGGGCCGCGGCGGGGGCTTATGCTCAAGATTACGGGACGCCCAACTTAGGCGTCCTTTGAGTTCCTTGGTTCAGGATTGCCTCGCGGCGATTGCATCATGTTGAAGTTTGGTTCGTGGTTGAGCGGGGTGGTCGGGGCAATCGCGTGCGGGATCGTTTGTTCGCTGGCGTTGACTGAACGCGTGGCGCTTGCCGACGAGACGAAGGGCATCGTCGACGTAAAGCCGGCGGATGGGCCGGCGGTCGAGATCGACGGCAAGTTCATGGTTCCCTACACCGAGACGATCCCCGGGACCAAGGTCGAGTTCGAAATGATCCCCGTCCCCGGCGGCGAGTTCTTACTCGGCAGCCCCGACGACGAGGCTGATCGCGGCGACGACGAAGGGCCGCAGGTGCGGGTGAAGGTCGCGCCGTTTTGGATCGGCAAGCATGAAGTGACGTGGGCCGAGTATCAGGCCTACATGAAGATGTACAACGCCTTCAAGCAGTTGCAGACCTTGTCGGCCAATCGCTCGGCCGACGCGGGTAAGAATGGCGACGCTGAAGGTTGGGAACTGATTGAAGAGCACGCCTGGAAGGGAGACGTCGACAACCCCGGCGTCGACGGCGTCACCTGCCCCACGCCACTCTACGTCCCCGACCACACCTACATGGCGGGCGACCAGCCGAACCAGCCGGCGGTGACGATGACCCACTACGCCGCGCGGCAGTTCACCAAGTGGCTGAGCGGACTGACGGGCCAAGAGTATCGCCTGCCAAGCGAGGCGGAGTGGGAGTATGCCGCGCGAGCAGGGACGACGACCCCCTATTCGTTCGGCGACGACGCCGGCAAGGTAGAGGAATACGGCTGGATCGACGACAACGCCGACTACGAGACCCATCCGGTCGGCTCGAAGCCGGCCAACCCGTGGGGCCTGTTCGACATGCACGGCAACGTCGCCGAGTGGACGCTCGACGGCTACGCCGAGGATCGCTACGAGAAATTGGGCGAACAGGCGAAGGATGGCGAGGCCGTCGACGCCTGGGAAACGGTAAACTGGCCCACTGAGTTGTACCCGCGCGTGATCCGCGGCGGTTCGTGGCTCGATACGGCAGAGATGCTGCGGAGCGCCGCCCGGCACAAGTCGGAAGAAGAAGACTGGAAATTGTCGGACCCCAATCTGCCGCTAAGCCCGTGGTGGTATACTGAGGAACCCGCGATGGGGGTGGGGATGCGGCTCGTGCGGCCGTATGCACCGCTGACGGACGAAGACAAAAAGCGGGTGTGGGAAATCGACGTTGAGGATTTGGCGGGCGACGTGAAGGCACGCTTGAAAGAGGGCCGCGGGGCCGTGGGCAACGCCGACGCGACGTTGCCCCAGGCGGTCGAAGCGGCGACGAAGATTGGCAGCGGGAAGTGAACGAAATCCCTCTCCCCTGAGGGGAGAGGTTGTTGCCTTCGATGTGGGGTGGGGAGCGTTCTCCGATGGATGCGTTGGGAATCCCTCCCCTGGCCCCTTCCTGCAAGGGAGGGGGAAATGCGTGACACGTTTCTCTCCGAAGTGGAGACGTTGAATGCGGGGTTCTTGAGATTTGATACGGGATCGCGAGCGAGTTCTGATCGAGGCGTCGCGAATCCTTTCCTAACTCCTCCCTGCGAGGGAGGGGAAACACCGAACTACTTATCCTTTTTTGGAGGCGATCATGTCTGATCAAACGAGCCAGAATTCTCCCGCCGGCCATTCGCGTCGGCAGTTCATCCAAGGGGCTTCGGCGATCGTCGCCGGCGGCGCCGTGCTGGGGCTCAATCAGCGGATCGCCCGCTCGGCCCACGTTGGCGGCAGCGACGAAATCAAAATCGGTCTGATCGGCTGCGGCGGCCGCGGTTATGGCGCGGCCGCCCCGGCCGTGGAAACCAAAGGAAAGGTCACCCTCTGGTCGGTTGGCGACGCCTTTGCCGATAATATGCAACGGACGCTCGACGGTCTCACCAAGCAAGTCGGCGAGCACTCTAACAACAAAGATTCGCTCTTCCACGAGAGCCGCGTCGATTGCCCTTCGGAGCGGCAATTCGTCGGGTTCGACGCCTACAAGAACGTCATCGACAGCGGCGTCGACCTCGTGATTCTCGCCACGCCGCCAGGCTTCCGTCCGATTCACTTCGAGGCGGCGGTGAACGCCGACAAGCATATCTTCGCGGAAAAGCCGGTGGCGGTCGACGGACCGGGCATCCGCCGCTTTCTCGCCGCCAATGAAGTGGCGAAGGCGAAGAACCTGATGGTGGCGATCGGCCTGCAGCGACGCCACGACCAGCGCTACGTCGAAGCCGTTCAGCGGATTCACGACGGCGCCATCGGCGATATTCCGCTGACGCGGGTCTACTGGAACAGCGGCGGCTTGTGGGTCCGCCCGCGCAAGCCGGAGCAGACGGAGATGGAGTACCAGATGCGCAACTGGTACTACTTCAACTGGCTCTGCGGCGACCACATCGTCGAGCAGCATATCCACAACCTCGACATCGGCAATTGGCTGCGTGATAAGCTGCCGGTCGAAGCCCACGGCCTCGGCGGACGGCAGGTCCGGACCGGGAAGGATTTCGGCGAAATCTTCGATCACCACGCCGTCGAGTACACCTACGACGACGGCTCGAAGATGATGAGCCAGTGTTGCCACATCGACGGCTCTTGGAGCGCGGTCAACGAACACGCGCACGGCTGTAAGGGAACGGCTTACCTGGACGACGGTCGCGGCCCGGAAATCATCACCGGCGACAGCAAGTGGCGGAGCAAGGCGAAGAAGGTCGATAACCATCACCAGGAACATCACGACCTGTTCGCGGCGCTACGCCGCGGCGAGATTTACAACGAAGGGGACAACGGCGCCCACGCGACGATGACCGCCATTCTCGGACGGATGGCCACCTACTCCGGCAAGAAGATCACGTGGGACGAGGCGATCAACTCGACCCTGGACTTGTCGCCGAAGTCGTACGCCTTCGACGCCGACCCGCCGGTGATGCCCGGGAAGGATGGCTTCTACGCCATTGCCGTGCCTGGGGTGACGGATGTGCTGAACGGGTAATTGCTTCTCGTACTCGCGCGATTTCCATCGGCCCTGAAGGTGCGACGCTCAACCGCCGCCCTTCAGGGCTTTTTTCGTCACGTTAGGGGGCTCATTCGCATGCGAATTCCGCTCGCACTCATCGGAGGATTGTCGCTGGTGACCAGCTTGGCCACGGGCAGCGAGTACCCCTCGCCGGCGGAATTGCCTTCGCACCCTGCCCTGCCCGATCCGCTGGTGATGTTCGACGGCACGCGAGTCTCAACCGCCGATGAGTGGCGCGAGAAGCGGCGGCCGGAACTTAAGGTGTTGTTTGAGCAGTACGTCTATGGTCGCTATCCGCAGGGGCGTGACTTCAATCCTTCGGCGGCAGTACAAGCGAAGGTGTTGTTCGAAGATCCCCAGGCGTTCGGCGGCGCCGGCACGCTCAGGGAAGTCGAGTTGACGCTCGGCCCGCCGGAGTGGCCGAAGATCCATCTATTGATCGCAACGCCGAACGGTCGGACGCCGGCGGCGTGCTTCGTGGGGATGAACTTCGGCGGCAACCATCTGCTCGTCGCCGACGAACGGGTTCACGTCCCGGAGTCCTGGATGCCCGATCGCTACACCGGTGTCGTCGACAATCGCGCGACCGACGCCGGCCGCGGCGTTGAGGCGTACACTTGGCCGCTGGCGGAGATTGTTGCGCGGGGCTACGCGGCGGCGACTTTCCACTGCGGCGATATCCAGCCCGATCGGCCGTATGTTCGCGAAGGAATGCGGGCGACGCTGCCGGAGGGGGCCGACGACGCGGCCGAAACGGCGACCATCATGTGGTGGGCCTGGGGCATTCATCGGGCGATCGACTATCTTGTGACCGATGCGGCGATCGATCCGCAGCGAATCGCGACGGTCGGCCACTCGCGCCTCGGCAAGACGGCGCTATTGGCTGGCGCGTTTGATGAGCGCGTCGCCTTGACCGTGGCGAATCAGGCCGGTTGCGGCGGCAGCGGGCCGAGCCGGCATGACAATCCCAAGGCCGAGACGGTGAAGATCATCACCGACAAGTTTCCCCACTGGTTCGCCGGGAACTTTACGCAGTTCGGCGACGATCCCTCCAAGTTGCCGGTCGATCAGAATTGTCTCGTCGCGTTGTGCGCGCCGCGGGCGGTGCTGTTCACGGCCGCCGCCGATGATCGGTGGGCCAATCCAACGGGACAGTTCGAGGTGCTGCAAGCGGCGAACCCCGCTTACGAGTTACTCGGCGTCGCGGGGCTGAAGGCCGACGCGATGCCGGCCGCCGACGCGCCGCTGCTCGGCGAGGGACGGCTGGGCTACTGGTTCCGCGCCGGCGAACACTCGATGACGCCGGCGGATTGGAAAGTCTATATGGACTTCGCGGATCGGCAGTTGCGGTAATGCGGGAGTTAGCGGGACGTTGCGACGTCGTGACTCGGCGCATCGAGCGCTTGGCTATTGCCGCGCGGCTAACGGGTCGGTGGCGCTGGCGCACTTCGGCGTTGATTCATTGCGGTTTTCGTAAGCCGCGACGCGTTAGCGGAGCGCGGCGCCCGGTGATCACGCCACGAGCAATCGATACGTCAAACCCGCCGCCGCGCACGCGGCGAGCGTCGGCAGCATGCCGAGCTTGAAGCGGAAGAGGGCCGCCATCGCCGCGACGGTGATCGCTAGCGCGACGGGATCAAGCGTGTCCCACTCGGGAACGAGCCAGCGGATGGGTCCGGTGCGCTGCTCGTTCACCCGCGCGAAGAGGGTGTGGAGCGCGAACCAAATCGATAGGTTCAGAATCACGCCGACGACGGCGGCAGTGATCGTCGAGAGGGCCGCGTTGAGCGAGCGCTGGCCACGGAGGTACTCGATGTAGGGCGCCCCGAGGAAGATCCACAAAAAGCAGGGGGCGTAAGTCACCCATGTCGCGATGACCGACCCCGCGACGCCGGCGGCGAGGGGCGACAATCCGCCCGGGTGACGATAGGCGCCCATGAAGGCAACGAACTGGACGACTTGAATCAGCGGCCCGGGCGTCGTCTCGGCCATGCCGAGGCCGTCGAGCATCTCGCCTGGTTCCAGCCAATGGTAACGCTCCACCGCTTCGTCGGCGACGTAGGCGAGGACCGAGTAGGCGCCGCCGAAGGTGACCATCGCGGTCTTGCTGAAGAAGACGGCCTGCAGCGAGTAGACGCTGTCGCGACCGGTGAAGTGAAGCAACGCGGCGACGGGGGCGAGCCAGATGAGGAGCCAAACGGTCAGCACGCGCAGCGCACGGCCGAGAGTTGGACGGACGGCGGGCCCGGCATCGTCGCGGATGAGCGGCGAGGCGGGGCTCACCGCGCCGGCTGCCGACTGATGCGGCTTCATCACGGCGAACGTCTCAGGCCGCACTCGACCACCGAAGAAACCGACGACCCCGGCCGCGAGAATGATCAGCGGGAACGGAACTTCGAGAAAAAAGATCGCGACGAAAGCCGCGGCGGCGACGGCGACCATGACGCGATTCTTCAGCGCGCGCCGTCCGATGCGCAGCACCGCTTCGACGACGACGGCGACGACCGCAGGTTTCAAACCATAGAAGAGCCCTTCGACCCACGTCAGGTCGTGATAGCCGGCGTAGAGAATACTCAGGCCCATGATCGCGACGAAGCCGGGCAGGACGAATAGCGTCCCCGCGACGAGCCCGCCGCGAATGCCGTGGAGCAACCAGCCGATGTAGATCGTCAGTTGCTGCGCCTCCGGGCCGGGGAGAAGCATGCAGTAGTTGAGGGCGTGGAGGAACCGCGACTCGCTGACCCACCGCTTCTCGTCGACGAGGATGCGATGCATCACCGAAATCTGCCCCGCAGGGCCGCCGAAGCTCAGGGCGGCGACGCGGGCCCAGGTGCGTACGGCGGCGGCGAAGGTCGGGTGGGCGATTTCGTCCGCAGGCGGCGAGGCGGGGGCGTCCGACATGGAGGCAGGCGGCGAGGAGAAGTTTGGATTGAGGCTTGGTGGGCGTCAATCTAACGGCCGCAGATTGAAGAGACTAGCTACGTATGGGTGGCATGGTCTCAGTGGTACTCCGCTGTGACCATGTGAAGCTGGGTTAAGCTTGCCCAAAGTTCAGCATGCTCACGCCTGGGGGGCGAGAGCATGCCACCCATGAAGAAGGCCGTACTAAGGAGTCGATACCGGCTTCGGTCGCGCGGCCGCCTTGGCCGCCGGCGCTTCATTCGCCGCGGGGGCGTCGAGTTGCTTCTCCAACTCCTCGGCCGCTTCCGCCTCGGGAGAATTCCGCTTCACCAGGAGATGGTTCTTCATCAGCTTGGTCAGCACGCCCTGCACGGCGTCGACAGGCAGGGCATACGATTCGGTCCGCCCTGCCCTGGCGATGTTGAAGCCGACGACGCGACCTTCGAGGTCGACCACTGGTCCGCCGCAGTCGGTGGGGCGCAGCACGGTGTCATGCTGGAAGGCCAGCGGGAAGCCAAAGCGGCGGACGCTCAGCTTGCCGCCGAGGTTGTTCTGGAACTCGCTGCGGCCCATCGGCAATCCCGGGAAGTCGCCAGAGAGCGTAGCATGCAATGTAACCCTCTCGCCGGCCCGATCGACGATCAGTTCGACCTCGTCGCCGGGGTTGAAGGAGCCGACGATTTCGCGCAGCTTCTCGCGACTAGGGGTCTTTTGACCGTTCACGCTGAGAATCAGGTCGTCGGGCTCGACGCCCGCTTCTTCAGCGGCGCTGTCGGGGAATACCTGGACGATGAGCGCCTTCTCTTCGTCGAGTTGCACGCCGAGGATGCCGGCCTGCGCGGGAATCACCCGCGGGGGAACGCTCACGACGCCGACGGCGACCGGATCTTTCGAACGGCCGACGCTGGCAAGCCAGGAGCCGACCGGCGGCGACGCACTGGCAGCCGTGAGGTCGAGCGACGGCAACTTCGTCGCGTCGACTTTCAACAAAGCGAGATCGTGTTCGCCGCTTTCGGCGACGGTGGTTGCGGCGAACTTGCGCCCGTCGGTCATCACGACATTCAAGTTGCCGCAGAGAGGGGTCGCTTTGGTGACGACCCAGCCGTCGGGGCTGATGATGCCGCCGAGAGCGAGATGCTTGCCGTCGCACTGGATGCTGACGGTTGCATCGCTGGCGTCCTTCACCACGTCGCGGAAGGCGGCGCGGACTTGGGGGCCGTCGGTCAGCCGCCAACGGGGGACGAAGAGCCGCTCCATGCCGAATGTGTCGTCGGTAGCGTCGACATCCTTAGCCGACTCGCGCGATTCCTGGCGATCGCGGCGCGAGCGGGTCGGCGGCTCATCGGCAAACGCCGCGACTGCCGGGCTGAGGGCCAGCCAGCCAGCCGCCACCAGCAAGGCGGCGCGACGGCCGCTTCGAGTCCAATCATGGAATGACTTCATCTGTTCCCCGCCGCAAAAAAACTGCCGCCTCGCTCCAGGCTACTGATTTAACATATCGAGCGGGCGACGCCAAAGATTTTGTTGAAAGGGCCGGCAGCGGGCATTCCGCCGGAGCCTTATTCCTCGTCGCGTTCCTTGTCGCCTTCCTCCTGGCCGCCGAGAACGGCGACAATTTCTAATGACTCCCCTTCGCGGTTGACGGAAAGCTTCAGCCGGTCGCCGGGCTGCTTATGAAAGACGATCCGCTGCAACTCGTTGAACGTGTTGATCGGTCGCCCGTCGACGGCGGTGATGACATCCCCCTTTTTCAATCCCGCCTTCTCGGCCGGCATACCGGGCAAAATCTTCGTAATGACGCAGTTTCCCGCTTCGGCGCTCCCTTGGACGCCCAGCCGAGGCTTCGGCTCCTCGCCATCTTCGTAGTGGCCGCCCCAGACGTCGCCATGCACCAATCGGTCCCAGCCATCGTTAAATGAAGTGATCGGGACGTGGAAGTTGTGGGTGACCATCGGGCCGATGCTGCTATGGATGCCGACGACCTCGCCCTTCATGTCGAACAACGGGCCGCCGGAGTCGCCGCCGACAAGTTCGCAATCGGTGCAGAGCAAGCCGTCGCCGCGGAAAAGGACGCGGCCAAAGCGGACTGGCGGAGCGCGGTCGGCGACGATGCCGCCCGGTTGGCCGAT
>JBGSMO010000270.1:0-6461 GCA_041740115.1 Pirellulales bacterium
CGCCGGCTGGTTCGCGCGATTGTGGCGCGTCGCGCTCCCGCTCCGCTGGTCCGGCGTCGCAGCTGCTGCCGGGATGGCCTTCGTGCTGTCGATCGGAGAACTCTCGGCGTCGCTTCTCGTCTTGCCGCCCGGCGTGACGACGATCTCGGTCCGGATTTTCCAACTCCTCCACTACGGCGTCGACGACCGCGTCGCGGCGCTCGCGCTCTCGGTCTTCGTCGCCATGGCCGCGGTCACGCTGCTATTCGCGGCTATCACCGCATCGCGTCGCCACCGCCGCCCATTTAGCCCCGCCGCCGCTGCTCGCGGCTAAATGGGGAGCCTATTGTGGGAAAACTATCGGCTGGCAAGGGGATTTCGAGTCTGTGTACCGGGACGGCAGACTCGCTAGAATCAGCTGTGCGGGAATAGAGGTTCGCGTCGCGGAGGTTCAGAGCATGAGGATGAATGGCTGCCGATCGTCGTGCGCCGCCGCTGCGCGCCCGCTGCGCCGGCGCCTGCTGCTCCTGGTGTTGCTGGCCCTTTCTTCGCTCACCGGCTGCGGCGGCTGCAATCAATCGACGCCAGCCCAACAGGCGGCCGAACGAAAAGCCCGCGATCAGCAAGCGATCGCCGAGGCGAAGAAGCGGGCCGAGGAAGAGAAGAAGAAAAAGCCGTTCGTGGTTGGCCGGCTCACCCCGCTGCTCAGCGAGAACCTCATCGAGACCGATGAAGGCCTTTCCCTGCGGCTCGCCAAGCCGGGTCACTGGGCGACGACCATCCAGCCGATGAAGGCCAACCTCGACAATTTCGAGGGACGCATCACGATCGCCGCTGTTGACCCGGCCGGCAAGCCGATGTCGATTCCCCACACGGCCTATGAGATGACCTCTAGCCGCCCGGCGGTCCTCGCCAAAGGACGGACCAAGCGGGTTGAGAACGAACTTCTCATTCCCAGCAATGCCGAGAGGCTCAATGTGTTGTCGGAACTGACCAACAGCGCCGGCAGCCTCGCCGACACGCCGACGACCGAACCTTGGACGCTGATGCCCTCGCATCAGTACTTCCTCATGGTGCTGGCGCGCGAACCGTCGCGGTACGCCTTCCTCAAGGTGACCGATTCGGTGAAGGCGCCTTACGAGGATCTGAACGGCACCGAAATTCCCCACTACCGCGTCGTGCTGGCCGATGGCGCCAAGCCGCTGCCGCTGCCGCCGAACGTCCTCACCTGGACGAGCGTCGCCTACGTCGTGTGGGATGAAGTGAATCTCGATCGGCTCGATCCGGCGCAACAGGAAGCGCTGGTCGACTGGATCCATTGGGGCGGCCGACTGATCATCAACGGCCCCGATTCGCTAGACGGCCTACGGGCGAGTTTCTTGAAGGACTACCTTCCCGCTGACGTCGGCGAGCGGATCACCTTCGACCAGGCGGCCCTTGCCGATTTCTCGAATGGTTGGAGTCAGCGCACCGCCGGAAAACCGTTGAAGCCGATCTCAGTGACCAAGCCTTGGTCGGGGGTTGAACTGAAGCCGCGCGACGGCGCTAAAGCGCTGCCGCACGCCGATAAGTTGTTCTACGAGCGGTCCGTGGGCGCCGGCAGCATTGTGGTTTCTGCCGTGCAACTGGCCGAACGCGATTTGGTGAACTGGCCAGGATTCGACGGGTTCCTCAACGGCGCCCTGCTCCGCCGACCGCCGCGCGAGTATCGCGTGGAGCCAGAGGGCATCGGCCTACAGATGCTCTGGGCTGGCGCCCACGAGCGCGTGCGCGACGCCTACTTCACCACGCCGCTCCGTTGGTTCGCCCGCGATGCGGCGACGAGTGCGAACGCCCGCGACGTTGAGCCGGTTGTCGCGTCGAATCAATACTACGGCTGGCAAGGAGGGACCCCGATCCCCGAAACGTCGCTCGTAGTCGACCGCGCCGGCGGACTTGGGGAGTGGAACGAGTTCGGCCCCGTTTCCGACGCGGGCCGCGACGCGCTGGTCGAAGCCGCCGGCGTGCGCGTGCCGGCGGCAAGCTTCGTCGTGATTTGCTTGGCGGTCTATTTGGTAGTGCTGGTGCCGCTTAACTGGATGGTCTTCTACGCGTTGGGCCGCGTCGAGTGGGCCTGGATCAGCGCCCCGCTCATCGCGCTCGCCGGGACGATGGCCGTCGTGCGGCAGGCGCAACTCGACATCGGGTTCGTCCGCTCGCAGACCGAGATCGCGTTGATGGAACTGCAAGGCGACTTGCCCCGCGGACATCTCACGCGCTACACCGCCATCTACTCGTCCCTCTCCGACACGTACGATTTGGAGTTCGAGAACAGCTCGGCCGTGGCGTCCCCCTTCCCGCGCGACGACGCGTGGACTCCTGCCATCGGCGATACGCTCTCGACGGTCGCGTTCGAGAAATACGACCACCCGCGGCTGCGTGGCGTCGAGGTTTCATCTGCCACCACGCAGATGATTCACAGCGAGCAGATGCTGCCGCTCGACGGACCGATCCGCCTGCGCACGGACGGCAACAACCCGCCGCTGGTTCATGTGGAGAATAGGTCAGGCTTCAATCTTACTGACGTCGCGATCGTTTTTCGCAAAGGGAGCGACGCCGTCGAGCCTTCGACCGTGTTGAGGGGCGACGGTTCGACCGAGTCGCCCGACGAAATCCAACGACAAGGTTGGAATCAATTGAAAGGATACTGGCTGGGCGATCTTAAGAACGGCACGGCCGCCCCGCTGCCGCCGCTGCGAACGATCGCGGTTGCCAAGGGCGAGTTGCCGTTCGCGACCGAGCGAGCCAAATCGAACGAGCTCGCCCGCGGCGAACGGCTCAACGTCGATCCGCTGCTGCGCATGGCGTTCTGGTTCTCGCAACTCGACGACCCGATCCACGGCAACCGCGACGAATACCGCCTCGTCGGCCGCATCGACGAGGTGCTTCCCGGCAGCGTCGTCTCGCCGTCGGCATCGCAGACGACCGGTTCGACGGTGGTGCTGGCCCACCTCAAGCTCGGCGAAGCGCCCTCCCCCGCCGTGGACAAGAACAGCCCGCTCGATGTCCAGCCCGCGGGGCGGAAGAATGCTTACGAGGAAGAGGAGTCGCCCTCCGAGGAGATGCCGGTGGAATAGCGATCGCAGGTCGCATTTCGGCCAAGCCTCGTCTCTTTCAATTAGTGCCTAAGTGGTTAATCCCCCCCAATGATCGAACTAAAGAACTTCGGCAAGCAATACGGTGACTTCACCGCCGTCGAGAACCTCAATCTCAAGATCGAGGCGGGGGAAATGTTCGGCTTTATTGGGCCGAACGGCGCCGGCAAGAGCACCACGATTCGATTTCTCGCAACGCTGCTCAAGGCGAGCCATGGCGAGGGGACGGTCAACGGCCATAGCGTCACGAAAGACCCGATCGCCGTGCGGCGGAGCGTCGGCTACATGCCCGATAACTTCGGCGTCTACGACGGCATGAAGGTCTGGGAGTTCTTAGATTTCTTCGCCGTCGCCTACCAGGTGCCGCGGGCTCGGCGCAAGGCGGTTCTCTCCGACGTGCTGGAACTGCTCGACCTCACGCACAAACGCGACGATTTCGTCAACGGCCTCTCGCGCGGCATGAAGCAGCGGCTCTGCCTGGCGAAGACGCTCGTTCACGACCCGCCGGTGCTCATTCTCGACGAACCTTCCAGCGGGCTAGACCCGCGGGCCCGCCTGGAAGTGAAGGCGCTGCTCAAAGAACTGCGGCGGATGGGGAAGACGATTCTCATCTCCAGCCACATCCTCACGGAACTCGCCGACTGCTGTACCTCGATCGGCATTATCGAACGCGGCCAGTTGTTGCTGCACGGCCCGATCGAAAAGGTTTACCGGCAGATTCAGCGAAATAGAACTCTTGAGGTGCGTTTCGCCGGCGACACGGCCGCGGGGATCAGTTTGATTCGGAGCGATCCGAAAGTGCGGCAAGTGATCGAGGATACTCGTAGCTGCACCGTCGAACTCGACGGCGGCGACGGCGACGTCCAACGCCTGCTGCGCCAACTCGCCCTGGCCGAGTGCGGGCTCGTCTCGTTCGCCGATAAGGAGCCGACTTTGGAAGACGTCTTTATGTTGGTCACCAAGGGGTTGGTGACTTGAGCGATGCTGGTTGCTAGATGCTCGATGCTGGCGACTTGACGTTGGCGAGTTCCAGCACCTTCGCGGCAATCACCGCAGTGTCGCTGCGCGACACGCGCGAAACGGGGACATCGACTACATCATCTGTGATGACGGCGCGAATCTGCGGGTCGCTCAGCGCCATCGGCTCCGAGCCGATGGCCTGGCGCCAGACTTCGATCTTGGTTCCCAGGCAAGTCGTATCCCCTTCGACCAGCACCAGATCGCATGCCGCGAAATGGGGTTCAAACTCGGCGTAGCGATCCGCCGCTCCGGCTTCGCCGTCATTCTTCGGCAATTCTGGCGGCCAGAAGACGGCGTTCAGCGAGCGCGACAGAATCGCCGAGACGCTCGCTCCTGCCGCTCGATGGCGGTGCGAATCTTTTCCCGGCGTATCGAGCTCATGCGCGTGGTGCGTGTGCTTGATCGTGCCGACGCGAAAACCGCGGGCCGTCAGGTGTTCGACCAACTCGACCAGGAGCGTCGTTTTGCCGTGATTCTTGCGGCCGAGAATGTGGATGCGTTTCATGGACATCGCGGTGTGAATTAGTAGTCGAGCGAGCGTTGCACCTCAGCGCCGGTTCGATCGATTGACAGGGTGAATCCAGCTGCTCCGTAGGGTTTGGCGCGATTACGCCGTTTCGCTCCAAGATAGGCTTCGCTCGCGACCTACGCGATTCCGCTCGTAACCTAAGTTTAGGTGAATGGAGACTTTGCACCACTGCGGCGGACATTCTATGCGCACCAGCACCCTCGAACCACCCAAAGACGACCTCCTCGAGGCCTTGTTGGGTGGCGACGCGTTTCGCCCCGCCGAGCCGCAAACGATCGATGAAACCGGCCTTTCGCCGGTCGTCATCGAGTCGTTGATTCTTAAGTTCCTGCTGCAGGTCGGCTCGGCGACGGGCCGCGAGATTGCCGGACGCTTGTGTCTCCCCTTCCGCTTGCTCGAGGATATGCTGCTCGGCCTGCGCGGCCGACAGATGTTGGTCCACAAGGGACAGTCGCAACTGAGCGACTACATTTACGCCCTCACCGACGTCGGCGGCGATCGGGCCCGCGTCGCGGCGGCGGCGTGCAGCTACGTCGGCCCCGCGCCAGTGCCGCTCGACGATTACATTGTCTCGGTCGAAGCCCAGACGATTCGCGCCGAAGCGGTGCGACGCCGCGACGTGGAAGACGCCTTCGCCGACGTATCGGTCGACGGGCCGACGATGGACTTGCTCGGCCCGGCCATCAACTCTGGCGCCGGTTTGTTCCTCTACGGCTTTCCCGGCAACGGCAAGACGACCATCGCCAAGCGGATCACCCGCTGCTTCGGCCAGCATCTTTGGATCCCGCAAACGATCGTCGAAGACGGGCAGATCATCAAGCTCTACGACGCCGCGTTCCATGAAGCGGTCCGCTCCACCGAATCGAATATCCTGAAGTCAGCCGGTCACGACGCCCGCTGGATCAAGATCCGTCGCCCCACGGTGGTCGTCGGCGGCGAACTAACGATGGACAGCCTCGAGATTCGCCACGATCCCGCCACAAACGTCGGCGAGGCATCGCTGCAAATGAAGAGCAACGGCGGTTGCTTGTTGATCGACGATTTTGGTCGCCAGCGAGTCGAACCGGCGGCGCTGCTCAACCGTTGGATCGTGCCGCTGGAATGCCGGCACGACTATCTCACGCTAGCGACCGGCAAGAAAATCCAGGTGCCGTTCGATCAACTGATCATCTTCTCGACGAACCTGGAACCGACCGACCTTGCCGACGAGGCGTTTCTCCGGCGGATTCCTTACAAGATTGAGATCGTCGATCCGTCGATTGAAGAATTCCGCAAACTCTTCCAATCGGCATGCCTGGCGATGGGCTGCCCCTATCAGCCGCAAGCGGTCGACTACCTCGTGCAGACTCACTATCGACCGCAAAGCCGCCCGCTGCGACGTTGCCACGCCCGCGACCTGTTGGCCGCCGCGTCGAACTACAGCGTCTTCAACGACGTGCCGCTGCAACTGACGCCGCAGTTGCTCGATCGCGTCGTCAAGAGTTACTTCACCGCCCTGAACGGCTAACCGCAGACTGCAGGACGCTCGCGTGTCGGAAGCTGATCGCCAACCGCCGACCATCCCAGGCTACACGCTGACGTCGCGCCTCGGCGCAGGCGGCTACGGCGAAGTCTGGCTGGCGCACGCGCCGGGCGGACTCACCAAGGCCGTGAAGATTATCTACGGGGCGTTCGACGACCGCCGCGCAGAGCTCGAACTCCGCTCGCTCCATCGGATCAAGTCGGTACGGCATCCGTTTTTGCTGTCGCTCGAACGAATCGAGGTCGTCGACAATCGCCTGGCCATCGTTACCGAACTC
>JBGSMO010000374.1:0-8606 GCA_041740115.1 Pirellulales bacterium
GACGCCGCCGCGCTCGACGTCATGGTCGCCCGCCCCGACGTCTGGCGACGCCCCGCTTCGCGTGTCGGAACCACACACCACCTCGTGCCGGGGTTCGACGAAGCGGCGCCGCAAGATTCGCTCGTCGTCGCGCCCGTGAAGGGCGAGTTTGGCGAGATCATCGCCGCCGTCTATGGCGTGCGCCACGGCCACGGCGACAATCGCCGGCTGGGAGTCCGCACGTTGGAAGCCCGCGTCATCGAAGTCCTTGCCGACGGGGTCGCCGCAGGCCTCGCGCGCCGCCAACAGGAAGTCGACTCGGCGCGCCGCCAAGTGCTGTTGGAACAAGCCTTCTCGCCAGAGGTCGCCCAGCATTTGTTGCGGCAACCGAACGCGCTCGCCAGCCAGACCCGCGAAGCGACGATTCTGTTCGCCGACCTGCGCGGATTCACGCGGATCGCCGAGACGCTCACCGCGAGCGAGAGCTGCGAGATCCTCTCGGCGACAATGGAGATTCTGACCGCCGCGATCATCCATCATGGCGGGGTCGTCATCGACTACTACGGCGACGGCGTCTCCGCGATGTGGAACGCGCCGTTCGATCAACCTGACCACGCCGACCGCGCGTGCCTCGCCGCCATGGAGATGCTGGCCGATCTCCCCCGCGTAAGCGACGCGTGGCGGCAGTTGCACCCCTACCCGCTGGAGCTTGGCATCGGCATTCACTCCGGTTTGGTCCAAGTCGGCAATGCCGGCACCGTGCAACGGATGAAGTACGGACCGCGCGGCCGCGCGGTGAACCTGACGAGCCGCGTGCAGACGGCCGCCAAACGGCTCGACATGCCGCTGCTGGTGACCGACGCCGTACGACGACGCCTCTCGTCGCGGCTGACCGCGCTACGCGTTTGCACCGCGCGGCTGCCGGGGATTGAGGATCCGTTGGAACTCTTTACGTTGTTCCCCGCGGCCGATGCGGAGCGGCTGCAGGGGGATCTTGATCGGTACGCCGTGGCGCTGGCCGCCTACGAGCAGGGGGATCTTGATTTGGCGGAGAGCGAACTGCAAGGGCTGCTGGCGATGGGTCCTTCGACGCCGGCTTCGTTCTTGGCTCAACAGACTGCGGCGCTGCGGCGCGGCGCTCTTGGTCGTCGGTCGGATGACCTGCTGGGGAGCGCGGGGGATCCGGTGATTGAAATCTTGGTGAAGTAGCGGGGTTGGATGCTCGTTGCTCGTTGCTGGATGCTGGCTCTTAGTCACTGGCTTTCTGTCGCGATTTCTCCATCTGGCGACATAAATCGTAAGCTGTTGCGGCTACGGGGTTTGTTGTTTTCTCGTTGGTTGATTTCTGTCGCGACTCAATCGTGGCGGCGATAATTTTGCTGCAGCGCGTAGCGGCGACGCGCTCATGCATTTTGTCGCTCTCGACCTTCGCTTGGAATGAGTCGTCCGCTGAGCAAGCTCCTCAGGCGGTTCGGCGCCTGGCGGCACGCGGCGCCTTTGTGTCGCGGCAGCTCTTTTCGGCGACACAATTCTTAAACTGTTGCGGCTGCGCGATTTATTGCCATCAGTTCTGTCGCCGCGCGTCGCGACACGTATCGGGGCGGCGACGTTCCGAGGCGGCGCATGGCGACGACCTATTCAGCCATTTGTTCCTCTCGATCATCGGTTGGAGTTGAGTCGTTCGCTGGGCAAGGTCTGACCGAGGTTAGGAGCGTCGTACCATCCGCCGTCGCTTTGTCGCCCAATCTCTTTTGGGCGACACAATCCGTAAGCTGTTGCGGCTGCGTGGTTTATCGACGTCTGTTTTGTCGCTCCGCGTCGCGACAGAGCTCTTTTGCGGGCAACGACGGGAGGCATCGCTAGGTTTCTTCGTGAGGAACTGATCCATTTCTTGTTCCCGAGCGGAGCTTGGAGAATGAATTGCCGTGTGGAGCAGCGTCGCCATTTTGTCGCGGTTCGTCTTGTTGTCGCCTGACGCGTTTTTCGCGACAGAATGGTCGGCGCCGCGGATGCGGCGAGCGAATCGCTGGGTATATACGCACGTTCACTATATCAATTTGGGTGGCCAATTTCAATGCGGAAGTTCTGGGAAAGTCTTGTCGCGGGTTCGCTTAGTCGCTGAAGCGACGCAGGCCGAGGGAGTAGGTTCGACGCCATGGAGATACGAATTGTGGAATGTGCAGCGGATGGGTAGACTGCCGGCGTCGGTGGGCGGCGACGGATCGCTCGCGAGGTCAATTCACGGCGCACCCCCTTGAGTGATGGATCACGATGTTTTCCCGCCGCCCCGCCGCTCGGCCGACGAGCCCATTAGTTCGCCGCACGCTGTCATTGGAACCGCTGGAATCGCGGCAATTGCTGGCGGCTGACTTTCATCTGCTGAGCGACGTCAATCAGACGCTGACTGACCTGGGCTCTGACATCGGCGAAATCGTCGTGATTGGCGAGACGGCCTACTTCACGGCCAACGACGGCGTATCGGGCCAAGAACTGTGGAAGAGCGACGGCACGCTTGAAGGGACCGTGCGGGTGAAGGACATCTTCCCCGGCGACAAAGGATCGAACCCGACGTATCTGACTGAGTTTCAGGGCGTTTTGTACTTCGCTGCCAGAGATCGCGAAGTCAGCACCTCTATCTCCAACGTACGCGACGCCGAGCTCTGGCGAAGCGACGGCACCGAGGCCGGCACGTATCGGTTGAAGGACATCGTTGCCGGCGATCAAGGTTCCAGCGTTCGACAGCTGATGAACATTGGTGGCACGCTGTTCTTTTCGGCGTCGGCGCAGTCAGGCGGCTCGTCTTTCCTTTGGAAAAGCGACGGCACTGAAAGCGGGACTGAAAGAATTGTTATTCCCGGCGGCATGATGGGAGGCGCCATTCAACCGACCTCCCCGGAGTTCATCGGGTCGGTAGGAGAACTACTTCTCTTCACCGAGGACGCCGACCTGTGGAGAAGCGACGGGACAGGTTCTGGGACTTTTCGATTGAAAGATCTTAGCAATCTTTCGTATCGCGAAAATCCGCGAGTACTCACGAGCACTGGGGCAACAACCTATTTCGCAGCCAACGACGGCGCCTCGGGCTTCGGGGTGTGGAAGACGGACGGGACCGTCGAGGGCACCGTTCTTGTCAGCAACGTCAAGCCGAAGACCTTGTATCCTTCCCTCGTCTCGGCGGCGAGCATCGGCGAAACTATCGTCTTTGCGGCGAGCGATCCGGAGCACGGAGAAGAGCTATGGAGAACCGACGGAACTGCAGAGGGGACCGTGCTGCTGAAAGACATTCGGCCGGGCGGCTATACGTCGCCATGGGGTTCCGGCCCTAACTCGTCGGCGCCCTTTGGGTTCACGAACGTTAATGGCGTCGTTTATTTCGCCGTGTCTGGTCCCGCTGGAACGGATCTCTGGAAAACCGACGGTACGACGGACGGCACTGTTCTCGTGAAAGCCGCTATAGGATACGGTTCTCAACCGAATGCCCACTTAACGAACGTCGGAGGCAAGTTGTATTTCAGCGCCGCTGTCGGCGAGCCCAGCGAGCTTTGGACGAGCGATGGGACGGAAGCGGGAACGTATCGCATCAAAGACATTGCTGAAGGAGGCAGAGGCTCCTATCCGCGCCTGCTGACAGAGTTCAACGGAGGCGCGATATTCACAGCCTCGGACCACGCCCATGGATTTGAACTGTGGAAAACCGACGGCACGGAGGCGGGGACCGCGCTCATTAAGGACATCCTGCCGGCGACGGCGGACTCGACTCCAAGCTTGGTCACCAACGTCGCCGGCGCCATTTTCTTCACAGCCGACAATGGCGCCGTCGGCGAAGAACTGTGGACCAGCGGCGGGGATGCGGCAAGCACGCAACTGGTCAAGGACATTCGTCCCGGACTGGAAAGTTCGCTCATCAGCAATCTCACCGAGGTTGGCGGGACGCTGTTCTTTACTGCGGACGACGGCGTCTCGGGCGTCGAACTCTGGAAAAGCAACGGGACGGCGGAAGGAACCACGCTCGTTCGAGACATCGTCGCCGGCCCCGGCGGCGCGAGCCTGCAATCCTTGGTCAACGTTAACGGAACGCTCTACTTCTCGGCGAACGACGGCGTGGCGGGCGTCGAACTGTGGATGAGCGACGGCACGGAAGCGGGAACGGTGCGAGTCAAGGACATCGCTAATGGTCCAGCCAGTTCATCGCCGGGCAACCTGGTGAACGTCGGCGGCGTCCTCTATTTCTCGGCAAACGACGGAGTCACGGGAGGCGAACTTTGGAGAAGCGACGGATCCGAAAATGGGACAGTGCAGGTCAAGGATATCTTTCCCGGTCCCAGTGGGTCGATCGCATCGCAGCTAACCAACGTCGGAGGCGTCCTCTACTTCAGCGCCTGGGACAGCAATTCGAACGGCGAGCTATGGAGGAGCGATGGAACGGAGGCGGGAACGCTCCTGGTGAAGGACATTGTGCCGGGGCCGAACGGCTCCTGGCCTCGCGGATTCGCCAACGACAATGGCGAATTGTACTTTAGCACCAGTAAAGAACACACCGACGGAGGTCTCTGGAAGAGCGACGGCACGGAAGCGGGGACCGTGAAATTGCCGAAATTTTCCGCGTATACGTCCACCTTGTCGCTGATGGCGGTCGGCAAGATTGGAGCGACCGCGTTTGTCGTCGAAACGAGTTGGTCCAACGGCTACCCTGCCACTCTTTGGAGGACCGACGGCACGGAGGCAGGGACGTCCATATTGGTTTACTCAGCTCCGCTCGGCAATTTCACCATGTGGGGAGATCATCTTTACTTCACGAAGTTCGACCAAACGCATGGCATGGAATTGTGGAGAACCGACGGGACGTACGCTGGCACCGAACTGGTGAAGGATTTCACCAATGACTATCGCAGCAGCTTGAGCGGAGCCGACTCGCTGAAAGTGATTAATGATCGGCTGGTGGCAGTCGCGACGACCAATCGATATGGGGCCGAGCTCTGGATTTCCGAACAGCCCGCTCCGACGCAGCCCGGCGACTACGACTCGAACAGCGTCGTCGACGGAGCCGACTTCCTGGCCTGGCAACGCGGATTTGGCGGCATGGCGACGCCGGCGGGGTCGGGTGCGGATGGGGATGGGAGCGGGGCGGTTGATACGGGAGACCTCTCCGTGTGGGCGGAGCATTTTGGGGAGGGGAGTTTGGGGGGCGGCGTGGCGACGGACGCAGCGGTTTCGGCGGCGATGAGCGTGGCGGTTGTGGAAAGGGCGGAGGTTGAGCAGTTCGCCCCGGTCAGTTTGGCTGCGGCGGAAGGCGCGGTCGCAGTTGATGAGTTCTTCGCTAAGCCGCGAGCGGCTGGTAGTCGAAGTTTGATTGCGCTGGCGCAGGGGGCGTTTGGGATTGAAGATTCGCGCGCGCGGTCGGCGGCGGCGCAGGCGATCGTCCGTGCGGACGACGCTGCAGAGATTCCGCATCACCGGGCGAAACGTGCGTCGAGTCGCGATGCTGCGCTAGCGTCGCTGGCGGATTGGCCGCTGGCGTCGCTTTTTAATCTGCGTATCGCGGGTCAGCTTGAACAAGGCGATGAATTCAGCAAGTTGGGCGAGACTCTAGATTCTTTGCTGCGCTCAGAATGATAGGCTATTGCGCGGGTGGTCATGGCGATTGGCCTAACCAGGCGACGAAACCTGCTCTCCCTGATCATTTTTTTCTTTTCTTCCTTCGTACGTCTTGGCGTCCTTCGTGTCTTGGTGGTTCGTCTTTGTCGCCGCTCCGGCGGGTCGTTAACTCCCGGCTGCTGAGCGCAACAAAAAAGCGGAGCGACGCGACTGGCCTTGCCCCCAAGCGCCAGTCCACGTCACTCCGCTTTAGCTCCGATCGCCTGACGGCGATGTTTGTTACCGTTCGCCGGTTAGGCGTTGCGCTTTCTGATTGCCAGCAGAGCAGCGGCGCCGAGTACGGCTAGGCCAACGGCGGCTGGCTCGGGAACGGCGGCCGCGGCAGGTGCGCCGGGGGCGAAGTTACGCTGCCAGACGAGGAAGTCGGCCCCGTCGGAATCGCCGTCGCTGTCGGCGTCGCCGATGGCTGTCTGGCCGAAGGCGCCTTTCCAGAGAATCAGGTCGTCGCCGTCGACGTCGCTATCCTTATCGAAGTCGCCCGGAATGGGGGTCGTGGGGGTCAACGGGTTGGCGAAGTCGACCCATGCAAAGTAGAAGTCGCTGTCGCGGAGCGCGAGGTCGTTGCCGAACTGGTTCTCGGTTCCGCCGAAGAGCGACGCCACTTCGCGCGACTGGATGATGAAGTTGCCCGAGCCGGCGTCGAACTGATAGGAGAGGAACGTGCGATCGGGCAAGGTCCCGTCGGTCGGAATCGTGCCGGCGACGGAGAGGACGATCATGCCGGCGTCGCCGTTCTTCTTCGTCACGCCATCGGCGTTGTAGACGCTAAGGCTGTATTGGCCCTCGCTCGTGCGAGTGAGGTCAAACTGGGCGTCGCCGGCCGATTTGATCGCCGCTCCGGTGTTGCCGTTAATGTGTCCGCCGACGAGTCCGCCGGCGGTGTACGGGACGTAGAGGAATTGGAAGGAGTTGTCGCCGCTGAAGTTGACGGTATTGCCGCTCGTGTCGTCGTTTTCATCTTCGCGGACGGCAACCTTCCAGCCGCCGGCGACGGGAGTCGCGGCGGCGATGTCGCTGGAGTTGCCGTCGTCGGTCGGGGCGACGAACAACATGCCGTCGTTGGCGGAGTTGACGCCGGGAAGCGTCACCGTCGCCATGCTGCCGGACCAATTGACGACCGTCGCCGCGTCGAGACCTGGGGACGATGCAACGAACGAGCCGGGGCCATCATCGACGTCGCCGTTGACCCAGGCTCCAGTCCAGCCTTGTTCATAGGGGAAAAAGGCAGCGGCAGTATTGACGACGGCTTCGCCGCGTCCGCCGTCGGAGCCGGCGATGCCGATCTGGAGATCGACGGAGCCGGCGCCACCGTTTTTGAACTCGCCGTCGTTCATATTAAAACCCCAGCCTTGGCCGAAGCTGCTGTTGAAGTAGGCGATGCCGTGGGTCGTGCCGACCGGACTGCCGTCAGCCGTGTCGCCGTTGTTGACGCCGTTAGTGCGGACGCTGGCAAGCAGCGCGCCGCGGAAAAGATTGACGCGCCAGGCGAGCGTCGTATTGGCGAATGGTTGACCATCGGCCAACGGCTTGTACTCGAGGTGCGAATTAGGCGGATAGTAGCTCGAATCATTGGGATCGAAGGGACTGATCAGCAGCGCGATATCGCCTTCGTTATGGCGAGAGTCGGTCCACTTCAAAGGACCTGAGGCGGGAAGGGAGACGAGCAAATCGTTTGATCCGCCGCCGCCTAGTTCGCTATTGATCCCGGGCGCGGCGTTGACGTTGGCGCCGGAGACGGAAAGAGGATATTGCCCCGGGAGGCCGCCGCCTGCGTTGCCGCTAGGGTCGGTGGGAATCGGGGCCTCGGCGAAGGCGAGCGGCGCAAAGCCCAATGCGCATGCGAGGGAAACGGACAGGAACGGAACGATGCGCTTCATGGTGAACCCCTTGATGGACGACTCGAACATTGGTCGCGACGGCGAACTTCAGGTTCGCACGGCTGGCGAATCTGGAAAGACGTTGGCGGTTCGCAGACTCGAAGATAGCCGCTGTGTTGACGCGAGGAAAAATGGGCGACATTCAGCGTACCAGTTACAGGGAAAAAATCAATTTTCGAACAGGCCCCAATCGCAAATTGTTGGGGGGTTTGCGCATCTAGCCTCCACGGAAAGCAGGCTCAACGACTTGCAAGTAGTTGCCGTAAAGTTGCCGTGAAGAAATGGAGCGGAAATGCCATTTTTTCTGTAAGGCATCCGCAACTGGGTCCGTAGCGTGGATGAAATTGCGCATGAACGCAACTAGTTGGACCGCGACATTGTAATGCGCTCCCCCTCTAGCGGCGGCTCGGGGGGAGCCTCGCCCTCTCTGCGGAGCCTGAACTTAGAAAGCCATCGGCGCCGTGACAGCGAGGCTATTGCGGCGAGGGCAAGCGGCGGGCGATTTCGAGGGTGGCTGGCGTGACAGGCATCCAATAGGGACCGGTGGGGCTGGCGATGAATTGGAGCCAGGCGACGGCCGGGAGTGGGGGGGCTTCGGGCGAGCGACAAGAGAGGACTGTTTTGTCTTCATACGCCGCGAGTACACCGGCCGGGAGGGTCGAGGCGGCGGGGATGTGGGGCTCGATGGCGAGGCCGGCGGCGTCGATAGTGAAGCGGCAGGCGAGATGGTTGAGTCTGTAGATCGCGGCCATGACGGCGGCGTCTTCCGCGGTGGCCGGTTGCCGCAACGTGACGCGAACGGCGGCGGCCTGCAGTTCCTTGAACGCATCGCCGATTGGGCCGTCGAGATACACGCGGGCGGCAATGAGCAGCGAGCCGTTTGCCGCGGCGTCGGTGGACGTGAGCGTGCCGGCGAGACGTTGGAACTGCTCGCCTTGCCAGTGGCAGTCGGTGAGTTCGACCACTGCTCTGCCGGTGAGGATGTGAGGCGAGTTCTGGGGGAGAACCCCGGCGAGGTCGACGCCGTCGAGGCGGCCCTGAATACTGCCGGCAAGGCGGGCGTCGTCGGCGCGCCATGTGACGACGCCGGCGAAC
>JBGSMO010000423.1:0-1823 GCA_041740115.1 Pirellulales bacterium
CGCCGGCGGCGCGTTGCGTGAGTTGGGCTTCGAGCGGCCCCGACGAAACGTCGACGATCGGCACGTCGGTGTGCTGCAGGATCGCGAAGTTGGCTTCGGCGTCGCCCGTGAGATTGTCGGGCGGCGCGAGCAGCAGCACGCGCACGGCGACGCCGCGGATCTCAAGATGCCGCGCGATGACGAAGCCGTCGCCGGCGTTGTTCCCTTTGCCGCAAAGGATGACGACTTGGGGATTGGACCGCGGAGCTTCGTCCAGCACCGACGGATCGAACGCCAGCAGCGCGTCGACGGCGCCGCGGCCGGCGTTTTCCATCAGCACGAGGCCCGACATGCCGTAGCGCTCGATGGCGAGCGCATCGACGCGGCGGACTTGTTCGCGGGTGAGAACTGGCGGCGTCATGCCGTCAGTTTATCGCATCAAGTAGCCGCGGCTCAACGAGCCGCCGGAGCGAAGCTAGTAGATTTATGATTTAGGATTTCTGATTTATGATGTGCTGGCGAGCAAGGCGCTTCATCGCTTGTTTCAAATCAGAAATCATACATCCTAAATCATAAATCCCTCGACCGCCGCTCCGGCCGGTCGTTGACCGGCGGCTACCGCGGCGGTTACTGCTACGGAATCGCGAACGCCGCTCCGGTGACGGCGCCGGCTTGGAAGGCGGCGGCCCGCCAGGTGAAGCCGAGCGGTTCGATCATGTAGGGAGCGCAACTTCCCGGTCGATAGTAGCCGAGCGAGTAGTCGCACTCGTTCGGCGTCTGCAGGCCCATCTTGTACGGGAGGATCGGAATCGTCCCGAAGAAGTGGGCGCCCGAGACGAACGGCTGCAGCACCGGACCCCAATCGTGGCCGTAGCGTTCCAGTTGGACTTGCTCGAAGTAGAGAGGCTTGCTGCAGAGGCCCGAGGCCTTCCACATGTACGTGACCGGCGACCAGTTGCGCGGCTGGAACGGCGGACGGCGGCCTTCGCATTCGAACGGAAAGTCGACGCCAGCCGTCCCTTGCTGACGGATGTCGAGGCTGATGTCCTTGATGCTGTCGGCGCGGACGGCGGCGTACAGCTTGTCGCACTCTGCGAGGGCTTGGAGCCGCTCCTTTTCAATTTGTTCACGACGCAATTCCAACTGCTCGGGCGTCGGCGGCGGCAGCGGTTCGACTTCGCCGCCGTATTGCAGCTCAGCGTCGTCGCTTTCCGGAAGTTGGTACTCTTCCGTTTCTTCAACGACCGACTCCTCGGCATCCATGTCGGGTTCGGTCGGCGCCACGATCTCGTCAGCCATCTCGGACTGTTCTTCGAGGACTGGCGGCGCAGCTTCGATTTCAGCGTTCGCTTCAGGAACGGCGAGCTCCTCGTCGAGCCCCCGTTCCGTTTCGCGACGCAACATCTCACGGTCGATCGCCTGTTTGGCTTGTTCGAGTTGCTCGATAGGAGTCGACTCCTCTGCAACGGTCGGCGGATCGTTGACCGACGGCTGTTCGATGGTCGGTTCCTCGAACGCTTCTTCGAGGCTCGGGGCTGGGAAGGAATTCGGAGCGATCGGCGGCTCCGCCTCTTCGGTCGACGGATCGTCGAAGGGATCGTAGGCAGGCTGCGGAGCGGCGGGGGCGGCGACCGACTCGGTCGACGGCATTTCGGCGTCGAAGGGATCGAAGGGATCGCCTGCTTGGGCAACGCGCTCGGCGTCGCGACGGACGATCACGCTGTGGGGACCTTCCGGCGTCACCGGAGCGGCTGCCAAGGGAGTCGCTTGACCGGCATCCTCCCACGCCGCGGCTTGCATCACGCTGTGAACCGCTGGAGCCGTGGCATGAACGGCAGGCGTCG
>JBGSMO010000051.1:0-5878 GCA_041740115.1 Pirellulales bacterium
GAGGTGATTGCCGAAACGGGCCTCGACCTGGCGCAACTCGCGGCGAGCCCCGGCATCTCCGTACTCCGCCCCCGCCGCCTCAGCGCTGAGGAATCGGTCGACGCCTCCGCCGCCGACCTGCGCGTCAATCAATCCTCCGAACTCGACCAGCTATTCGCCCTTCACGCGACTTGCGGAGAGGAACTCTTTCACGTCGCCTCGCGATTGAAGCTTCCCAGCTTCGACGCGCAAAGTCCGTTCGGCGCCGATCGGACTCGCTTATCGCTTGCCGCCGCCTCGCTGCCGACCGGCGACGCCGCGTTACGCGGTTTGGCCGCAGCGCTCACGGCACGCGACTTCGCGGTTGCTGTGATCGGCGGCGAGCTGTTTCCACTCGCCGACAACGACCTCCATCGCGATGCGCTACGCGTCTTTCAAGAAATCCCCGCCACAATTGGCGAGGTTCGGACCGAACGCCGTCAGCCGGTCACGATGCGCATCTATCGCGAAGCCGAATCGACGACCGTCTGCCTGATCAACGAATCGCCGTGGCCGGTGGAACTCGCAATTCCGCTAGAAGCCGACGGCACAATGGTGTGGCGAAAGCTCGGACTCGATCCCAGCATCGACGCCGCCAAGGCCTCGGCCGACCCGCAGATGAGCGGCACGTTGGCCGACGGTCCCAAGAGTTGGTCGCTAACGTTGCCGCCCTTCGGCATTCAAGCCAGGCGGTTCTCGTCGCGAGTCGTGAAGATTGGCGCGTGGACGCCCAAGCTCGACCCAGCAGCTCAAGCGGCGCTGGCGCGCCAGGTCGCCGCGTTCGAGCAGCGGATGGCGAACCTTGAAGTCGAACGCCCCTACTGCGAACTGCAAAACCCCGACTTCGAGTTGGTCGGCGACGCCGGCCAGATGCTCGGGTGGCAGCCGCGCATCGGTTCCGCCGGCAGCGTCGACCTTGCCGCGGAAACGTCGCCGGTGACGGGGCGCTCGCTCCACTTGAAAAGCGAAGACGCCCTCGGCGTTGCCGTGCAGAGCCATCTCTTTTCCATCCCGTCGACCGGCCAAATGACGGTCCGCACGCGCGTCCGCGGCGCTGGTCTGCAGCCGGGGTCGCAACTCTACGCTTGGTTCGAATACCAATCCGCGGGCGCCACCCGTCAGCGTTACGTCGCGCTCGGCGCCCAGCGCCCCGTCAGCGGCGATTGGCAAGAATACGAGTTCGCCGTCGACGACCTGCCGCTCGCCAGCAGCGGACAGATGCGGATTCAATTCCACCTCGTCGGCCAAGGCGAAGCCTGGATCGACGATGTCCGGCTCTACGACCTGCGGTTCTCGAAGGAACAGCGCTATCAAATTTCCAAGCGTCTCTACGCGGCGAAGACGGCGCTCGAAGAAGGGCAACTGATGGATTGCCAACGCCTGATCGACGGCTATTGGCCGCGGCTCTTCGTCGAACAAGCGTCGGTCGCCAGCGTCGCCTCGAAGCCGACCGACGTGGCTCCGACTCCTAAGGACGCCGAAGTGGAAAAGGGAATCAGCGATCGCCTCCGCGGCATCGTCCCGCGCATCCTGCGGTAGCGCATCGCTTGCAGCCCCGAACTCCGCCCGGGGGTCGGTCACCATGCAGGTAGGCGTCGTCCCGCGATGCGCTACCCCCTGGCGGAGCCAGGGGCTGAAATGAAAACCGGCCTCAATTCACGCCCGCCGGCTCCATCTCGTCCATCTCATCCGGCAACGACTCAGCCCTCTTCACCGGCGAAGCCCCGTGCGCGTGATGAATCTGGTCAATCACCCGCATCGCCTGCCACTTGCCCGTGCGATACCTCGCCACATAAATCACGGCGAGCGCGCCAACCCAGATCGCGATAAACCACCAAGCGCCATAAACGCTGAAATCGAGCACATGGACGCCGATGTAGGTGCCGATCGCCATGAGGATCGACATGAAACAGCTCACGAACATCACGAACCGCGTATCGCCCGCCCCGCGCAGGACGCTGACGAAAATGATCACCGCGGCGTCGAACATGTTGTAGGCGGCGACGAACCGCATGAGATAACTCGTCATCGCCTCGACGTCGACGCCAGCGGGAATGCTCGCCGTCGCCGCCGGGGCTTCGCCATGCGTGAAAAACGTCTGCAGGAACAGTCGCGGCGCCAGGACGAACACTAGCGAGATCACGCCCATATAGACCAGGCTGAGCGAGAGCGTCGTCCGCGCGGCGCGCACGGCAAGATCAGGCCGGTCCTCGCCCAGTTTCTGCCCCACCAGCACCGCGGTCGCCATGCCGAAGCCCCACACCGGCATGAACGCCACCTGGCTGATCCGAAACGCCAGACTCGTCGCTTCCGCCTCGGCCGCGCCAATCTCTGCGACAAACATCATGAAGATCGCGAAGCCGCTGATGTCGAGCATCATCTGCACGCCGCTCGGTCCGCCAAAGCGAATCATCCGGCGCAAGAGCTGAGCATCAGGCTTAATGTCGGACGTGTTGTACGCGGCGCGGTTGTCCGGCATGAGCGCCAACCCCGCGTACATCACAGCGCGGCACCATTGAGCCAGCACTGTCGCCCACGCAGCGCCCGCGACGCCCCACGACTCAACGCCCCAGCCCAGCACCAACACGCAGGCCAGAATGAGATTAATCACCACAGCGCCGGCGTCGACGACCATCACGACCCACGTCTTGCCGCGGCCGCTGTAAAAACACTCCAGCGACTGTGCCATCAACATGCCCGGAGCGCCGTAACAGAGAATCTGAAAGAAGATCGTCTCCAGCCGGGCTAGCTCGGCTTCATGGTCGAACAGGGCGAAGAGCGACGGCGCCAGCGCCTGGGCGATCGGCACCAAGAGTGAGAATGAGAGTGCGAGCCACACGCCTTGCCACACGGCGGGACCGATCTTCTTCGGCTGATCGTCGCCGTAGAATTGCGCCACGAACGTGCTGCTATAAGAACAAATGCCCCAGAACAGGCTTAGCGCTGCAAACCAGATGATGCCGGCCAAGTAGGCCGCCGACATCGCCGACCCGGAGACGCGCATCAGGATCGCGGAGTCGATGAAGTTCATCAACGTCCATGACAGCGTCGTCACCACCATTGGCAGCGCGATCTGCAGCACGTCGCGCACGCCAGCGGGCCGCGTCCACCACGTTTGATTCGCTTCGCTTCCGTTCGACATGGATTCGCCTAACGCCATTCCAATTTGCACATGCAGGACCTGGTTCCGCTACCTAGTTGACTGCAATGGCGAGAATGCTTTAACACAGAGAGCACAGAGGACACAGAGAAAACGGGAGAGATTGTCAACTCCGCATTTCTTCTCTGTGCTCTCCGTGTCCTCTGTGTTTAAGTATTTCTTCAAAAAACTCGCCGCGCAAGCGGTTCAACGAAGACAATCAAGACCCCCCGCAGGTTCACTCCGCCGACGCCAGCGGATTCGGCTCCTCAATCGCCGGATGCACCCCGGGCGCGTCCACCTTGTACCACTTTGCCAGCACGTCGCGCCACCCGCCGACTTGCTTCACCGTGCCAAAAGCGGCCCTCACTTCCACATGCTGCGGATGAAGCTGCGAATACTTGATCCCGAACTTCCGCATCGTCGGGATGCAGCGCTCGGCGCCGTACAATTCCTCGGCCAGCCGGTAATGCTCGGCGATCACGTCGCGTTGCTCGAACAGCGTCGGCGGCGCCGGCATCGGCAGACCCGAGGCCAACGCTCGCGCCTGCTGAAAGATCCACGGATTCCCAATGCAGCCCCGCGCTGCCGTGACGCCATCGACGCCGGTGTATTCGATCATGTCGAGGCAGGCCTGCGCGTTGAACAAGTCGCCGCTGCCGAGGACGACGCGGTCTCCCGCGTACGCCTTCAGTTCCCGCAGAAACTCCCACCGCGACGGCCCGTCGTAGCGCTGCATCACGGTCCGGCCATGGACGGTAATCGCCACGACGCCGCGCTCGTACGCCCCGTCGAAGATCTCAAAAAACTTCTCGCGGCTTTCGGCGCTGTCGTCGATGCCGCGCCGCATCTTCAGCGTCACCGGGATGTGCGCCGGCACGGCGTCGCGCACGCGGCTCACGATCTCGAGCGCGACGTTCGGCTGACTCAGATGAAAACCGCCCCGGCAACGGCCAAGCACCTTCTTCACCGGACAACCAAAGTTGATGTCGATGACGTCGAACCCTTTGTCGACCAGCTTTCGCGCCGCCGGCCCGAACTGCTCCGGCTCCGCGCCCATCAGCTGCCCGCCGGCGGGATGTTCCTCGTCGGCGACGTTCATCAGGTGACTGTTGCGCGGCCGATCGCTCACCTGCATAATGAAGTAGTCGAGCATCACCTCGCAGAGGGTGTAGCTCGCGCCGAGCCGCCGGGCGATCACCCGCATCGCCGTGTCGCTGTAACCGCTCAGCGCAGCCTGCACCACCGGGAAGTCGAGCTCGACGTTTCCGAGGCGAAGGGTCTTCAGCGGGTGGGCGACGGCGGGATTCATCATCGTGAGGCTGGAAGGTCCATTCTTCGGCTGCCGGCGGCGGCGTCAAGCGTGGCCGTCTCGCCGGCATGGCAAGCCAGAGTTGCAGTTCTCTCTGAGCTCCGGAGGAGCGGCGTCGTGTAGCCAGGGGCGCGAGCCCCTGGTTAGCTCGAAGTTGTCGCCATCAAGCCCCGGAGGGGCGACACTTCTTATGCATTGCCAATGTCGCCCCTTCAGGGCTACGGAATGATCACGCGAACCACACCCGGGGCTCGCGCCCCTGGCTACATTATGTCGCCCATTGTGGGGCTCATTCAGCAAACTCCATCGGCATGTTTTCTCGATGAGATATCAATCTCCTGTAGCGCCGCGGTGATCTCGGTCCGCACCGCTGGATCTTCCTCAATCTCCGCCCGTGTCGCCAACAAACGTCGTGCACCGGATTTTCCATGCGCCGCCGCAATCCGACCAATCGCCCATGCTGCCGCGGCCCGCACCAGCGGCGCACCATCGTTCAACCCTATCGCCAAAGCCGGCAGCGCCGACGCCTCACCCTGGTTCCCCAACACAATGGCCGCATTCCGCAGCAGTCCGTCACGATGCGGCCGCCATAGCGGCGTCTTCCGAAACCGCCGGCGAAAGTCGTCGTCGGTGAGCGAAAACAATTCAACGAGCTCGACGGGGTTCATCGACTCCAGCGGCTGCAGTTCCGCGATCTCGCTCACCGGCGCGAAGCGATTCCAAGGACAAACCTCCTGGCAGACGTCGCACCCGAAGAGCCAATCGCCAACCCCGCTCCGCAATTCGGCCGGGATATGGTCGCGAACTTCAATCGTGAGATAACTGATGCAGCGCGACGCATTGAGAACGCCCGCCTGCGGGAACGCATCGGTTGGACAAGCGTCGAGGCACGCCGTGCAGGTGCCGCAGTGATCGCTCTCATGCGGCGCGTCGTACTCCAGTTCCACGTCGGTTAGCAGCGCCGCCAAGAAAAAGTAGCTCCCCGCTTCGCGGCTTAGCAGCAGCGTGTTCTTGCCGACCCAACCCAGCCCCGCAAGCTGCGCGTACTCCCGCTCCAGCAGCGGCGCCGTGTCGACAATCCCGCGCGTCGTCGCCGTCGGCACGAGTTGCCGCAAATGATCGGCCAACTCATGCAACCGCTCGCGGATGAGATCGTGATAATCAGCAGTCCCCCAAGCGTAGCGGGCGACTCTTCCCTGTCCCGCTTCCACAGGCGCCGGATCGGCCGTGCGGTAATGCAGCCCCAGCATCACGACGCTGCGCACGCCTTCGAGCACATGCCGCGGATGGGCATACGCCTCGCGCCGGTCGTGAAGGTAACGCATCTCGCCGGCGTAGCCTCGATCGAGCCACTCGCCCAGCCGCGCCGCCCCGCGAGCGTCGACGGCCGGCGCCACGCCGACCAGGCC
>JBGSMO010000454.1:0-5437 GCA_041740115.1 Pirellulales bacterium
GGCGGAGCCGTCGGCGACTTTGCCGATGTAGAACCACTGTTGCGCGAGGTTCGCGTGATCCGGGATGTCGTCGAACGACAACAGGTCGTCGAAGTTCTGCGACAGCGGGATGTTCTTGTTGTAGTAGGCGATGTTCGTCCAGCCGCCGACTTCGATCGACGAGTCTTCCAGCCCCATCATCGAGGCCAGCGAGAACCCTTCAATCGGTCCGGCCAGGCCGCAGCCGCTGAACAGCCCGCCCGCCGCGCACCCGTCGCCGCAAGCGACGTCGTCGCTGCAGCAGGGGTCGTCGCAGGCTGGTTCGCAGCAGTCGACCGCGCTGCTCGCGCTCGCGGTCGTCACCGGGGTGGAAACGAGGAACTCGTCGCCTTGGCGGTAGTAAGCGTCGTTCTTAAACGCCACTTGTTCGATCGAACCGGGCGTCGTGCCGAAGGCCAACGGGCCGTACGACATCGTCGCGGCGGTGAAAATCGCTAGCGTGCGCTTACGCATGGAGGGACCTCCGAAGGTGGGATCGACTCGCGGCGGGGAGCGGCAAGGTGGGATGGATGGGCCGCTAGAAACTCGTATCGACCGTGACGATCCGCCAAACCGAGCCGAACGCTCGCGTTGCGGCGAGTCGCAGCGATGCGCGCGTGAAACCTTATCGTTTGTAGCGAACGTATGCCGGGGCGAATGGTGATGCATAGCATCTGTCATCCTGAGCGGAGCGAAGGATCTGGCGTCTCCAACGAGCTTCCAGATTCTTCGCTCCGCTCAGAATGACGCTAACAAAACTTGACTAGCTAGCGACGCCGGGGGCCTTCGCTTCGATGTCGGCGAACAAGGCGTCGACGAACTCCTCCGGCTGGAACAGGGCCAAATCCTCAGCCCTTTCGCCGACGCCGATATACTTCACCGGTAAGCCGACCTGTTGGCGTATCGCCACGACGACCCCGCCCTTCGCGGTGCCGTCGAGCTTCGCCAGCACGATGCCTGTGCAGTCGACCGACTGGGTAAAGTTTGCCGCCTGGCTCACGCCGTTCTGGCCGGTCGTGGCGTCGAGCACCAGCAGCACCTCGTGCGGCGCCTCGGGAACCAGCTTGCGGATCGAGGTTTGAATCTTCGTCAGCTCGGCCATCAGGTTCTTCTGCGTCTGCAGTCGGCCGGCCGTGTCGACGATACACACGTCGATCCCCTTCGCGACCGCCTGCTCGACGGCTCGATAGGCGACCGACGCGGGATGGGCGCCCGGATCGCCGGTAACGATCTCGGCCCCCAGCCGCTGCGACCAGATCGTCAGCTGCTCGACCGCCGCCGCACGGAACGTATCGCCCGCCCCCAGCAGGACGCTTTTCCCCTCCGACTTGAACATCGCGGCGAGCTTGGCGATCGAGGTCGTCTTCCCGGCGCCGTTGACGCCGCAGACCATGATCACCGTTGGCCCGCTCGCGGCAAACCGAATCGGCGAGGCGTCCTGCCGCATCAACTCGCCGAGCTTCGCCTTCCAGGTCCGCACGACGTCTTCCAACTGCACCACGCGGCCGCGGAAGTTCTTGGCGACCTCGGCCACAATCTCCTCGGCCGAGACGAAGCCCATGTCGGTCTTGAACAGGATCGCCCGCATCTCATCGAGAAACTCGTCATCGATCAGCCGCCCCTCGCTCTTGAAGAGGTCGCGGACGTCGGTGTTGAGAATCTTGACGGTCTTGGTGAGACCGCGTTTGAATTTGTCGAACAGGCCCATGGGCAGTTGCTGGATGCTGGATGCTGGTTACTGGTAGCCGCCGGTCAACGACCGGCCGGAGCGGATCGTGGCGGATGCTGGTGACTCGATGCTCGATGCTGGGAGCGAACGTGCCATTCTAGGGGGTGAGGGTGAGGGGCGAAATGCTGTCGGCGGTTGGTAACTGGCGGGTTGAGCTTTTCGAAGGGGTGGAAAGATGGGGAACCGACCGCGAATCACGCGGATTGGCGCGAATGGAGAATTGAGGGCGGGAGTGAACGAGAACGCCTGGTTTTTGCGAGTCGGCCGAGTCGGCCGAGAGGGCCGAGTTGGCCAAGAGTGGTTGGCCAACTTGGTTGCGGAGGAGGCGGCGCTGCGACGGCAGGGAATCCAAGCGTGCCATGTCTGCCAACTCTGCCGTGTCTGCCAATGTCTGCCAATAGTTTTTGGCAGACATGGAGCGTGTTGATTCGATCGACAGCTGCTGGACTTGGTGAGGGTGGTGACGTTGAGGGTGTCGGGAGCCTTTTGCCACTGGGGAGTTTCCACGCCATTGGTCGCCGCCAGTGGCAAAAGGCTCCCGACACCTTCGAGGGCGTGCTGTCGCGTGTCGACTGGTGTCGCCTGATGCGTTTTTGGCGACAGAAGGCCGAAGTTGTTGGGCGGGGTGGAGGTGGGGCGTCGCCTTTTGAGTTGTCGCGAGGCGACATGGCGACAGGTCTCTTCGATTGGGCTGCTGGTGATGGAGCCTCTGGCGGCTGCGCCGCCCAGGTAGCCGTTGGGGGCGTACCCGAGTTGTTATTGGCGGGAGGGCGGCAGGCGCAGCGTGGGCTTCTCCCGGTGGATGATGCGTGGGCGCAGTGGTGGCGCAGAATGTGGACATGTGATCACTATAGCGAATGGAGCGGCCATTTTCTAGATCGAGATTTGGCCACCCCTCTGTAGCGGGCTGTCGCCGGGATGGATGGGCGACGCTCGTCATGCTGAGTGTGGGAACGGGGAAATCGCTCCATTAACGACAGGCAGCAGGAGGCATTGTTCTTCAGGCTGCCTGCGAGCCAATCGACAACCAAGCCCTAGCGACGCCTCTCACTGGCGACACGCCAGTGGCATCCGGCGGGTTGCAATCGCTGGCAAAGTCGCCGCAGCCGGCACGACTGGCTCGCGAACTGGCGGAAATCCGTGCGAGTTGCTTGAATCGAATCGACCGCCGCAATGGCGTCAATCGATACCACTCTCGCGACCTTCACATCGTGCACACGGAGCCGCGACAGGTGAATAGCTCAACGCTCTCGTTAATTTTCACCGCGTGCGCGTTCACGTCGCTGCTGACAACGGGCTCGCCGCGCGCCCAAGGCGTCGACGAGCTGGGTGAAGGCGATGTTCTCTCAGTCGCGTCCTCCGCGTCGTATGCCGACCAGGAAGACCCGCCCTCCATGCTGGCAGACGAGTTGTTGGCCACCGACCCTTGGCTCGATCCGGCCGTGACGCCGGCACAGGAGTTGGCGGGCGTTGGCGCCGGGGGGCGCCGTGCCGCGCCGCGAAGGGGGGGGAGCTCGTTCGCTCTTGGTCCGCGATCGTCGATCTCCACGACGCGGTCCGGCGGCGCTAGTGCGCTAGGGCTTGCCAGCATCCCTTTCATGATCGGCGACACGAACGCAGGGACCTGTCTGGCATTGAACGGCATCATCGAATGGGAGGTGTCGAATCCGTCGCTGTCTTGCAGTCGACTCAACATCTCGGAGAACAATACTGCGATTCCCGTCGACCGCGCCTACTTTAGCTATCGCCATTACGAAAACGCGGCCCAACTGCGGTTGTTCCAGTTCGCCGATTCGTTCGATGTCGATCAGTTCACCGCCGGCTACGAACGAACCTTTTTGGAGGGTATGGCTTCGGTCGAGCTGCGCGCACCGCTGGAGGCCCGGCTGCGGTCCGATTTCGTCTCGGCGATCGTCGTCGATCCGCCGGGTCCCGAAGGGACCGCCGACCTCGTCGTGCCGCTCGGGTCCGGAGGCGAAACCCAACTTGAAGCGGGCAATCTGTCGATCATCCTTAAGGCAAAACTGGTCGAGCGTGACCGGTTCCTCCTCTCCGGCGGCCTGGGGGCGACGCTGCCGACCGCGTCCGACGTCGACGTGGTTTTGGCACTGGTCGGGTTTCCCGAAATTGCCTTCGCGAATGCGCCAAACATCCTCGCCCAGTCGGCCGGCTTCTCGCAGTTCGAGTTCGAGAATGAGACCGTGTACCTGAGTCCGTTCCTGGCGTGGGTCTATGCCGGCCCGTCTCGCAAATGGTTCCATCAAGGCTTCTTGCAAATCGAGGCGGCAGCCAACCCGGCTTCCTTCACCGCGGCCGGCGGCTACGACAACATCTTCACCGATCTGGCGCGAAACCCGGTCGGCGTCGCTTCCTACAACATCGCCCCCGGTTTTGAGGGCAAGCTCCAACCGCAGACGCTCATGCGGCTCAACCTTGGCGTGGGCCGCGAACTCTTCACCCAGCCGCGCGCCGACTGGCTGCAACGGCTCACGGGGCTGGCGGAATTGCATTACACGACGACCCTTGAGGACGCAACCCTGGTCGACGTCCCGCTCATCGAAACGATCAACGTCGGCCAGACACTGCCACTGGACCTAGATATCGGCAATCAAGCTAACCGCGTCGACGTCCTCAACGCCGCCCTCGGACTGTCGGCCGAGATCAGGTCGTGGGTCGTCACCAACGGCTTCGTCGCCCCGATCCGCGATAGCCCCGATCGTGGTTTCGACTTCGAATACAATATCCAGCTTCAGCGAATGTTTTAGCGGGCGGGCGGCCTGCTTCCTGGCGGCGGGTGGCCTGCCTCTCGGCGGCAACTGCATGTTGGCGTACTCTCAGGCTCCGGTTGGCTTCGGCTTGCTCACGCCTTTTTGGGTGAGAGCATGGCGCGCTGCACCCACGCCGTGAGAGCGTGTGGCATTCTTGGGCGTGTGCTTGGCATGCATCTGGATTGCACACGTTCACGCTGGGGGGAAACGTAGGTAATCGGCCTAGAGGCTTCGTTTTGCACGCAAGTATACCTAACCGACTTTTCTTCTGAACTCATTAGTCATCGCTTATGTTTGGCTGGCTAAAAAAACGTCGTGAACGGTCTCTGGCTGAAGAGCCGAAGGTTCTCGTCTTTCTCAACCCGTTGGCAATGCTTCTCGCGGGCCGCGAACGCCAAAAAGGATCGCCCCTGACGGAGGAAGAAGTTTTGGAAGTTCGCGATGGCGCCCAGTGCATCGCGATGCCGGCTTCGCAGGCCGAGAAGTTTTATGCGTCGCTCGATTCCCAATTCCCGGTGCCGCGATTGAATCCGGACAATATCTGGCAGGAATGGCAGGCGATTCGTTCGCACTTGGAGTAGGGCATTCAGTGAGCCCCATTTCAGCAAGACGCGCCTGCATGTTGGGGATGTGGTGAGCTTGATCGAGGGTTTGCCCTCATCCCCGGCCCTTCTCCCCGCGGGAAGAAGGGGGGCGGATTCTTCGCTTCGCTCAGAATGACCAGCGGCGCTCAGAATGACGAGTTGCAGGCGGGTTATCATGGCGGCATGGACGATTTTCGCGACATGGCGCAGAGTCCGCAGCATCGGCGGCGGTTTGAGCGGTTGCTGCTGTTGGCGGCGGAGCGCGGGGACGCTGACCTCGTGGCGGAGCGGTTGGGGTGGGGCGTCGATCCGAATTGCTCGTTTGGGCACGGGCGAAC
>JBGSMO010000056.1:0-10209 GCA_041740115.1 Pirellulales bacterium
GGGGCGCCGGCGCGTCGAGGCCCGCTGGTCGCTCGACGCGATGGTGCGAGGCTACGAACAGCTGATTGAGCAGATCTACGCGGCGAAAATGTATCCGGCTGCCGCCGCGACGCCCGCCACGGTTCAGCCTTCGACGACGGCGATTGCCGGCTATTTCGCCCGCCGCAACGCGAAAGGAACGATGTAGCGCTGCTGGAGAGACGCCGGCGGCGGCGTGCATTCCGCTCGCCCGCCGCCGCCAGTACCATACAGCTTCCCTAAACTCGCTCGCTTGGCATGATCACCGAAACCCTTCTCACCTGGATCGCCCGCGCTATCAGCGGGGCCAGCGTGCGCTGGGTCGAATCGCAACCCGATACCTGCCAACGGGTTTACTTCGCCAACCACACCAGCCACCTCGACGTGATCCTGGTCTGGTCGGCCCTGCCGACGCCGGTACGGCGGCTCACGCGGCCGGTCGCCGCCAAGGACTACTGGTCGCGCGGCTGGCTGAAGCCGCGGCTCGCCAAGAGCTTCAACGCGATGCTCATCGACCGGACCGAGATCAAGGTCCACCAGAGCCCGGTCGACCTGATGGTGCGCGAAATCGGCCGGACGCATTCGATCATCATGTTCCCCGAGGGGGGGCGTTCCAGCGGCGAGTCGGTCGGGGAGTTTAAGAGCGGGCTCTACTATCTTGCGAAAAAGCGGCCCGATCTTGAACTGATCCCCGTTTACATCAACAACATGAATCGCATTTTGCCGCGGGGGGAATTTCTGCCCGTGCCGCTGCTGTCGTCGGTGACGTTCGGCCCGCCGTTGTGGCTGGAGGCGAGCGAACCGAAGCCTGAGTTTCTCGATCGAGCCCGGGATGCGGTCCTCCGCCTGAAGGAGGTCTGACAATGAACGCTAATTTAATCGTGTTTGTCGGAACGGTGCTGCTCCTGTTGGGGGTCGCCACGTTCGTGGGCCAATGGCTCCGCAAGCGCGAGTCGCCGGCGCTCGACCGCCGCGCGATCGAATCGTTCAATTCGCGGATTCAGGCCTGGTGGTTTTTCACGGCCGTCATTGTGCTGGCGTTTCTGCTGCCGGGGCTGACGGTGCTGCTCTTCGCGGCGATCGCGTTCTGGGCCCTGCGCGAATTCGTGACGCTCACGCCGACGCGCATCGGCGATCACCGCGCGCTGTTTTGGGTCTTTTTCTTCTTCACGCCGATGCAGTTCCTGCTGGTCTATCTCGACAAGTACGGACTCTACAGCGTGTTGATCCCGGTGTTCGCCTTCCTGTTCATCGCCGCCCGCGCCGCCGTGTACGGCGATTACGATCGCTTCCTGGAGCGAATCGCGAAGGTGCAGTGCGCGCTGATGATTTGCGTCTATTGCCTCAGCTACGCCCCGGCGCTGCTCTATCTGCGGATTGAAGAGCAGTCGAGTCGGTATTACCCGGCGGGAATGCTGTTCTTCTTCATCACGATCGTGCTGGCATCCGATCTGCTCGAATGGTTCTGGAGCCGCGTCTACGGCCGGCATCTGATCGCCGAGAAGATCGACCCGGTGATGTCATGGGAGGGAGTCTTGGCAGGAGCCGCGTCGACGGCGCTGCTCGGCGTCGTGCTGCAATGGGCCTCGCCGTTTCCGGACTGGTGGCAGACTTCGGCGATGGCCCTGGTGATCGCCCTGACCGGCGCCGCGGGATCGCTGACGATGTCGGCGATCAAGCGTGATCGGGGCGAAGTCTCCAGCGGCAACTTCGTCGAGGGGCACGGCGGGGTGCTGAGTCGCATCGACTCAATTTGCTTTGCGGCGCCGGTGTTTTATCACGTGACGCGGTACTTTTTCGGCGTCGCGTGAGCAATGGCGTCATCCTGAGTGAAGCGAAGGATCTGGCGCATCCAACGAGCTTCCAGATTCTTCGCTCCGCTCAGAATGACCTCCGTTGAGCGGATCTACCGCCAAACGCCCTCGCGGCCGCCGCTCATTTGCATCGGCTGCGCCGACGCCTGTGGCTCATATCCGGCCGTCGAGGTCACCGGCCGCGAGGGCCGAGCGGGCGACCAGTTGGTGTTCTCGCCATAGACGCTCGGCGAGGCGGCGGCATGACTCTTTGGCGCGGAAACGCTGGACGAACTGCTTGGCACAGGCGCTGGAGCGGCGACCTGAGCCGACGCGAGCATGGCGCCGCCAACTGGACGAATCGCCGGCCGGCCGGCGCGAACCCAATCCATCCAGGAGTTCTGCAGCGCCAACAGGTGCTCGTACTGATAGTGAGCAATGATCGCCTGCCGCCAATCGTTGGTTCGCATGCCGTCGGCGAGGAAGTTCAAAAAGACTTGCTTCCCGCGTTGGGCAATCAGGAATTGGGCCAACGAGTGCCCCTGGGCGTACAGCGGTAACACATCTTGGGGATACTCCGTCATGGCGAACATCGCGTCGAATGGGATGCCGCGCTTCGTTTTCAGGAAGTCGATCAGCATCCGTTCTTGCTTCTGAATTTCGCTCTGATGTTCGACCGTCGTGCAGGCGCCTTCGTCGGCCCAGCGGGGGAGAGGTTGCCGAAAGTGGGTCGCAAAAATCGTGTGCGTGATTTCGTGCGGCAACACCGAGTCGAGCACGCGCTCGCGGGAGCCTTGAATGTTCATCCGCCAGTCGTAGACTTCGCCCGCGTTGAAGACGAAGCTCGTCGCGCCGCCTGCGCCGAGATTGGGGGCGACCATCGACTTGATCGGGCAGGGTTGGCTCCACCGCGGCAGTTCCTTGCCGAGCCACTCGACGGCCAATTCGCGACGCCATACTTCAGCCGAGTCGCCGATCTCTTTAGCCAGCTGCGGCGTCGGCGCGTCGACGGTGAAGTTGACCGTCCGATAGCCGGCGCCGTGGGTCACGTTCGCAAGAGACAACAGCGCGGCGAGCGCCGTAAACAGTGTAGACCGATGAAGGGCGGGCCTACGAAGGCGCCGAGAGACGGGAGCGTCCATGCTCTTCCTTTGCGATTAAAGGACCATCCTTGTCCTGCATCGCCGTCGCTGGCAACAAAACCAACGCGGCGACATTCGCGTGCGACTCACGGAGTAAGCAACTGTCGGGCCGAATCCATCCGGCCGAACTGCTCGGAGCAAGCCGATCGAGGGTCAAGGCGGAAATCAACGGGACGAAATCGTAGGCTGACAGCCAACGATAGCGGGGTGTTCCGACCCGTCAAGGTTTGCAGAATTTACCGCAAGCGCCGCAATATGGCAAAGAGCGATTGGATGAGAATTCCGGCGAAGCAGTGCTAGCAGCAAGAACTGCGGCAATGTGCAGCCGCGAGTCATCCTGAGCGCAGCGAAGGATTTAGCACTACTATCGAGCTGCTAGATTCTTCGCTTCGCTCAGAATGACGCTCTGAGTCGCTAGGCGCTTTGTTGAGCCGCACGGATCTGATCAACCATTCGCCCTGGCGAACCCATCGCGTTGTAACCGGCGTCGAGATGCAGAATCTCCGCGGTCACGCCCGATGACATGTCGGAAAGGAGAAACGCGCCGCACTTGCCGGCTTCTTCGTGGGTGATGTTCCGCCCGAGCGGCGCCATGGCCTGGTAGAGCGTGAGCATCTGATCGACGCCCGCCCCGCGCCCCGAGATCGTTTGCAGCGGGCCGGCGCTCAGGGCATTGACGCGTATGCCGCGCGGGCCGAGATCGAACGCCAGGTACTTCACAATCGAGTCGAGGGCAGCCTTGCAAACCCCCATGACGTTGTAGCCGGGGACGCACTTCTCGCCGCCGAAATAAGTGAGCGTCAAGACGCTCGCCCCGTCGTTCATCACGCCGCGAGCGGCGTTGGTTAGGGCGATCAGGCTGTAGGCGCTGATCTCCATCGCGACCTTGAACCCCTCGCGGCTTGTCGCCACCGTGTCACCACGCAGATCTTCCGGCGGCGCGAACGCGATCGAGTGGAGCAGGAAGTCGATTTTGCCGAGTTCCGCCTCGCAGCGGGCCATTACTTCGGCGATCTGGTCGTCCTTGGTGGCGTCCATCGGCGCCAGGAACTTGGCGTTCGACAGCCCCTCGGTCAGCTTTTGGATCCGACCCAAATTCTTCTGACGGGGATCGTCCGCCTTGTCGGGCATGTAGGAGAAGGCGCATTCGCCCCCTTCTCGCATGATTAGTTCAGCGATGGCCCAGGCGATCGACTTCTCGTTGAAGACGCCGGTGATGAGTCCCTTCTTGCCGCTGAACATTCCCATAAGAACTCCTGAGCGCTGGCCAATTTGTCAAAGCCGACCCTAGCGGAACCGCGGAGCCGGCGGCAGCCTGTAAATCGAGGCCGAGAGAGGGGCGCAGAATACAGCGCCCCTGGCGCTAGCGAAAGGGGGCGTTTACCCCCAACTTGGTGAGTTGGGCGGCGAAATACGTTCAATCAGAACACACACCACTTGCCAGAATGTCCACACAATGATACATTTACTCTAGTCACTTTGACTTAATTGCATTCACGTCGACCCATTCTTGGACTTCGACTGTCGTTCTTTTGAGAACACCGCCGTGGCATCCCCTACCGACCAAATCCCGCTTCTCCGCTTGCTGCTGGCCAGTTCGGGCCGGCACGACACGCTCAAAGGGCTCCTCGACGAGGTCCTGCCGGAGGCGCGTGAGCTTCTCCCCGCCGGTTCATTGGCCGTCGTCCACGCCAACCCACCGAAATGGGAACTCCACGCTGCCAGCGGCCTCGGCGATCGTACGGTTCCTTCCGAACTCGTGGCCGATTCCCTCGATCGCGATGCCGTCGTTGTCGGCGGCGAGTGGGTGGTCGCGCCGTTGGGCGAAGGCTATGCCCTGGTCGCCCGCGGCATTGCTGACCATGCAACGCTAAAGCAATTTGCCGAGGGGCTAGGAGCGGCCGAGCGATCCGTCCTCGGCCGCCAACGGCGCGAGCACCGCATCCGGCGTCTCGAAACGATTCTCGAGATCACCCACGCCTGGCGACAAACCAATTCGATGGAGGCGTTGCTCAAGGCGATGGCCGAAGCAGCGACCGAATTGCTGCAAGCCGATCGGGCGAGCATTTTCCTATGGGATCGTTCGAAGCATGAGCTTGTGGGACGTCCCGCGCTCGGCGTGAAGGGGAACGAGCTCCGGATCCCCGACGACGCCGGCATCGTCGGCCAAGTGATTCAAAGCGGCCAACCCCGTCGCGTCGGCGGCGGACTCGGCGACGAGGAGATCGACCGTGAAGTCGACCGCGCCACCGGCTACACCACCCGGACGATCCTCTGCGTGCCGCTGCTCGCTCCGAAAGGCCGCTGCCTCGGCGCCTTTGAGGTCCTCAACAAGAAGCATGGGCACTTCACCGACGACGACGAACGCGGGCTCATCGAACTCGCCGCCCACGCCGCGGTCGCGCTGCAGAATACGCAGGAGTTCGAAGAACTGCTCACGAAGCACCAGCAGCTCGTCGCCGAAGCGGCCCAGGGGCTGCAACTGATCGGCGACAGTCCCGCCGTTGAAGCGGTCCGCTCGACGATCCGCCGCATCGCCGACACCGACCTGGCGATTCTGATCCTCGGCGACAACGGCACCGGCAAGGAAGTGGTCGCCCGTTCGATTCATTACCTCAGCCGCCGCCGCGAGCAACCGTTTATCGCGGTGAACTGCGCGGCGATCGCCGAATCGCTGCTGGAAAGCGAGCTGTTCGGCCACGAGAAGGGGGCGTTCACCGATGCCCGCGAATCGCGCCCTGGCAAGTTCGAACTTGCCTCGGGCGGCACGCTCTTCCTCGACGAGATCGGCGACATGAGCCTCGGCGGGCAGTCGAAGCTGCTGCGCGTGCTGGAAGACAAGACGGTCGTCCGCGTCGGCGGATCGACGCCGATCCATACCGAAGTCCGCATCCTCGCGGCGACGAATCAAGATCTCGCCGCGATGGTGCGGGCAAAGCGGTTCCGCGAAGATCTCTTCTTCCGGCTCAACGTCGTGAGCCTCGAACTCCCGCCGCTACGCGACCGCGGCGAAGACGTGCTCAAGCTGGCCGACCATTTCCTGCAGACGTTCTGCCGGAACATGGGACGCAAGACGCCGAAGTTCTCGGCCGCCGCCCGCAAGCGGCTCCTCGCGCATAGCTGGCCAGGCAACGTGCGCGAGCTTCGCAATCTCGCTGAGCGGCTCGCCTATCTCACCACGGGCGACGTCGTGGAAGTCGATGACCTGGTGCTCATCGAGTCAGGCGCCACCGATGCTGAGCGACTCGCGGAATTTGAAGGGTCGCTGGCCGACGCGACGCGGGACTTTCAGCAGCATTACATTCGCAAGACGATCGACGCCGCTCGCGGCAACATGAGCAACGCAGCCAAGCGGTTGGGGCTGCATCGTTCGAATCTCTATCGGAAGATGCGGCAGCTTGATATGGCGACGGATGGGGACGCTGAAGACGTAGACGAAGATTGACGCTGGAGGGTGTCGGGAGCCTTTTGCCGCTGGATGTAATGCACTGGGATCAACGTCCCCAGCGGCAAAAGGCTCCCGACACCGTCTCTCTAAGCCGTACGGAGCTTCGCTTCGATTCGGCGGACGGCCTCTTCGACTTGGCAGAGCTGATCGCCGACGATGATCTCGCCGCGTCCGGCAATCAGACCGTCGAACTTTCGTTGCGCGGAGACCACAGTACTGTGGCTGCGGCGACCGAAGAAGTCGCCAATCTCGCTGAGCGCGGCCCGCGTGTAGCGGCGAGCGAGCCACATGGCGAGCATCCGCGGCTCGGCGACCGAGCGGCATTTCCGCGCCGATTTAAGGCTTGTGGACTCAACTCCGAAGACTTCGCACACGGCGCGCTGAATGTCGGCCAACCGCACCTGCGGCGAATGTTGGCGGCAGAAGTCGGCGATGGCGCCGCCGGCCAACTCCAGCGTGATCGGTTTGCGGGCCGCCATGCTCGCGGCGACGAGCCGGTTGATGGCGCCGCTGAGCATCCGACCGCTGCCGACGACTTGTTGCGCGACGAGTTCGATCACGTCATCGCCCATCGCGATTTCCATCCGCGAGGTCATCGCCCGCACGATGCCGCGTCGCGTGGCGTAGTCAGGCGGATCGATCGCCACGGCGAGGCCTGCTGAGACACGCGCCGCCAGTTCCGCGCTGACCGCTTGCAGTTCCGACGCGGGCCGATCGCTCGACAGCACCACCTGCCCGCCGCGGGCCTGGACGGCGTCGATCGTGTAGATCAACTCTTCGAGCGTCGCCCGCTTGTTGCCGAGGAACTGGACGTCATCGATCGCGAGCAGGTCGAGGCTGCGCGTTTTCTGCCGCAGGCTCGGCAGCGAGCGTTTTTCGAGCGCCTCCAAAAACTGCGACGTGAATTGCTCCGCGGTGAGCTGCATCACGCGCAGCCGTTGCCGCGACGCGCGCCCCATGAACGCCACGGCGCTTATCAGGTGCGTCTTGCCCGTTCCCGACGGACCGTAGACGAGCAGCGGGCTGAAGCGACCGATCTGCTGAGTCGCGCTCCGCGCCGCTTCGGCCGCCATCCGGTTCGAATCGCCGACGACGAAATCTTCGAAGGTCCAACGGGGGCGCTTCTTTGCCGGCGTCGCTTCGTCGACGATCGCTGAAGCAACCGGCGCCGTCGGGGTCGCCGTGTTCGCGGCGATCTCTTCGAACGTCAACTGCAAATCGCAATATCGCTTCTTAGCGGAACGCCGAGCACCGCGCTGGCTCGCACCAGCGGCGTCAGTCTGCGCCGCTTCGGCAGCCTGAGCAGACGCCGCAAACTCCACCGTCGGCAACGTCCCAAAGATGGCGGACCCGCATTCGGCGAGGGTGGCCTGCAGATTGCGGCGGAGCCATTGCACTTCGGTCTGCGACGCGCAACCGACCAACAGCACGCCGTTGTCGAGCGTGAGCGTCGTTTGCGGACCGAGCCACAGATCGTAGCGCTCGTTGCCAAGGCTGCGACGTAACTCTAGGCGCAATGCGGACAGCCTGTCCGACTCGTCCATGACCACTTCCTGTGAGCTTCCGAAGCGCGCAACACGACCGCTGCCGAAACGCGCCGGGAAAATCATTTACCCGGTACGCCCCGCCGAAATTCCGTGCGTACGCCCCACCCTTTGGAGAAGCGATCAATCGCCGTAGCGACTGATCGACGTTGCTTGTTGTCACCTGCGAGAGGCGATTCTAAGGACGCTAGCACTCCTGTCAAAGCCCTTGACTTCGCGGGGCAGGTCGTCCCTTTCGCCGCGCATGAAAAGGACCGAGAAAGGGGCCCTCCCGATCGCGCGCGCGACCTTAAAAAAATTTAATTCGGCGCAACAAATGGGTGGATAACGTGTCGGGGTTCAAGCGGCGAAACGAACGCGCCGAAACGCGCCGGCAAGAGGCATGATTGTCGACGAAAGCGACAGGTCACGCACAAGTTCCGAGCGCATCGCACGTTACGCTTGCGCGCATAAACGGGCGTACACGATGCGCTCGGCCCATTCGATGAAGCCGAGCCGACGATAGACGTTGAGCGCGGGTTCGTTCGCCGCATCGACCGCACAGACCAGACGTTCGGCGCCTTGCCGCGTCGCGACGTCGATGGCGAATCGCACTACCGACTCGCCCCAGCCGCGCCCGCGCACCGGCGCGGCGAGCCCCATGTAGATGAGTTCCCAATTCCCCAACCCAGGGTGTTCCGCGAGGATCAGCGCCCCCACATCTTGTCCCTCGGCCTGGATGAGATACCAATGCTCGGGCCAGTGTCGACCTTGGGAGCGATAACCGTCGAGCACCTGCTCGAGCGGCCGCACGCCGTCTAGCGCCGGGCAATCGAGCGTGCCGACGTAAGTCTGTTCGACCGCCCGCTGCAGCCGCGCTGGTTCGCGGCCGGCGTTGCCGACGAAACGAAGCACTGGCGGCGATGCGGGCAAACTAGATAACTCGCGGCGTCGCGCATCGGCCGCCAACTCAACGTATAAGTAAACTAGTTTGGCAAACTTCGGAAACCCGGCCGTTTGGCACGCTTCCGTCGAATAGCCGTCGTTGGCGCTGACGACCAATTGGGCGAGCGGAATTTTTCGTTCGTCGACGAACGCCGCCGCTCCGCGCAAGAGAGCCGACTCGGCGTCGCCCTGATTGGGAGGAATCCATAGGCAAGCCGTTTCACCCGGCAACTGCTGAATCCACGCGACGCCGGCCAACTCGCTCGCCGCGGAAAGCGATCCGTTGTCGCCATTCGCCGCGATGAGCAATCCGTCCCACGCCGCTTCGTTTTGCACGCCGAGCGTGTGCAGCACCTGAGCCAAGCCCGATTGCTGCTCCGTCGGCAACCGGTCATGGAGCGCGCGGAGCGCTGCCGGTCGCAGGGCAGGGGGGCAGGTCACGACTCGACGCAACTTCTCGGGCATCGCGTCAGCATAACCGATGATCCCCCCGTTGGCGGAGAGGCGGCGCTGGGATCGACGGTGGCCCGAGATTCGAGTCATTGGTAGAAATTGCTCCGCTCGAGCTGGTTGATCTGCCCTTCCGAGGCGCGGCTGCGGGGGAAGAAGGCCTTCCAACCCGACTCCGGCGGCGGCTCCTCCGGTTTGTTGGCTGCCGTCTTCGCGGTCTCGTTCGCTTGGGCTTCGGCGATCTTCGCCTGATCTGCCGCGCTCGCCGCTGAGGCGGTATCGCCCGGTTTAGCGGCGGCGCCCGGCGGCGGAGCAGCGGGGGGCGTCGAGACCGATGCCACCTGCGGCTTTAGCGGTCGAGCCGTCGCTGGGTCTTGTAATTCGAACTCCACGGAGAAACTCTCGTGGGGCGTGTTCGACCAGAGGATCGGCGCCGTTTGGGTCCGCAACTCGCTGATGACGTCGTTGCCTTGCCGCACCTGCAACAGTTGCTGGCCGGCGATGACCGACGGCATAGCCTGCAGGCCGAATCGCTGGTGGAGCAACATCGCTAGTTGAGTCGTGTCGCCCGTGCGCCCGCGGAAGGAGATCCGCTTCACGCGACCATCGGCGCCGAAGAAGTAGGTCAGCGAACCGGCAATGTCGTAAACCTGCTTACCAGTGACCAGCGGCACGCGCACACCGAACAAGTCGAGGTCGGCCAGCGCGGTCGACTTGCGTTCCCAGCGCTGATAGACCCAGTCCTTCGTGATGTCGAACCTCAGAACTTCCGAGAGGGAGTAAGTCGGATCGGGCGCCATCTGGAGGTGCGCTGGCGACAGCGGCGCGCCGGCTTGGCGGGGTTGCGCGGCGGCATAAGCCGGGTGAGCGGTGTTGCCGTTGGCCACATG
>JBGSMO010000064.1:0-12934 GCA_041740115.1 Pirellulales bacterium
TCCCGACCAGTCGATCTACGGCTGGCGTGGCGCCGACATCAAGAACATCCTCCAGTTCGAGAGCGACTTCCCGCAGGTGAAAGTCGTGCGGCTCGAGCAGAACTACCGCAGCACGAAGGCCGTCCTCCGCGTCGCCGATCAACTGATCCGCTCGAACATGCGCCGCAAGGCGAAGTCGCTTTACACGGACAACGCTGAAGGCGAGCCGGTGAAGCTCGTGCAGTACGGCAACCAGGACGACGAGGCTCGCGGCATTGCCGATCAAATTGCTGAGGGGATCGCCGCCGGCCGCCGGCCGCGCGACTTCGCGATCTTCTACCGCGTCAACGCCCTGTCGCGCGTGCTGGAGCGCGGCCTCCGCGAGCATGGCATCCCCTACCAGATGATCCGCGGCCAGGAGTTCTACCAGCGCAAAGAAATCAAGGACGTGCTGGCCTACTGCCAGCTGATCAACAACCCGCGCGACGACCAAGCGGCCCTCCGCACGATCAACACCCCGGTTCGCGGCATTGGCCGCAAGACGATCGACCGCCTCGGCGAGTTCGCCTACGTCAACGGCATCTCACTGCTCGAAGCCTGCCGCGAAGCGGTGCAGGTCGAGGGGCTCAACGCCCGCGCGATCAAGTCAGTCACGCAATATGCCGCGCTGATCGACCGCCTCAGCCTGCTGGCTGCCGCCGCGCTCGAAGAAATTCTCGGCACGATCCTCACGGAAACGAAATATCGCGAAGGGCTGCAAGACAGCGAATCGGAAGACGATCTCAACCGCCTTGCCAACATCGAAGAACTTCTCACCGACGCCCGCCAGTTCGACGAGGCCCATCCCGGCGGCGGCCACTTGGAGGAATACCTCGAAAACGCCTGGCTCGTCAACGAAACCGATAGCTGGGAGGCGGAGAGCGATAAGGTGACGATGATGACGCTCCACGCCGCCAAGGGGCTGGAGTTTCCAGTCGTCTTCGTCGTCGCCTTCGAGCAAGGCCTGCTGCCGCACGAACGGAGCATAAATGACGAAGAGCAGATGGAGGAGGAACGCCGCCTCGCCTTCGTCGGCATCACCCGCGCGAAGGAGCAACTGCAGCTCAGCTACGCCGTCCACCGCGACTTCCGCGGCCAACGCCGCCGCACCGTGCCGAGCCCGTTCCTCTTAGAAATGCCGCGCGAAGAGATGGAACTCGTCTCGATCGGCGCCCCCGGCGGCTGGGACGTGCCGACCGATTGGGAAGATGTGCACGATCTGCATGACGATTCGCACCACTTCGATGGCGATCCTGGCGATGACTCGTTCGAGTTCGGCGCCAACGCGGATGCAAACGACGCGTCGGGGTCGTCAGCGCCGCAGCCAGCTTCGATCAAGTCGATTCCCGCCGCGCAAATCACCACCGCCGCGCGTCTTTCCGGCGCTGCGCCGGTTCCACCCTCCGGCATCGCCCCCGACGCGTTCGTGCAAGGGATGACCGTAATGCACCCCGAGCACGGCCCCGGCAAGATCGTCGCCCTCAGCGGCAGCGGCGCGAACCGCCGCGCGACGGTCAAATTCGCCACCGCCGGCGAACGACGCTTCGTCCTGGCGCACAGCCCCTTGCGACCGGCTGGTAGATAAAAAATGCTTAGCCGCAATAAGGCACAAAAATCGCGAAAAGAATCATCTAATGAACCTGAGGACTGTTACCTTCCGGCTCAAGGTTCAGCTCTGCTTGTTACTTTTTCGCGTCTTTTGCGCCTTTTCGCGGCCAACAGCATTCCTCACTTCTCAAACTTGATCGAAGCCGAGTTCACGCAATACCGCAGCCCCGTCGGCTTCGGCCCGTCGGGGAAGACGTGCCCCAGATGCGCGCCGCACTTGTGGCAGACGATTTCGTCGCGCACCATCCCGTGGGTCTGGTCGCTCCGCACGTCGATCGCCTCGGGCGTCACCTGCTGATAGAAGCTCGGCCAGCCGCACCCTGAATCGAACTTCGTCGACGAGTCGAACAGCAACTCGCCGCAGACGATGCAGTGGTACTTGCCGTCTTCCTTGTGGTTCCAATACTCCCCGGTGAAGGCCCGTTCGGTCCCCTTTTCTTGGGTCACATGGTATTGCTCGGGCGTGAGCCGGGCTCGCAGTTCGGCGTCGTCGGGCTTCATTTGCTTGTCCATCGCGGCGATTCTCCGTAACTATCTGTCTGGCAGTCGTCTGCTACAATGTGAGGTTACTCCAAACCTACTGGGCTGACGAGCAACTCACCGTCATTCTGAGCGGAGCGAAGAATCTAGCGTTCGCGAGAGTTCCAGATTCTTCGCTCCGCTCAGAATGACTCGCTGCATCAGGGCGCCCTGCCCTGGAACTTAGACGCCCGCCCGCCCCAGAAATTACGCCACCACATGCCCACCCCCTGGCAACCACCCTTCGTCTACGCCGTCTGCCAACATGGGGCTGAGGCCGTCCTCAAGCGCGAACACGCCCTCCGCGCCCCGCAGCTTCGCCCCGCTTTCTCGCGGCCAGGGTTCGTCACCTTCAAACTCGACGCCCCCTGCACCGACCCTGAAAAGTTCCACCTCCCTTCCGCGTTCGCCCGCACCAGCGGTTTCTCGCTCGGTTCGGTGAAGGGAGAACGCCTCCACGACCTCGCCGCCGAAGTTTGGAAACTCCCTGAGGTCCAAACCTTTCTCGCCTCCGTCGAACTCGCCGGCCTCCACGTCTGGCAGCGCGACGAGCGCCCCCCCGGCGACCGCGGCTTCGAACCAGGCCCCACGCTCCTCGCCGAAGAAGCCGAGCAAGTCATCCGCGAGCTCTCGCCCATCGAGTCGCTCCGCCCCGACGCCCCCGGTGGTCGTTCAACGCCGCGCAATCGCTGGGTGCTCGACGTCGCGATGATCGAGCCGAATCAATGGTTCGTCGGTTGTCACCGCTCGACCAGCCGCGTCGCCTCGTGGCCGGGCGGCGTTCCGACCGTCGACTTCCCCGAGCACGCCGTCTCGCGGGCTTACTTGAAGATGGCCGAAGCGATGAGTTGGGCGTCGCTGCCGATGTCGATCGGCGAGCGCGTCGTCGAGCTTGGCTGCGCCCCCGGCGGCGCGTCGCAGGCATTGCTCGACGCCGGCCTCGAAGTGATCGGCGTCGACCCAGCCGAGGTCGACGAGTCGGTCCTTGCCGATCCGCACTTCACCCATGTTCGCAGCCGGTCGGTCGAGACCTCGCGCAAGGTCTTTCGCCACGTCCAGTGGCTTGCCGCCGATATGAACGTCCCGCCGACGTTCACGCTCGACGCCGTCGAAGCGGTGGTGAAGCACCCGGGCATTTCGATCCGCGGAATGTTGTTGACCCTGAAACTGCCTGACCTGGCGCTGGTCGACGAGTTGCCGAAATTCGTGGAGCGCGTCCGCAGCTGGGGGTATCTCGACGTGCGGCTGCGTCAGCTAGCGTTCAACCGCCAGGAAATCTGCCTCGCCGCCCTCCGCAGCCGCAGCCAGCGGCGAGTTCTGCGCACGGTCGGAACGCGGAAGCGTTCGGGCGGCAAACCAACAGCCACGTCGGGCGCACCCGCCACTCCACTTCCCACGGCACCTGCGCCCGCCGACCATCCCGAATCGCCCATTTAGCCCCGCTCGCTCGCGGCGGGTTATGGGCAGCGCTCAATTCTCCCGCCCGCGGCTAAATGGGCTCGGCGGTAATCGGTGTCTGGCGCACTGCCGCGAAGTGCTGGCTGTCGGGCCGCCAATCTTGACGCCCACCCCGCCCGGCTGGTACTTACCCTGCGCGGAAACTCTGCGCTCAAGCCGTCCCTGTCCATCCGAGGCCGTCTCGCGTTGCTAGCACCAGCTCAACACCGGCGCGCATTCACGCTCATCATTATCGTGATCGGCTGTTGCTGCGCGCTCGCTGCAACAAAAATTCACGCCCAACGCGTCCAATTTCCTACCGCCAGCCCCTTCGCCGCCGCGCCACCGCCCGTTTATCCTACGACCCCGCAGCCATCCCTCGCTCCGTCGTTGCCCAGCTTCGATCCTTACGCCACGCCCGGCCTCGCCGCGCCTCCGGCCAACATTCCCTACACGGCGCCGGCGCTCACGCCCAACTTTGGCGCCCCGTCCCCCTTCGGAACGACGCCTACCGGCGCGCCGCCGATGACCGGCATTCCCTACGCTGCTCCGCCGCAGGGAAACATCATGCAGAATATGCCGTCGGTCCAATGGAACCGCGGGACCTACGACTACCAGAATCCCGACGGCTCGGTCGTCAAACTGCAGCGACTTCTGCAGCAGATCAGCGTTGAGTCGACCTACCTCTTCGGCAATCACAATCCCGACGAACTCGGTTGGAACCGGCTCGAAATGGCCGCCACGTTCGGCGTCCCGATCTTCCGCAATCCCGACACGCCGCTCCTCATCACTCCTGGCTTCGCATTCAACTGGCTCGAAGGCCCGAGCGGCCCCGACGCCGACCTCCCGCCGCAAGTCTATGACGCCTACCTCGATACGGCGTGGTGTCCCAAGATCACCGAGCGCTTTAGCGCCGACCTCGGCTTTCGCACTGGCGTGTGGAGCGATTTCTCGTACTTCGACAGCCGCTCGATGCGCTACATGGGCCGCGGCATGGGCGTCTATCAGCTCTCGCCGAAGATGGATCTCCGCGCCGGCGTCTGGTACCTCGACCGCAACAAAATCAAACTCCTCCCGGCCGGCGGCGTCTACTGGCGCCCCAACCCCGAGTGGGACCTCTGGCTCCTCTTCCCAAACCCCAAGGTTCGCAAGCGATTCCAGAACCTCGGCCAAATCCAATGGTGGTGGTACGTTTCCGGCGAGTACGGCGGCGGCGCCTGGACGATCACCCGCTCCGAAGACGGTCCCGCCGCTGGCGCCGAAGATGACATCGACTACAACGACATCCGCGCGAACTTCGGCATCGAGTGGGAAACCCAGACCCGCCTCCACGGCCATTTCGAAGTCGGCTACGTCTTCGACCGCGAGATTGTTTATTCCCAGACCAATCTTCCGCCCGAATACAAACTCGACGACACGGTCATGCTGCGTCTCGGTTTCGATTTCTAAGCGTCGACGCGAATCAGTAAAACAACAACACCGACCAGCCCCGCATGCATCCACCCGTCATCGCAGCGCCTGAATCATCCGTAGGCTGGGACACCGTCCCACCGGCCCTGCGTTCGATATTCCTCAACCGCAGCGTACAGCACGCGGCGCGTTGCCCCAGCCTACGAAACATCGCGTTTACAATCGCCGCCCTCGCTTGCGTTCTTCCACGCGCAGCTGCCCAAGCCCCGCCCCCCTACGCCGCCACTGCCCCCACGTCTCCCTTCGCTGGCGTCGCGCACCCCGCCTACGCCAACCTCGCGACACAGCCCCCCGCCTCTTCAGTCATCACGCCGACCCCTTGGACGCCAACGCCTACTGAACCGATCACTCCCATCGATCTCGATCAACTTTCCGCGTCGCACGATCCCAACTTAAACGGCGCGGTGCTCGACCCCAGCCTCCGCGTCGCGAACCTCGCCGAAGAGACCGTCGCCCCGCAGAATCAACTCGCCCCCGAAGCTGACAGTGAGCTCCCTCCCGGCGCCCGCGCCGGCATCTTCCAGAAGACTTACTTCACCGGCACTTGGCTCCCGCAGATGAGCGACGAGCCTGACACGCTCGGCATGGGCGACCTCGAAGCCGGCGTCGTCTTCGGCTTCCCTTTCTTTCGCCGCGATACGCCGTTGCTCGTCACGCCCTACTTCGCCACACACTTCCTCTCGAACGCCGCCGCCCTCGACATTCCGAGCACCCTGTACGACGCCTCGGTCGACTTCCGCCACCTCCGCAAATTCGGCGATGGTCCGTGGGCCATGGACGTCGGCGTCGGGGTGGGCTACTACAGCGACTTCGAGCAAAGCTACAGCGACGCCACCCGCGTCAGCGGCCGCGGCCTCGCCGTCTATGAAGCGGTCCCCGGCAAGAAGTGGGTTTTCGGCGTCGCCTATTTGAACCGCGCCGGCGCCACCGTGCTGCCGGTCGCCGGCCTCATCGTCGAATCGGACGAACTCCCCCGCACCCGCATCGATCTTATCTTTCCTCGCCCCCGCTTCTCCTGGCAAACCGACGCGAGCACTCCCGAAGACGAACGGTGGTGGTACGTCGGCGGCGAATTCGGCGGCGGCATCTGGACCGTCACCCGACCCTCCGATCAAGAGATCGACAACATCAGCTACAGCGACCTCCGCGTCATCGTCGGCTTCGAACGCAAAATCCTCGGCGGCCTCAGCACCCGGTTCGAAACGGGCTACGTCTTCGCCCGCGAACTCGACTACGAGAGCGACACGCCTGACGTCTCGCTGGACGACACGATGATGGCCCGCGTCGGCGTGAGCTACTGACGCCTGCTCTAGTGATGGGTTCGGAAGAGATTTACCACGAAACACACGAAATTAAACGAAACAAGTTTTTTGTATTTCTTTACGCCTTTGCGTGAGACCTATTGAATTAAAGTCTCACGCAAAGGCGCGAAGGCGCAAAGCAAGAGAGGATGCCTTCTTCTATCGTGTAATTCGTGTGTTTCGTGGTTAAAAACTCCCCCGTTCCAACACACGCTTCAATCTCGCCAAATCCCGCTCCACCCACTCCGCATCCTCGCGGAACTTCTCCTCGCTCATCCCCGGCAAGCGAAAGAGCGTCAGCGTCACTTCGCACCCCTCGCCGTTCGCCGTGACACGCAATGGCACATAGACGGTCGAGCCATCGGCAAAGTCGATCCAGTGATCGAGGACGCCGAACTCATTCCGCGGCGTAAACCGAACGGTTGCTTCCCCCACGGGCGTCTGCGCGATCCACCGCTCCCCTTCTTGCCGCAACGTCTCCGCCAACCCGTTTGCCCACAACGCAAAGTTCGCCGGCTGCGACAGGAAGTCGTTCGCTCGCTCCCACCCGCACTCGACGCCAATCGAAATCAATCTCGCTTCGGTCACACTCATCTCAACTATCTCCTCTATTCCTCTGAGTCGCCGCGCCTCTGCGAGAAATCACTGAAAGAAAAGAATGTCTGTCGCAGAGGCGCAAAGGCGCTGAGGGAACGCCAAGAATCCAAGGTCTTAGGCACATCGTTCGCACCACTTTGCCTACTACTCACCAGAGTCCTCCGCGATTAGTTAAACGATTGCTAGCAACACAGGGTAATCGCCCCCATCCCCTCCGGCCATCGTCGGCCGGAAAATCGATCCCGCAGGCGACGTTTTCAAAAGGAGTGAGTGATGAAAACCATTGCAGCCCGCGACCTTCGGAAGATGCGCGACGCCAACGAGGAGTTCCTCCTCGTCAACACGCTGCCCGCCGACAAGTTCGAGCAAACCAAGATCCCTGAGGCCGTTAACATACCGCAAGACGCAAGCGACTTCGTCACCCGCGTCGAGCAACAGGCTGGCGGCAAAAACCGCACGGTGGTCGTTTACTGCGCAAGCGCCCAGTGCGATTCCTCCACCCGCGGCGCCGACAAGCTGCAAAACGCCGGCTTCACCAGCGTCTACGACTTCGCCGACGGCTACGAAGGCTGGCAGCAAATTAACAAGGAAAAGGAGGGGGGCCGCAAAGCCAAGGAAGACGCGCCGCTCAAGCGTTAACTCTTTCATTTTGCATTCCTTTGCACTCGTTTGCGGCTTTGCGAGGATCATTGCGGATAGTCTCGCGCAAAGACGCGAAGGAATATCGAAAGCGTCATCCGAGGCCTCTTCGGTAATTCTGTCGCCAACGCCTCTTTCTGTCGCCTGATCCCATTTTGGCGACAGTAAACCTAAGTTGCTTATTGCCTTCATGTTACGAACGGCATCATGCCGCGACAGCAATGACCGCCGCGGCATCATTGGCAATTTCTGTCGCGTACGCCTCTTTCTGTCGCGAAATCGATTTTTGGCGACACAATGCCTAGTTGCTTATTGCTCTCTGGTTACGAGCGAAATTATGTCGCGACAGAATTGGCGACCGCGACGAAGCCGCCGATTAGCGCGATCCATGCCGAGGGAGCGATGTCGCTGCTGACGGGCTGTGCCGATGCATCGATTTAGCTGCCTGAGCTCAGCGGCAATCGACTCGGCGCGCAGCACCGCGCAGGGTAGGCGCACCATAGTAGAAGTGGAGCGAAAGGTGGGAAACAATTTTTGGCCAGGGCGTAGCGCGGGTTTTGAAGCCTGACCTGCGGGATGGAGGCCGCATTGGACAGGCCGCTTAAGCGGCCTGTCCGAAGTGCTACGAGGCAGTGGTTCCGTGGGGCTATTTGCCGGCGCGCTTGATGGCGCGGACCACCGCTTCGCCCATGTCGGCGGGACTCTCGGCGACTTCGATGCCGGCGTCTTGGAGGGCGGCGACCTTTTCGGCTGCCGTCCCCTTGCCGCCGCTGATGATGGCGCCGGCGTGACCCATCCGCTTGCCGGGAGGGGCGGTCCGACCGGCGATGAACGCCGCGACCGGCTTGGTGACGTTCGCCTTCACGAACGCGGCGGCCTCTTCCTCGGCGGTGCCGCCGATTTCGCCCATCATGATAATCGCTTCGGTTTCGGGATCTTCCTGGAACATCCCGAGCACGTCGATAAACGAAGTCCCCACGATCGGGTCGCCGCCGAGGCCGACGCAGGTCGTCTGGCCGAGGCCGAGCCCAGTCAGCTGCCACACCGCTTCGTAGGTAAGCGTGCCGCTGCGGCTCATGACGCCGACCTTGCCGCGCTGGTGGATGTAGCCCGGCATGATGCCGATCTTGCACTCGCCGGCGGTGATAACGCCGGGGCAGTTCGGACCAACCAATCGCACGTGCGGGTAATCGGCCTTGAGCCGAGCGTAGACGCGGGCCATGTCGAGGACCGGCACGCCCTCCGTGATCGCGACGATCAGCTTGATCCCGGCGTCGGCCGCTTCGAGAATTGCGTCGGCCGTGAACGGGGCGGGGACGAAGATCATCGTCGCCTCGGCGCCATCCTTCTCGACTGCTTCGACGACAGTGTCGTACACCGGCAGCCCGAGCACCGATTGCCCGCCGCGACCGGGGGTGACGCCGGCGACCATCTTCGTGCCGTACTCCAAACAATTCTTGGAGTGGAACTCCCCGGCCTTCCCGGTGATCCCCTGACAAATGACGCGCGTGTTCTTATCGACCAGGATACTCATGATTTAATTCCGTCAGATGATTTTCCACGACGACACGAAGGACACGACGAGGGGGAATGACGAATGACGAAAAGTGACCATCATCGCATTTCATTGCATTTCATTCGTCATTCGGATTTCGTCATTTACGAAGTCTTCGTCGTGCTCGTTGTGCCGTCGTGGTTCAATGTTCGTTTTTGATTTTGTTAGGCGGCCCCGGCAGCGGCAACGACTTTCTTGGCGGCGTCGGTCAGTCCCTCAGCCGCGATCACCTTGATGCCGCTGTTGGCCAGAATCTTGCGGCCCTCTTCGACTTCCGTACCTTCGAGCCGCACCACCAACGGCACGTTAAAGTCGACCTGCTTGTACGCTTCGAGGATGGCGTTGGCGATCGTGGTGCAGCGCATGATGCCGCCGAAGATGTTCACCAGCACCGCTTTGACGTTTTTATCGCCGAGCAGGATGCGGAAGGCTTCGGTCACTTGATCGACCTGAGCGCCGCCGCCGACATCGAGGAAGTTCGCCGGCTGGCCGCCGTGGAGCTTCACGAGGTCCATCGTGCTCATCGCGAGGCCGGCGCCGTTCACCAGGCAGCCGATGTTCCCTTCCAGCTGAACGTAGCTCAGCCCGGCGTTGCCGGCGCGAACCTCAGCCGGGTCTTCTTCGGACAGATCGCGGAGTTCAGCGAGATCTTTATGCCGGAACATCGCGTTGTCGTCGAAGTTGATCTTCGCGTCGAGCGCAATCAGGTCGCCCTGCTTCGTGACGACCAGCGGGTTCACCTCGACGATGCTGCAATCGAGATCGACGAACAGCTTGCAGAGCCCCTTCATCAGCTTCTCGGCGGAGCGGATGCTGTCGCCCGTGATGCCGAGCTTGTGGCAGAGCTTGCGCACTTGATACGACTGGAATCCGTCGGCCGGGTGGAATGGCTCCATGAAGATCTTTTCGGGGGTCTCGGCGGCGACCTCTTCAATGTTCATGCCGCCTTCGCTGGAGCACATCAGCACCGGCAGGCTGCAGGCGCGATCGACGACGATGCCGAGGTAAAGCTCGCGGTCGATGTCGCAGCCTGCCTCAACCAGCACCTGTTGGATCTTCTTCCCTTCGGCGCCGGTCTGGATCGTGACCAGTTCCTTGCCCAGCAGGGCGGCGGCGACGCGCTTGGCGTCTTCGCGGGTCTTCACGAGTTCGACGCCGCGCTGCGACGGGTTATCCTTGATGGTTCCCTTGCCGCGGCCGCCGGCATGGATCTGGGCCTTCACCACGGCGAGCTTGCCACCTAATTGGTCGAACGCGGCGGCGGCTTCGTCGGCGGTCTTGGCGGCGACGCCGGCCGGCACGCTGATCCCCGCCTGGCGGAGGAGGGCTTTGCCCTGGAATTCGTGAATTTTCATGGAGAATCTCGCAAAAATAGGCCCGCAGCGGCGGTCGCCCATAGAAGAATGCAATGGAAGCGACCGAGTATAGCCCCCGACAGGCAGGTGCGACAACCGGGCCGACGCGCACGGTATTCAATGAATTACTACATCTCAGTATTACTGTTGGCGATCACCGCGCTCGCTGTGATGGCGGCCAGCGTTCCTGTCGCCGCGGCGGAGTTCGCGCCGGCCGTGGCGTCGCTTACCGGTCCGACGATGGGGACGACCTACCACATCAAATACTGGGGCGAGGGCGCCGACTCCCCGCCCAAGGTGAAACGCGCCATCGACCGGCTACTCGCGGCGTTCGATCAGCAGATGTCGACCTACCGCGATGATTCGGAGCTGTCGCAGTTCAACAAGTCGCCGGCCGGGGAGTGGTTTCCCGTGTCGCGCGATACGGCGCGCGTCGTTGAGGAGTCGCTCGGCTACTTCCAAGAGACGGAGGGCGTGCTCGACGTCACCGTGCCGCCGCTGCTGCGACTCTGGAATTTTGGCGGCGACGCCAAACAGGGCGAGAAAGGCCCGGCGCTCTCTCCCCCCAACCAAGAACAGATCGTCAAGGCTCAGGCGCTCGTCGGTTCGCAACGGCTGCAGGTGCGACTCGATCCCCCCGCCTTGAAGAAGGAACTCGACGGCGTCGAGGCCGATCTCTCGTCAATCGCGCCGGGGTATGCGGTCGACCTCATCATCGAGCGGCTCCAAGCCCACGGTTTCGCGAATGCGATGGTTGAGATCGGCGGCGAGGTCCGCGCGGTTGGCGCTCGGCCTGACGGTCGGCCGTGGCGGATCGGTGTTGAGAAGGTGGACGCAACTGACGGGACGCTGGCCCGCGTCGTGCCGCTCGACAACCTCGCCCTCAGCACCGCGGGCGACTATCGCAACTATCGTACGGCAGACGGGCGACGGTTCACGCACATCATCGACCCGCGCTCGGGAGAGGCGCTCCCCTATCGCGGGGCGTCCGTGACCGTCATTGCACCGACATGCACCGAGGCGGATGCGCTCGACACGCCGCTGCTGATCATGGGCCCCGGCGCGGGCTACCAGTGGTGCGTCGAGCGGAACGTCGCAGCGTTCTTTCAAGTCCGGAACGACGACGGCCAGATCACGGAGCGGGCGACGCCGCGCTTTAACGAACTTGCTCCCGCGCCGACGCCTGTACCCGCGAAGGAGACGCCCTAATGCGCCTCGGCCGAGTAAATCTCCATCTGGACCAACTCGGCCTCCAGCGTCGCGTCGAGTTCCGCCAGGATCGCGTCGCGCGTCGCGCGCCGCACGTCGTCGGCCGGGAGCCATTGCGAGACGATCCAGTATTTCGTCCCCGGCGGGTGGGCTGCGCGGAACTCCGCCAATCGCTCCGCGCGCTCCTCGCCGTGATGGGCGAAAATCGGGAAGCTCGTCAGCGAACGCTCCACGGGCCAGTAGTACTGCAGCGCGGCGCCCATGTAGTTCGACGCGACAAGCACCGGGGCGTCGGCGGCGCCCAACTCGTCGAGTTTGGCCGCCACGGCGCGGAAGTCCTCTTCATCGTAGCGGGCGTCATAAGCTCGGTTAAAAAGAGCGGCGGCGTTTACGGCGAGCAGCACGATCACGCCAAGCTTCGCGGCCCAGCTGACGCGCCACCGCGACGCTCCCGCGCCCAGGATCAACGCGTAGGGCACGGCAAGCCAGACGACGTAGCGGTAAACGAACCCCGCTCCTGAAACGTTGCCGACGTAGCCAAGCAACGGCACGAGCAACGCCGAACTGGCAAGCAACATGACCAGCGGCAGGCTCAGCCCAAGTCGCCGAATGGCCTGCCACGCGAGGGTCAGTCCGGCAACGCCGACAGCCGCGAGCCAGGGCAAGAACAGGCGAATTCCCTCCGCGGCGGGAATTGAACGGAGCTGCTTCATCGACGGTCCGATCGTGAAGCCGCCAGCCAGCGATACAAACGTGTAACCGAGCGCCTCGAGGTCGAACCCGGCGAAGAGCTCCTCATCGGGCAGGTCGGCCGAGGCCCGGAGCAGAATGATTGGCGCGGGGATCAACAACAGGGCGGTGGCGACCGCTGCCGTGATTGGTCGCCGCCACCCATCGCGCCGCCAACCCGCGGCAAAGGCGAACAACCAGAGGACGCAGCCCAGCGGAACGGCGTACCAGTGGGTGTAGACCGCGGCGATGGTCGAACCGACCAGCAGCGCCCAGTTGCGACGGCTCCCACGGCGCAAGACGGCCAGGGCGGCCCAGAACATCATCGCGGCGAACAGACAGTACACCGCGTAGGCGCGACCCTCTCGACAGAAGTGAATGTGAAAGGGGCAGACCGCAAGCAACAGCGCCGGCCACGGGGCGTCGCGTTCGTCGAGTAGCGCCGCTCCAGCGCGCCAGACCACGACGACGGTGAGCGTTCCGGCCACGACGCTCAG
>JBGSMO010000023.1:0-10012 GCA_041740115.1 Pirellulales bacterium
AGCGCGCAGCCACGTTGAGCGGGCGCGGGGCCGCGACGACTGCGGTCGACTCGACGCCGCGGCGGCGACGCTTAGTCAGGCGGCGACGGGGATCGAGTTCGGATGGGGATGAAACGGACATCGCTTCTGCCAGAGACGAAAGGCTTGCCAATAAATCGCGGCGAGGGTTTGCAGACTTGAGAGGGGAAAACGGAGCAACGTCGCGGCCAGGGCGCGATCGTTCCAGGCACGGCGCTGGAGCGACATCGCCGCGTCGAACGGCGGCCCGGCCCCGCTGATCGAACGAATGCGGACGCGCAGCTCCTCGTCGGGAATCGTGAGCCGCCAATGGTATGTCGCGTCGAGCCCCATGAAGGGCGAGACGTGAAAGTCCTTCGCGTGACGGTAACGAAGGGCCCTCCCCTGCCCCGCCACTTGATTCCCCGCGTGGAGCAGATAGAGCCGGCGCTCGTTCCAAGGGGTGTTGCTCACTTCGGCAACGATCGCCTGCGGCTCGCGATCGCCCTGCTTGGAAAAACAGTAGAAGAGATTCAGTGGACTGAAATAGCAGCCAAACTGCCGGAGTTGCGTCAGCAAGCGGACGGGACCAGTGACGCTGTGGCCGGTTTCCCGCTCGACGTGGCGACGGACCTCGTCGGCAAGTTGAGCTGGTGCGATTGACTCATCGTCGTGACGGCTCGCAGCATCGTCGCCCAACAAATGATCGTCCGCCTGAAATGTGAGCGGCGACCAGCGCGACGCCGACGCCAGCCAACTCTCGCGCAACAGTTGCGTCGCCTCGTCGAGGTCGAGATACGCCATCGCCACTGAGTAGCGAAAGCGATGGCTCACCGGCTCGCGGCGAGCGTGGAAGACGTTTCCCTGGTAGAGGCAACTTTGCATGGAACGAGGTCGTCGAGTCCTACGCCGAAACGCCGGCATACTGCGAGGGCACTGGTGACGCCGTCTTCATGAAAGCCATTCCCCCAATAAGCGCCGCAGAAAGCAATAGCATCTTGTTCGTGAAGATTCGACCACTGCCGCTGGGCCGCGATGGCGGCGGTCGAATAGAGCGGATGGGCGAACTCAAACGTGGTTATCACGCTCTTCGCCGCGATCGGTGCTTCTGGATTCAGCGTCAGGCAAATCGGCCCTGGAGCCCCTAGGCCCTGCAACCGGTTCAGGTCGTAAGTCACGGTGGCAGGGCGTGTTACGTCGCCGTCGACGCGATAGTTCCAGCTAGCCCAGGCCCGCTGTCGGCGGGGGAGTTGGGCCTGATCGGTGTGGAGCACCGCGACGTTTCGCTGGGTGGCGAACGCGCCGAGGATCCGCCGTTCGGTCGGCGTCGGATCGACAAGCAGGCGCAGCGTCTGCGGAGCGTGCGTCGCCAGGACGGCGACGTCGAACAGTTCGGCATTCCCCGCGGCGTCGTGAACAATGACGCCGACGGACTCGCGACGCTCCACCGCGGCGATGGGGGTGCTCGCCCGGAGGGCGCCCAGTTCACGGAGGGGTTCCGTGAGTGCAGCGACGTAACGGCGCGAGCCGCCGGCGATGGTCCGCCATTGCGGCCGATCGCGAAGTTGGATCAGGCCATGATTTTGAAAGAAGCGGAACAAGAACGCAGCCGGAAATTGCTCCACCGCTTGCGGCGGCGCCGACCAGATGGCCGCGGTCATCGGCAGCAGGTAGTGGTCGCGGAACTCATGCCCGTAGCCGCCGCTTTGCACGAACTCGCCGAGCGTGAGATCGGGAGCGTCGGTCAAATCGCTGGCGAGCGACTGCGACGCCTCGCGATTGAACCGCAAAATGTCGCGCAGCATTCGCAGGAAGCTCGGCCGGGCGAGGTTGCGTCGCTGGGCAAAGAGGCCGTTCAGCGAGCTCCCTTGGTACTCGAGGTCGCGCCCGTCGACGCGCACGCTGAAGCTCATGTCGCTTGGCTGCGAGGCGACGTTGAGGAGTTTTAACAACCGGATAAAGTTGGGGTACGTCCGGTCGTTGAAGACCATGAACCCCACGTCGGCGGCGTACGGTTGGCCGTAGGCTGCGAACTCCACCGTCCGGGCATGCCCGCCGAGGCGGGCGTCGGCTTCGAAGAGGGTGACGTCATGCCGCTTGGCGAGCAACCGCGCGCAGACAAGCCCGCTCACTCCCGCGCCGATGATGGCAATGCGCTGCCGCATGCGAACGCTTCGTCAGAGGTCGCAGCCGTGGATGCAGAAAACGCCCCGATTCCATGGAAATTGGCGCCCAAGCGGTCGCACCATCGGCGCCAACGAAAAAGACCGTCGCCCCTGGGGGGAGGCGACGGTCCGTCAATCGTTCTTCATCGCTCCAGGCGGCTCGCTAGAGCAAATACTCAGGCAGCGTCGGCTCAAGAGCAAAGTCAGCCGGGCGAACGGCTTCCGTCTCGAGCCCGTCGTAGCGCCAGCCGTCGAGGCGGCTCGGCCGCACGCGGACGTAACGGACGTCGTCATCGGCGATCGCGTCGACTTCGCTCTCCACGAACGGTTCGAACCGATACGGCGAGCGTCGGCCGCGGTAACGACCTTCGACCAGCGCCGGAGCTTCAAGCGTGTAACGGCGGCGCGGACGAACCCGCGGCGTCTCAAACGCCCAGTGAGCGAGCATGTGGCGAATGACGCCGAGCGACAAACCGCCGGTCCGTTCCTGGCAGGCAAACTTCGCTTCGCGCCAGCGCGACTCGTTACGGGTCAGCTCGATCGTCTCGTGGCCGGCGTCGGTCAGACGCAGGCAGGGGACGCCGCCGGCGGTGCGGTCGACTTCCTTCAGCAGTCCAGCGTCGATTAGCAGCCGCAGGTGGTAGCGGACGCGTTCCTCGGCCTCGTGATTCGGGCCGGTGCGCAGGACGCTTACGGAACAATCGGCGCCGCGGTTTTCAATTTCCAGCAGCAGCTGGCGGGCTAGGTCGAGGTCTCGCTTCATCACGTCACTCCATTGCGCAGAAAGCAAGTATGCGGGGGAAGCGCGGGCCTCCGGCCAGCGCAAGATCGTGCGAATGTGGCCCAGTTCGACAGATGGGTCAAGATCGATTGCGGACGCTAGCAGCGCCGAGAGCGACGCTGCGACCGGCTCGTTGCGGAGAGAGTCACAACGGCCATGCAGAGCAAGCCGATTGCGGTCGGCTCGGGGATGCTGGCTTGAAGGACGGCGCTTCCGCCGGCCTGCCCGAACTGTTGTCGCCAGATCGCCAGATCGCTCTCGTCGACGGCGCCGTCGCCGTTGCCGTCAGCCGCCAGATTGCCGCTTTGCCCTAGCTGCTGCTGCCAGATCAGCAGGTCGCTGCCGTCGACGAGCCCGTCGCCGTTAAAATCGCCCGACCGCGGGGCCGCGACGTTCCAGGGCATCATCGGCAACTCATCGAGCGTAATGATGTTCTCGTGGCCCAGCGTCGCCTGCAGTTGCTGAGCGGTGAAGGCGTCGACGAACGACCCGCTCCAGGGCGAGAAATAACTCCAGTTGATATCCCACTGATCCATCACCTCGGCGTTGGGCAGCGTCCCCGTTTCGGAAAGGGCAATCATCTTGCGCCCGTCGTACTCCTCGACCATGTCGTACCACTGGCCGCTCATGCTCGCGCTGGCGTCGGTGTAAACGTCGAGGCCGATCATGTCGACCACGTCGTCGCCGGGGTACCAATCGAGGAAGTTCCCCTCCGCCGCGGACGAGGTGAATTCCCAAATGAGATTGTGCAGGCCGTGGTGTTCCGTGAGCCGATCGTACGTGAGATTCCACAGTTGCTTAAATGTGTCGGGCCCGTGAGCTCCCCACCAGAACCAGCCTCCTTGGGCCTCGTGCAGCGGCCGCCAGATGACCGGCACGCCGGCCGTTTCGAACTTCTGCAACTCGACGGCGATGGCGTCGATGTCGCGCAGCAGCAATTGATAGTCGTTGCCGCCTGGGTTCGCCAACGCGCTAGGAAGATCGAATGTCGTGGCGTCGGTGTAGAAACCGCGCCACCACTCTTTGCCGGTTTGATTAGTAAGGCCCGCCGGGGCGTTCCAGTGCCACATCATCGAAACGACGCCGCCCGTCTGCTGGGCCCAGGCAATCGTCTGCTCCGTCTCGTTGCGAGGGTTCGACCCGAACTGCCGCCGCGACGGCGAGTACTCAATGAAGTCCGAACCCCGAATCGCCGGCGTCAGGCCGCCTGACTTGGCGAGATACGACGCCCCCGGAAACGACTGATTCTGGCTGACGTTATGCTGTTGGCCCGAGAGCGTCTTCTCGCCGTACATGTCGGTGAGGTAGTTCATCAAGAACCGCGTGCGGGCGTTGGCCTGCTCGTCGACCAATTGCGGCGAAACCGGCGAGAGCGTCGGCGGCGTGAACGGCCGGAACTCGACATAGTCGACGTCGTAGTACCCCCAGCTCTGTTCAATGGAAAACGTGTTCGTGGGGTTTTGTAGATTGAACAGTCCAGCGCGATCGGACGTGAACGTGTTCGACTGATCGAACATCCCGCTCCCCGCCTCGCCATCGACGTGAAAGTTGTAGCCCTTCTGGCCGAACTGCGAGCGATAGCCGACCCACATCTCATAGAGGCCGTTGGGAACGTCGACTTGCCACTGCACTTTGTCGGTTCCAGCCGCGCTGTCGAAGCCGGTGACGTAGCCGGTTCCAGAATAACCGCCGAACGCGCTCCCAAACTGCACGCCGATCAGTTGAGCTGATTCTGCCTGATAGCGATGGTTTTGGGCGTTAGCGGAACGAATCCCGATCGTCGCCAACAATAGCACCAACCAAGACGTCGCGTGAACTTGCATCAACTTCCGCATAATCTGTTTCGCCCCGTCGACGCAATACATTACGGCCGCGGGATCTTGATTTCCAACGGTGCATCCGACGACGCCTCCGTGATCTCAATCACCAGCGGAGTCGAGGCGGGATGCGCGTATTCTTTGGGAATCAACAGCTTTCCCGCGGCGTCGGTCGCGTAGTCGAGCGACACCTTGTGCTTGCCCGGAGTGAGACCGTCGCCGTAATTGTAACTCGTCGCGTTCGGGAAATTGCCGCTCTGGTCGACGTTCGCCATCCCCGGTCGCGGGTAGGCGCCGTCGATCGGGCCCACGTCTTGCAGATAGAACCGCAACCGAATTCCGCCGGCGGGAATGGGGGCGCCGTCGTCGTAGGAAAGCTTGCCGCTAACTGGCACGTATTCAAACGGGTTGCCGTCGTCGCAACCCACGCAGACGGCCGCGGCCAACAGAACGGCCCATTGAAGTCTCGACGCCCGCATCATTACTACTTCCTAGCCTGCTACGACGATGGTTGAGCGACGACGAGTCCGTCGGCGGAGACGTTGAGACGCTGCCATGCGCCAAAGTTCTGCTCTTGTGCGTCGAGTGACGTTTGACCGATGAAGGCGCCCCCCACAATGTTGCCGCCGTCGATGAAGTCGCTGACGAACTTGACGCTGCCGTCAGCCATGGCGACAAACGCGCCGCCGGCATGAAGACTCCGTACGGTCGACTGTCCGCTCGCGTCAGTGTCGACGTACATTTTCTCGGCCCGCAACGTGGACTCGCCAATATCCGCTAGAAGATTTGGGTAGCCGAACACGTCATCGCTGCCGTTGGGATCATTAGGCCCCGCCACTCCGTTGGAAGCGTGGCGACAGTGGAAGTTGGAACCGCACATCCCCATCGCCCAGACGCCGCGTCGGTCGCGCTGACTCAGGCCGGCGCGCATCTCCGCTAGCATGATCGTGTTGGTCGTACCATCCGACACCTTGGCCGCATCCATCAAAGGTTTGTTGACGCCTCCCATCCCGATGTTGAAGTCCAAAAACTGCGTCACATTGGGAGTTGCGGCGGTAGGCGAGCTGCCATGGAGTTGACCGACGATCCATTGATCGGGCCAAAACTGGAACCCGTTCATTCCGTAGTTGCCCCGCGCCCAGTTCCCGCCGCTGTCGTCAAACTTCTGCCCCTGTCCGTTGTCCGACGAGCAAAGCATGACCTCCAATTCTTGCCCCCGAGGATCGCGATTGACGTCGGTTCCTGACGGATCGTAGAGCCTTTTGCCGGCGGAGAAATCAAATCGGCTAAATAACGATTGCTGCTCAATATAGGGCAACGTCATGATCGCCCAGTTCGAGAACAGGCGCTGATCGCGCAACGGGTCGTCTCCCTTACCCTCGCGAACCATCGCGGGCGCTGGGAAGTGCCCCTTCGCGTCGTGATGATTCAGAACGCCCAACGCAAGGTTCCGTAAATTATTGGAACACTTAGTGCGCCGCGCTGCTTCCCGCGCCGCCTGCACGGCTGGGAGCAACAAGGCGACAAGCACGCCAATGATGGCAATCACCACCAGCAGTTCTACGAGTGTGAAGCCGCGACCACGTATGCCGGCCCTAATCTGTTGCATGAACAAACTCTCCGTGAACGTTCAGCATTAGTTAAACGGCCGCACATGCGCCTGACAACATTCGAAGCCTTGATCTGCCGCCGTTTCTCACTTCGTACATTGATCAGTACTAGCGGCGACGACGCGCCGCGATCAATCCTATCCCCACCGACGCCATCATGAGCGCCCCCGGCTCCGGTACAGAGACAATCGTCGCTGACAATGGCGTGGGCGGTACTCCCATACCAAGTTCGCGTTGCCAAGCGAGGAAGTCGTCGCCGTCCGAATCGCCGTCGCCATCGGCGTCGGCGCCGTTGCCGGTTCCAAATTGGCCCTTCCACTGGGTTAGATCTCCTCCGTCGACATAGCCGTCGTCGTTGAAGTCGGCTGTAAGGCCTGGAACTTCCGTGAGGAGGCGCAGATTGTCGATCTGGTAGATGCCGCCGCCATCGGTGTTCACTGAGATGCCGAAGCCGAGTCCCGTCGTGCCCGCCACGAGACCGAGATCGGCTAAGTTGGCGCCGTCAGCGCCAATATTGAGCGTACTGAGTGGAATCGTCACCGTATGGGTCGCTCCAATCGTTTGCGTTCCGTTGATCGAAGCTCCTTCTCCATCGAAAAACGACGTCCCGTCCGAAATGTACATGCCAAACTTCGTCCAGCCGGGCGAGTTCGGATACGAATCATCAAAACGGACGTCGAAGGCAATCGAAGTGGCGCCGTTGATTTTGCTCACAAGGTCGTCGATGAGCGCTTGCTTCGCAGGGTCGCCCGCCGCATCGAATCGGCGCTGGCTTCCCCAGGTAAATCCAGTCGGCGTCGCCGTGCGATCAATTTGCAGCGCTGAGGTTCCGTCGGTGGCGCCTTGAGAGCTAATCGAGTGGATATGAGTATTTTCGCTGAACCCAGGCGAACCTTGTGTCCAACCTTCCAACTGTTCGTTCCCCGGCGTGCCCAGATCATCGGGCGTTTCCCATGAAAAGAGCGTTGTGGGAACGTACTGTGGAGGCTGCGGCGCATCGCCTGTCACACGTAGGTTGTCGAGGTGAATCACCGAACCGGCGGGCCCTTGCAGATTGATGGCGAACTGGAGATATGTGTCGGTAACCGACGGAGCAAATCCTGCGGCTAAATAGTCCCAAACAAAGGTTCCGGTGTCCCCCGCGACGAAAACGCCGTAGCCGCGATTCTCGCCGGAAACGTAGGTCGGCAGGTTCAGAACCTGTCCAGCTCCTCCCGGCTTAGTAAGAGCATCGTTCCATGTATCTTGCTGTGCCCAGCCACTATTGCCGTTTGCAGCGATGCCGCCGAGCTTGAACTGGCCGCTGGCAACAGTGAAGTCAAACACCAAAAACTGCTTCGCGGCGACGTCTTCAACGGCAGGCAGAACGTTGTGGGTATTCCACTTCCATACCCAGTCGCCGTTCAGGGTGAACTTGGCTGAGGAAACGCCGTCAGTCGCGAACAGCGGAGATTGCTCAACGGTGGGCGAGTCCTCGCCGGCATCCACCGTCACGTTAGAAACTCCATCCTCGTACGATTCAACGACGCCTGCGTTCAATGAGAGAGGGAATCCAACCAAGGCCGCCATGGCCAGTACAACCCACCATTGCCTCATGGCATTGCTCCTCAATTGCAGTTGAACATCGCCGACGAAGCCGGTTTTCTGGGCCGGCGCTTCGTCAACGAAAGAGTGTTTGCGAACGCGAGACTGGCCGCTACAACGGCCAAGAAATGAGCGATCAAACTGGAATAGGTGCAAGAAACGAACAGTGCTTCCAAAGAAGCTCATGAAGAAGTATCGCAGCGAGCCGTTATTGACGGCGACGTGCTTGGAGCAAGCCCGCCACTCCAAGCCCTACTAACAGCATGCTGCTCGGCTCCGGAATCGCAGCGCCGGTGACCACCATATTGTCGATCGCCCAGTCAACGCTGCCGCCCCAACCTCCATTTGCCTTGAATCCGACCTGATAGAAATGCCCTCCGACCGGCGGACCAATATTGAGCGTTTTCGTCGGGCCCAGCGGAATCGCCACATGGAAGCTGGTGGCGCTGAGGCTGGTCAGCGTAACGCCATCGGTGATCGACGCTGCGCCCAACGTGGGGAACGAACTGCCGACGTTTCCTTGCAGAAACGCCCCGGTTCCGTATTGCTTGAAGTCGACTCCCGTGCTGTTGACGAACAGACCGAGCTGCCCGAACGCAGGAATGTTGGTTGCATTCGCGTTGTCGAAGCTGAAGTCAAACTCGAGCTTGACATCCGTGTCGCCAGCAGCGATGCGAGCCGCGGCCTTGCCCCAATTCACATAGGTGGCGCCGCTCGCATTCGCGAAGCCTGCATCGTTCTTAAACCCGCTCGTGAGATCGTCAATCAACAGTGATTGCGAGCCATCGGTCACGCCCAGCGTCGTTGAGTTGGCGAGCGTCGCGTTGGCCGCGGTCCAGCCCTCCAGCCCGCTCTCCCAAGAATAGAGCGGTAGGGAGCCCGCATGCAGATCGCCCGCCGATAAAGCGCTCGTCAATGCTGCCAGCGTGGCAACCGTTGCGAAACGAAGAGATCTTCTCATTAGACTTACCCTCTAGAAAAGAGTCACAAGAAGCGTGCCCACGGTGAACGACTCGACTTCAGCGCGGTGCATTCCACAGAAGCGCGAACATGACCAACGAATTTGCCAGGTGCGATGAGGCAAACCCTTGTGAAGTCAAATCTCGACCTGCGTCAGCGGATGTCGCCGCATTCGTCGAACGCGCTCCAGTCATGCCGAAGCGAGATTCAATGCGAACTCCGTTAGCCGCCGAAATAAGACTGATGAAAAGTTTGCCTGGGTCGCTCAAATACTTGAGCAGATGTTGCCACATCAACGCTCAAATAGTTGAACACCGGTATATTAGCCAACCTGGCTGTGCCTGTCTACTATTTTTTACTTCGTCCCGCGTTTTTTTACGGGGGTTCCGACGGGGCGTTTCGCGCCTCTCGGCACCCGATTACTGCGGATGACGATGTGCGAAAGCTCTACCCCCTGACGGGGGGTGAGCTTCAAGAACCTCAGCTCTCCACCTATTTTGCTCGCCGCAAGAGCCAGCCGCGGAAGATAGCCATAATCCTTGTCGACTTCGTTGCCATCGAGCAGCTTCGCCTCGACCGCCAGGGGCGTGAAGCTGACGCCGTCATTGGAGGTCGCCGCTTCGACCAGGTTCGCCCCGTTGGCCGCGCCGTCGACTACGAAGAATGTCGCCTCCCACGAGTCGCTGGGAGCGTCGACGCGATAAATCACCGCCCCGCCAGCCGGGATGTTAAGTCGGTGAAGATCTTCGCGACGACGCCGGTCGTCGCCGGTGGTTGGTTTCACGTCGCCGACGGTTTTGGCGACGAGCGAAAGGTCCCGACACTCGTCGACGAGCGTCTGCTGCGTCACGGCGACGGGGCCGACGACGTTCGACGGTTCCGATCTGCCCGCGGCGTTCTTGGCAGTCACACGGTAGAAGTAGCTCAGTCCTGGCTCCGCAGTCGAGTCGTTGAAGAGGGGCCGATATTGGACCGTCGTGTCGTCGACGGCGTCGGCGACCACCGTCCAGGGCCCCGCGGCGTTCGGCGCCCGCTCGACGATGTAGCTCGACGCCCCGGCGCTCCCTTGCCAGCTGATCGCCGCCGCGTCCGCAATCG
>JBGSMO010000027.1:0-6560 GCA_041740115.1 Pirellulales bacterium
CCGGCTGCCGGCGCGCCAGCGGCCGGTGCTTGTGCCAGGGCGCTGCCGTGTTGCATGCCGATTACCGCGGCCGTCAGAGCGGCGAGGCTCCGACCGAAGGCGCCGCGAAACGTGGGCGAAGTCATGATCAACCTTTCGTGAGTAGATGCCCGCGGCGCGGTTAATGGTCGCCGAGGATTGAATTGAATGGTCATTGCCTGGGTGGTCGGCGCCCCGAGGGGCGCTCCCCTCATTCTAAGCGAAGTCGAGGGGTCGACGACACTAGATTGTAGGGAGTCGGGGCCTTAGGGCCATGGGGCGGCGTCGGCTCGCAGCACTGTAGCGATCGTAGCGATTGGGGTGGTTTCGGGTCGCGTGGATAGTTGCGTTGTCATTCCGAGGTATTCCGAGGAATCTGGCCGGGCCCCTCGGAGTACCTCGGGGTGACGGTGCTAACCATATCACGGGCTCGCCGGGGCGTTTCTCGACGCCCCACGGCAAACTGCCTATATTGAGGTTCTGCGTCATCGGCGATGTCCTACGGTTCTGCCGCGACGCTCTCTGAACTGATTCTTAGAAGTCGCACGAAGGAACCCCAAGCTTGTTGGTCGGGCCTGTCTTTAACCGCGAGTTGGCGACGGCCCCCCGGTCTTGGCGGCTTTACCTTTCGCGAGCCATCTACGTCGGCGCCCTGTTCGGGCTGGTCTGCACCGCGTGGCTCATTCTGTTCGGTTCGCAACCGCTGAGGACCTTGGGGGACTTGGCGCGGTTCGGCGCGGCGGTCTTTGCGCTGCTCGCACCGGTGCAGTTGGCGATGGCGATCGGTTTTTCTGCATTGCTCACCGCGGCTGCCGTGGCGCAGGAAAAGGATCGGCGGACGCTCGATCTGCTGCTGATGACCCGGATGACCAATGCTGAGTTGGTCGTCGGCAAGTTGCTGGCGAGCATGTTGACCGTGCTCGTGCTGATCGCGGCTGGCGTGCCGCTGTTCCTGCTGCTCGCGATGCTCGGCGGGGTTTCGCACGCGCAGATTGCGCGGGTCTTCGGCGTGACGCTGGCGGCGGCGCTGGCGGCGGGGAGCTTGGGGTCGACGATCGCGCTGTGGCGCGAGAAGACGTTTCAGTCGTTGGCGATGACGGCGCTGGCGCTGATGATTTGGCTGATCGCGGGAGAGGGAATTGCGGCGCTGGGTGGCGAGGAGCCATGGGCCGCTGGGGCCGGTGCAAGCGATTGGGCCGTCGCCGTGAGCCCGCTGCGAGCGATCTTCGCCGCCGCGGCGCCGCGGACTTCGTTCACGCCAATGTTTGCCGGCGCGCTGTGGCTTGGCGCTCCTTCCGACTTTTTTACCATCGCCGCCGCGGCGCTTGCCCTGGGATTGAACATCCTGGCGATTTTGCTGGTTCGCGTGTGGAACCCGACGCGCGAAGCGCGGCCGCAGACGGCCGACGAGTCGCACGATGCGCCGCTGGCCGACGCCAACGCGCCGCGGGATATTCACGCCGCTCCGGGGCGCACCAAGGAAGTGTGGGACAACCCGATTTTGTGGCGGGAGATCTGCACCTGGGCCTACGGGAAGAAGGTCGTCATTATTAAGCTCGCGTATCTGGCGATCTTCGCCGCCTGTGCGTGGGCGATGTACGGCGTGCTGCAAGCCGACCCCACGCCGACCGTCGGCGGAGCGTTGCCGGACGCCTCGCAGGCTGTGGTGCCGCTGTTGGTGCTGGGGCTGGTGCTGGTCAACGCGCTGGCGGTGACGTCGATCACCAACGAACGCGACTCGGGCGCCCTCGACCTACTGCTGGTCACCGACCTGACGCCGAAGGAGATCATTTTTGGCAAGCTGGGCGGCGTCCTCTACAACGCGAAGGAGATGATCGTGCTGCCGGCGCTCTTGTGCGTCGTCTGTTGGTGGTACGAACGGCTCACGACCGAGAATCTGTTGTTCATGCTCGGCAGTTTGTTGGTGCTGAACGCCTTCGTGGCAATGCTGGGCGTTCATTCCGGGATGACCTACCCGAACTCGCGTTCGGCGGTCGGGGTGAGCATTGGGACGCTGCTGTTTCTGTTGCTCGGCGTCGCGGTCTGCATGCGGATGATGGTGGCTTTTCAGGCGAATTTTGAGAATCAGTTGCTGTCGTTCGCGGCGTTCATGCTCGGCGGCGGGGCAGGGCTCTTCTTTGCGTTGGGACGGAGGAATCCGTCGCCGGCGATTTGGTGGGCATCGATGCTCGCGCCGTTTGCCACGTTCTATGTAATCTCGACGTTCCTGCAGTTGAGCTACGGCGCCGCGGCGCTGGTGACCATCTTGATGTACGGATTCGCGACCGCGACGCTATTGATCCCGGCGCTTTTTGAGTTCGACGTCGCCACCGGGCGGACCACCGCGCGAGACATTTAGCAGCGCACGCCCCCCATGATCCAAGAATTCGGCCTCTACTTTGCCGCGATGCTCGTGCTGACGGCCTTCTCGGCCTTCTGCTCGTGCTCGGAGGCGGCGATCTTTTCACTGCAGCCCGACGACCGTCGCACGCTGCAGAAGGGGAACGCCGCCCAGCGTACCGCCGTCGAATTGATCGGCCGGCCCGATCGGCTGCTCACGGCGATTCTATTTTGGAACTTGCTGTTCAACTTCGGCTTCTTCGTCGTCGGATCGGCAGTGGAGTATCGCCTCCACGAGGCGAGCCGGCACCGCGAGGCGGCCGTGCTGATGGGCGTCTCGCTGCTGGGAATGATCGTCTTCGGCGAGATGTTGCCGAAGACGATCGGCGTGCAGCAGCCGCGGGTGTTCGCGAGCCTCTGCAGTTTGCCGCTCGCGGCGATGGTGCGCGTGATCGATCCGATGATGCCGCTGTTTGCTGCTGCGAATAACTTGCTGCAGCGGGTGTTGCTGCCGAATTTTGAACGCGAGCCTTATCTCGAAATCAGCGACCTCGAAAGGGCGGTCGAACTGTCGACGAGCGATGCGCAACTGGCCGCGCAAGAGCAATCGGCGTTGCGGAACATCGTGCTGCTGTCTGAACTCCCTGCGGAAGAGCTGATGCGGCCGCGCAACCAATACCAGGTTTTTGCCGCGCCCGTTCACTTGGATCAGCTGAAGGGCGAGTTGCCGCCGGCGGGTTACTTGCTGATTACCGAGGACGACAGCGACGACATCGCCGCCGCGATTCCGCTCAAGCAACTCTCGACGATTCCACGGCATCATCTCGAAAAATTCGCTCAGCCAGTCGTCTACGTGCCGTGGTGCGGGACGGTCGCAATGATATTGGACGAGCTTCGCCGGCAGGAACGCGACGTCGCGGCTGTGGTCAACGAGTATGGCGAAACGATCGGGATCGTCACGATTGAGGACGTGCTGGAGACGATCTTCGAGGAGCAATCGAGCCGTAGCGCGCGGCTGCTCGCCACGTCGTCAATCGTGCCGGTGGCGCCTGATCGTTGGCACGTCACGGGTATGACGAACCTACGGCGCCTGAGCCGCCATTTCGACGTACCGCTGGAGGCGTCGCGAAGCGTCACCGTCGCCGGGATTTTGCAAGAGCAGCTGCAGCGCATCCCCGTCGAAGGGGACGAACTGCTCTGGAGCGGCTTCCACCTCCGCGTGATCGAAGTCGGCGACACGGGCGCCGTGAAGGTGGAGTTGCAGATTCCGCCCGCGGGAGGGCCGCTGCCATGATCGGAGCGATCGCTCTCTTCCTCGGCGCGTTGTCGATGAACGCCTTTTTCAGCGGAACCGAAACGGGGTTCTTCCGCCTCAGCCGATTGCGGCTGGTGATGGAAGGGATCGCCGGCGACCGGATGTCGCGGATTCTGTTGTGGTTTGCGAATCAGCCGTCGATCTTCGTTGCGACGGCGCTCGTCGGCAACAATCTGGCGAACGATCTCACTTCGCTCTCGGTGGTGATGGCGACCGAAGCGATCTGGCCGGAAGGAGGCGTCCTGGCGAGCGTGCTGCCGCCGCTGCTGGTAACGCCGTTCATGTTCATCTGCGGCGACTTATTGCCAAAGAACGTCTTTTTCAACGCCCCGAACCGCTTGATGCGGCGGTCGACGCCGATCGTCGTCGTCGCGGCAGTCTTGTTCGCGCCGATCACGTTCGTCCTGTGGCTGCTGAGCCTGGTGCTGCAACTCTTCACGCGCGAGCGGCCGCAGGAGCTGCGGCTTACGCTTGCGCGCCGCGAACTAACGGCGATGCTGGTCGAGGGGCACGAAGCGGGATTGCTGCGGCCTGTGCAGCGGACGCTCGCGCAGACGATGCTCGCGATCGCCGGACAGCCGGTGAAGAACTACGCCGTGCCGACGAGCCGCATGGTACGCGTCACGACGACGATGAGCCGCAGCGACATGCTGCGGCTCGCTCAGCGTTACAACCGCACGCTGCTGCCGGTGGAAGACCCGCAGCAGAAGCGACAACTGGTCGGCTTTGTGCGCGCGATCGATCTTTTTCTTGAGAGCAACGAGACGGAGCTTCACCCTGAGCCGTTCGTCGAACTTGCCGAGAACGAAACGTTTCTGTCGGCGCTCGGTAAGCTGAGCGTTGCCGAGGATGCGCTTGGGCACGTCGTCGGCCTAGGCGGCAAGAGCATAGGCTTCGTCAGCGGGCGCGACTTGCGGCAGGCGCTGCTGCGGACGCAGTGAAGCCCCTGGCTCTGCCAGGGGGTCGGTCACCATGTCGGTAGGCGTCGTCTTGCGGTGCGCTACCCCCTGGCGGAGCCAGGGGCTGCAATTAGCGCGAGTAGCCGAGCGATTTGAAGATCGACAGCATCTCTTCGAAGTTGATGAACCGGCGGCGGTGCGCCAGCTTGTAGGTGTCGATCGCCCTGGCCAATTCGGCCGCATCGGGTGAGAGCTCGGTATAGCTGTTAACGAATTGCCGCCGCTCGCGGCCCAGGCCCTCAGCTGCGCCGAGCGTGTTACGACGGTCGATGAAAGCAGATTCTTCGGTGACCAGCGTGCTCGACATGGCAGAGACTCCAGGTAGGGGAGGATGGTGGGGGGCCAGCGACGGCCCAGGCGGGAAGAAGCCGCCGCAGCGAACTTCCGTGCAAACTTACCTCATGCGTCAGCCGCCGCCCGAGAAATGCATGACCTCGCTCGCCTCTCTGAGCTGCCGTCCCCGGCGTGCGAATCGGTCGTACCGGTTATGCGGTGCGGTGAACGAGCAGGTAAAGAAGGTCATTCTGAGCAGAGCGAAGAATCTGGCCGCTTGTTTGCCGCTAGATCCTTCGCTCCGCTCAGGATGACGGGCACGCACTATCGCCGAATTGGCGTATCTACCCCAGGGACGCCGGCGCCTTCGAGTTGGGCCAGCAGTGTTTGGCTTCCCTGATGTTCGCCGTTCAAGGCGAGCGCCTGACGCACGGTTGTCGTCGCTTCCGCCGCTTGCCCGGCGTTGTTCTGCGCGATGGCGAGTTGGTAGAGCAGTTCCGGCGGCGGATCGCTTTTCTGGCTCGCGACATAGAGGCTGGTCACCGCTTCTTTGGGCCGGCCGACGGCGCCGTAAGCCATTCCGGCCAGCCAGAGGGCTTCGCGGGGCTCTTCGCCAGGCGGGGCGGCTTCGAACAGGTGATGAAGCGTCGTCAGGCAGCGCTGGGCGTGTCCTGTCTGGTACTGAAGCTCGGCGGTCAGCTGCAGGACGTTGCCGTTGTTGGGACTGTAGCGCAGCGCCTGGTGCATATCGGCCAAGGCCTGATCGAGTTCCCCGCGATGCCGGTAGACGCGGCCGCGCAGTTCCCACGCCCCGGCGAGCGTGGGGTCGAGCGCGATCGCTTCCTCGGCCTTCACGAGCGCGCGATCGGCGAACCCTAGCCCGAGCAACATTTCGCCGCAGCGGACAACTGTAGGGGCATGCTGCGCATCGAGTTGCACGGCCGCCTGCATTTGGATCGCCGCTTCCTCACGTTCGCCCTGCTTCCAGAGCGCTTCGGAATATTGCCGACGGGCGTCGATGTCGCGCGGACTAGAGGCGACGGCGTGTTCGAGCAGCTTGCAGGCTTCGCCAGTTTCGCCCCGTTCGGCGGCAGCGACCGCATCGCACGACAGCTGCCGACAGGTGGCGACCGAGTCGGGGACGATCTTCTGCCGCCGCCACGTCGAGCAACCGACCGACGACGTCACGAGCCCCCAACCGACGCATCCGATGGCCGCCCAACGGGTCGTCTGGAGGCAAACCTGCTCGAACGGTCGAGGAGTTCGTTTCATCAAGCGACAGCGCTCTCGCCCACGATGAGTTCGGCCACGCGGACGCAAAAATTGTCGTTCAGCACCAACACTTCGCCGCGGGCGATCAACCGGCCGTTGACGTAGATGTCGGCCGGGTCGCCGGCCAGCTTGTCGAGCGGCACCACGGTTCCTTGACGGAGCTTGAGAATCTCTTCGAGGTGCATATGCGTACGGCCGAGTTCGATCGTGAGATCGAGCTGCACGTCCCGCATGAGTTCAAGGGTCGCCGCCTCGGTGGTCGGGGGGGCGCCGGCGAATTCGTTGAACTTGAAGGTCTGCACGCCGCTCGGCATCGAGACGACCGGCTCGTCGACCGAGGCGAGGGCCATCTCGGCCTTCTGCAGCAAGAGTTCAATGTCGTT
>JBGSMO010000077.1:0-11150 GCA_041740115.1 Pirellulales bacterium
CGCTCCAGCGCGCCAGACCACGACGACGGTGAGCGTTCCGGCCACGACGCTCAGCCAGCGGGCCGCGGCTTCGGTCCCCCAGGCGCTGTCCCAGACGACCAAAATCGTGCGGTAGAGCGGCGGGAAACGATCGTCGTCTTCATCCATCACCACCGACGCGAGCGGCTTGCGAGCCAATAGCAGCTCAGCGACCTCGTCCGCGGTGTAACCGCGACCGTGGAGATTCCAACCACGCAGCGCAAAGCCGAGCGCGATCACGCCAATGAGCAGCAGCCACGGGATTCGCGAGGCGCTCTCGACGTTCGACGGCGGCGGTTCTTGCTGAGGATTGTTCAATTTACTGCTACCAAGAAGAGCTACGTACCCGTTCAACGCTGGCTAGGAGGAGAGCAAGGTCTCGATCCGAGCAAACGTTTCGGCGTCGAGGGTGCGACGGATGGCGGCTCGATGGGGTTCGATTTTAACGGCGAGATCGGGACGCGCATCGGGTTTCCACAGCGCTTCGGCGGCGCGATTCACGAGCGCGGCGGGATCGCTGCAGAACTCTTCATACGACACGCGCCAAAAGCGATCGCAACCGATGCGTTCCTCTTGCGTCGCCGCCAAAGCGGCATGAAACCGAACCTGCGCGACGACGCCGGCGACCGGGTCTTCCCCGTCGTCGGCGGAGGGACTCGTGAGGCCGTAGGGCGACTCGGTCCCGCCGTTGATCATCTTGCGGGCTTGCAGCAGCGACTGGGCATGCCACGTCGGCTCGCGCTCGACGCAGATGAACGTCGCCTCCGGCAGAGCCTCCGCGACGCGATGGGCGGCGGCGTTGAGGCGATTGCACTTCGCCACCAACGGCCGGCCGGTGAGTTCCCGCCACGACGCGAAGAAGCGACGCATCTCGTCGGCGGCGCTCGGCGCCAGCATTGGCGACGCGTCGAGTCGATCGGCGCCAAGCCAGCGATCCCACAAGTAGAGGGCGTCGTTCAAACCCGACAGCCGCGTCGTGCGACCGTAGAAGCTGCGATACTCGCTCACCGGTTCCGACAGAAAGCGCGCGAAGAGCCGCGTCGCCGTCAGCGGAGCCGCAGGAAAGAGGGACGTGAGGTTCGTGAAGTGGCTCACCGGCAGGTGGCGCACCAGCGTTTGATGGACCAGCGTTGTGCCGACGCGCGGACCGCCGCAAATGAACAGTAGCGGCCCCGTCGACGGTTTCGCTTCGTCGGCGCCGCGCGGTTCCAACAGCGACAAGCAGAAATCAAGCGGCGAGACGGCAACGCCGGCTGCGGCGAGCGACATCGCGTAGAGCGCCGCGGGGTCGCGGGTCTTGAGCAAACGCCCCGCCAACCGCCAAGGTTGGCGGAAGTGGCTTGGCACATAACGTCGCAGGATGCGGTTCACGACGGGCGACGTCCCTTAGGCTTGAACAGGCTGAGAGGCGGAGACATTCGCCGGCGACGCGGCTGCCGCCGCGCCGAGACGTTGGCGGATCGACGCGGCATGCTGACTCATCGACACGACCTTGTAGCTCGCCGCGAGTTGGTCGAGCGCTCGTTCGGCGATCGCGAGCTTTTTGGCGGCCGGCATTCCCATAGCGGGGAAGAACGAGAGATCGCGTTCATCGTCGCACCCAAGGAAATCGAGGGGATGGAGCAGGATCGAAGGTGCGATTCGCGTCACTTTGAAAAGTATGAGCGCGAGGCGGAAGTAAGCTACGGCGACGGCGGGCGAGTACTGGCCGAGATAGAGCAGGTAGCTCAAATGGATCGGAACTTTGGCGACCGGCATCGTCGTCACCGGGATCTCGATCAGCGGCCGTTCCAGATTTTCCCACAGGTAGGGACGGAGCGAGCGAAAGCCTTCCGAGAACTTCCCGAACAATTGTTTGCGGTCGGCAAGTTCCTCACGCGACAGGCTGCTGGTGAAAAAGTAGTAAAGCCGCGCCACCGGGCCGAGGAACGTCGGAAAGGTCGAGGCGTCGTAGTCGTACCCGCGGCGGGCAAGTTGCGACAGCAGCTCCGGCGAAAAGCTGAAGCCGGGACCGCGGAACCCGGTTGGCCGGCGGCCGGTGGCGGCGGCGATCGCTTCCTCGGCGCGGGTCAGTTCCTCCGCAATTTGATCAGGCGTGTAGAGATGGAGCCAAGGTTCGTGGTGGAACGAGTGGTTGCCGATCTCGTGGCCCGCGTCGGCGATCGCCTGCAACGCCGCGCGATTGCGATCGAGCGCGGCGTCCTGTCCCACGACGAAAAAGGTGATCTTCAACCCGCGGCGATCGAGCAAGTCGAGCACGCGCGGCACGACGACGTCGAGGTAGCTGGGATACGTTTCCCAGCCCTCGTCGCCGTGGGTCTTCATGTAGGACCACTTGTTATCAAGATCGAGCGACAAGCTCGCGAGGGGTCGATTCATGGGGTGCGGATGCGTTGCATGTTATGGATTCGGAAGAAAAGGCAGGCCGGAGGATTTGTTCGAATGCCGTGTCGGCGAGCTCGACGACTTCGTTGACGTTGAGCGTTCCCTTAACGATATGCGCCGAGTTGACCGCGAAAACACTCGCCGCCGCGGTCGCCATGGGCGGCAGCTGTTCGGAGTAGCGGAGCGTCGGCAGCGCCATCACGTGACGCGCCCGCGAGACGCGGAAGGCGACTACGTCCTCGCGGCGGAAGTCGGGATACATCCGCGCGAGGCCGGCGATGAAGCGTGCTTCGATCTCGGCGTCGGTGAGTTTCCAGATTTCATCGTCGCCGGTGGCGTATCGCGGCAGGTACACGAGCGAGTGGCCGGCGATCTCCGCCGGATCGACGAGCGTCGTCATCTCGATCACCGCCGTGTAAGGCAAGCCAGCGTCGGTGATGTTCGTAACGTAGAAGTTCGCGAGCGGACGCCGCAGCAGCACCGACGCGCAGACGATGCCGAGATATTGGATCGCATCGTGACGGCGCCGTTCTTCGACGCCGAGTTGCGGGCAGAGCTCGGCGACGATCGACGACGGCGCCGTCAACACGACGCGGTCGAACTGTTGCGCGCCGCGACTGGTTTCGACCTCGACGGTCCCGTTGGGCTGCGAGTCGACGTTCGTCACGCGGCAATCGGTTTGAATTTCGACGCCGCGCTCCTGCAGCGACTCAGCGAAACGTCTTAAGACGGTCGCATAGCCGCCGGGGACGTAGCCAAACATTTCCTTCTTGAGGCCGCTCTGCCGGGCGGCGTACATGCGGGCGATCGTCGCCCAGATGAACGACGCCGACGTCTCGCGATAGCATTCGCCGAGCTTTGCCTTCAGCAGCGGCAGCCAGATTTTGTTGAACGTCCGCGCGCCGGACCAGCGGCGCAACCAATCGGCAACGTGGATCTGCTCGAGCAGCTTCCAGTTATTCCGGCGCGAGGCCGTGAAAATCGTCAGCCCGAGGCGGAACTTATCGATCATCCGCAACGGCGGGAAGCGGAGGAACTCCAGCGTGTTCGACATCGAGTAGAGCTGGCCGTCGGTGTAGAATCCGGTGCGGGTCTCGACCCACTTCATGTCTGCTTCTAGGCGCAACTCGCTCAGCAGGCCGCGCAGTCGCAGATCGGAAAGGAGCGTCACATGGTAATGGCGATCCCAGGTAACATCGCCAATCTGCCAGGCGCCGGCGAGGCCGCCGACTTCGGGCGCCGCTTCGAGCAGCGTCACATGCTGGCCCGCTTGCTGCAGTCGATGCGCCAGCGTAAGGCCAAGCATGCCGCCGCCGACGACGGCCCAGCGAAGTTCAGGATGGGCGGCGACTTCGCTCATGCGCTCACCGCGGCGGGAAGCGGCGAGGTTTCGTGCACGATGCCCGCTTCGATCTGATAACTCGCCTCGCACTTCAAGCAGGCAACCGCGGCGTGTTGCAACGGCTCGCCTGGCGCCCAGCGGGCGATGGGGTGGCCGCAGCGACAGACGGCGCCGATCGATCGGGCCGGATTCCCCACGACCAAATGAAAGTCGGCGATGCTGCGGGTGACGACGCTCCCCATGCCGACCATCGCAAACCGGCCGATCCGCAGGTTGCTGCCAATCGTGCAGCCGGCGCCGATCGTCGCGCCAGCGCACACGAGCGTTTCGCGCGTCTCTTCGTCGGGGTCAGACGAGCGAAGGCGCGTGAGATCGGGCGTCGTCGCCCGCGGGAAGACGTCGTTCGTAAAGATAGTGCCGGCCGAGATCATGACGCCGTCCTCGATCGTCACGCCGTAACAGACGTAAACCATCGCGTTGATCTTCACCCGATCGCCGATCCGCACGTCGTAGGCGATGTGCGTCTTTTCGCCAACGATGCATTCCGCGCCGAGGCGCGTGTTCTGGCGGATGTGGACGTTGTCCCACACGCTCGTCCCGCGGCCGAACGTGACGCCGGACTCGATGATCGCGGTGGGGTGAATGCGGACGTCTGGGGGAGTGGCCATGATTGGCTCATTAAAAAATAGATTGTGGTGCAGCATATTAAGCGCCAAGGACGCCACGGGAATACGGAGAGATTTGACCGCGAATCACGCGAATTTGCGCTAATAAGGAAAAAGATCTGTTCAATTTAATTCGCGTGATTCGTGGTTCTTGAATTTAATGAATTCTCACGCAGTGTCCGTCGTGCCGTCGTGGTTCAATATCTCCCCGCATTTCCTTGGCGCACCTTGACGTCCTTGGCGGTTCAATTCAAATCGCTAAGCCAGCTCAGCGGTCGGTTCCGTAATCGGCTCCCATGCGCCACGCGCGAGCGAACGGTACGCCGCTTCGATCACCTGCACCGACGCCAGCGCATCTTCCGGCGTGACGACGAGCGGTTCCTCGCCGCGGACGACGCCGGCGAAGTTTTCGATCTGGCCGCGAAACGCCGCGAACTTGTCGTAGCCGGCGCCGAAAACCGTCCACTCGGCGTCGCCGGCGCGGCGGAACTTTGATTCCCGCCAGCCGACGAGGATCGTCCCTTCGCTGCCGTAAACGGCGATGAAGTAGGGCAGCTCCTTGCTCACGCTCCACGACAGGTCGATGCTGCCGAGGACGCCCTTACGGCTGCGGATGAACATCTTGGCCGTGTCTTCGACCGGCAGCAGCTGGATGCGATTCCCTTCCATCGCCTGCACCTCGGCGAGTTCGCCCAGACAGAAGCGGGCGACGTCGACTGAGTGGGTGCCGTTGTCGATCAGCACGCCGCCGCCAGCGATCTCGGGGTTCGAGTTCCAACGCGTGCTCATGTCGACGCGGCCGGTAAAGACATTCTCGAACAGCACCACCTCGCCAATCGTGCCGTTGGCGATCAGCTCCTTCGCCTTCTGCACGTCGGCGACGTAGCGGAACTTTGACGCCATCGTGAAGTGAAGTCCGCGAGCCTCGGCGGCGGCGATCATCGCTTCCGCATCGGCGCTCGAGATAGCGAGCGGCTTTTCGCAGAGGACGTGAATGCCGCGTTCCAGCAACGCACAGCAGACGGCGCGGTGCGTCGACGGCGGCGTGCAGACGAGGACCGCGTCGAGTTCGACGGCGTCGGCCATCGATTCGGCGTCGGTAAACGCCTGGCACTTCGCGGCGTCGGCCATTTTCTCCGCCGCTTCGCGACGCGAGTCGGCGACCGCGACCAGCTTGGCCGCGGTGGTTTGCGTGAAGGCTTGGGCGTACGCCTGCGCGATGGCGCCGGCGCCGACCAAGCCGAATCGGACTGGTTCTTGGGAGTTGCTCATGGATATTAGCCCTTGAAGAGTTGAGTCGCGGCGTCGCGAATCGAGTCGATGACATAATTGACGTGCTGATCTGTGTACTTCTCGTTCAGCGGCAACACCAGGACTGAAGCGAGCGCTTCGTACGTGCCGGGAAACTTGTCGCGGCTGTAGTCGACCGCTTCAGGCCGAGCCAACGTGAAGGGGAAGCGGCTGTTGCCAAACGTCCGCTGATCGCGAATCACCTGGCATTCGAACGCCGGCTTCTGGATGTAGCGCGGGGCGCAGAGAATGTCGCGCTCGCGCAGGCCCTTCGCCAAGCCGTCGATGCCCCCTTCGAATTTCTCGCCGTCGACGCGAAGGCAGTACTTCCAGTAGGTGTGCTTCGCGTTCGCATCGACCGCCGGCGTGCTGATGCCGGGGAGACCGGAGAGGCCGTCCGTCAACTTAGCAGCCATCCGTGTGCGGCGTTCGACGAAGTCGCCGAGCTTCTGCATCTGGGCGACGGCGACGGCGCCGGTCAGCTCGTTCATCCGGTAGTTGAGGGCGAGAAAGTAGTGATCCGGCTTCGCATCGCCGTAGCCCCACGCCTTGTTGATGAACAGGTACATGCGACGGGCGAGGTCGGGATCGTTCGACGTGACGAGGCCCCCTTCGCCGGTGGTGATGTGCTTGCCTTGTTGCAGGCTGAAGCAGCCGATATCGCCCCAGGCGCCAACTTTCACGCCGTCGAGCTCGGCGCCGAAGGCTTGCGCGCAATCTTCGATCACCGGGATGTTGCGGCTGCGAGCGAGTTCCATGATCTCGCCCATCCGCGCAGGGTTACCGAAGAGATGCGTGACCATGATCGCCTTGGTCTTCGGGCTGATCGCCTTCTCGATCGTTTCGGCGGTGAGGTTGTAAGTGAGCGGATCGACGTCGGCGAAGACGGGGATCGCTGATTGGTAAATGATCGGCGTGAGGGCGCCCATGTCGGTGATCGAGGTGGTAATCACCTCGTCGCCCGGCTCCGGGTCGATCGCGGCCAGCGCCGTGTGCAGCGCCGCGGTGCCGTGCGAGCAGGCGTAGGCCGAGGCGACGCCCGTGTAGGCGGCGAACTCCTCCTCAAGCCGCTTGACGAATTTGCCTTTTGTGCTGGTAAGCGTGCCGCTTTCAATCGCCTCGGCCAGCGCAACCATTTCGTCGTCGCCGAGTTCGCGGCCGGTCGCGTCTTGATCGGAGGGGAGTTGAATCTTTTCGAGAGGAGCTTTCAGATCGGTAGCCACGGATGTCGGTTCCTGGATGTCTAGAGATGCTTCAGCAAAGGATGAAATAGCAATGTGCGGAAAAGTTATACGAGTTGTGCGGTCGGAGTAGATTCGGAAACAGATTCACAACCTTCATTCGCCGCGAGCGGGCGTCGATGCGCGGCGCTCGCTGCGGGAGTGCGGAAACGGTCGGCGAGAACTTTCGAGATTAGCCGCAAATGGCCCAGCGAGGCGCGAACGACGCGCATCTTCGAGTGACCGGCGATGCGTGAGCGTAGCAGCGCGGGATGTTCGACGACCGTGCCCCCTTGTTGCAGAACTTTGCACAGCAACTCAGCGACGCCGACGAACCGCTGGTTCTCCAGATCGATATCGACGACTGCCGAGCGGCGATAGACGCGGAAGCAGCTCGTGTAGCACGACAGCTTGTGGCGACACGCCACGCCGTAGAGCTGCGAAGCCAGCCGCGAAAGCCGCAGCCGCCAGAGGGGGACGTTCTCGACGCCGCCGGCGCGGTGGTAGGGGGATGCCGTCACCAGATCGACGTTGGCCGCGAGCAGCGGAATCAGTTCGCCCATCAACAGCGGATCGTACGAGCCGTCGCAGTCCATCGAGACGACCGGCTCGTGACTGGCGGCCTCGATGCCTGTGCCAATCGCCGCGGCGATGCCGCGATTGGTTCCATGTTCGATGAGTCGGTAGCCGTCGCGGTCGCCAATCGCAGCCTGCAACAAGCCGACTGTGCCGTCGCTGCTGCCATCGTCGACGAGGAGGAATTCGAAGTCGTACCGATCGCCCAGTTCGCGCTCGACCTTCGCCAATGAGGCTACGAGACTGTCCACGCACTCCCGCTCATTGAACAGGGGGACGACGACGCTGACGGCAATCGTGCTGGCAGCGGACATGTTGTCGGTCGTTGATTGGAGCATAAGGGAAGTGGTATCGGATGACTTGATGAGAGAATCGCCGCCAAGCAAGAAGGATTAGCCGTAGAGAATGCTTGCTTCAGGTTGTTCGAGCGGCTCACGATCGAAGCGCCGCAGCCCCAGCTTTTGCGCGGCGAGCAACGTGAGATACGCCGGGTTCAGGAAGACGTAACGTCGCCAAAGCCGCCGCGGTTCCTGCACCAGCCGATAGAGCCACTCCAGGCCCCAACGTTGCAGCAGCGGCGGCGTCTGCGGCAACAGGCCGCTGTGAAAGTTGAACGCAGCCCCCACAGCGAGCGTCGGCATCGAGAGCGCCTCGCGGGCCTCGAACGCAAAAACTTCCTGCCGCGGGCAGCCGAGGCCGACGAACATGATCCGGGCGCCGCTGTTGCGAACCTCGGTCATCAGGTCACGCCATTCTGGTTCGCTCAATTGGCGGAACTTCGACGGCCGCGTGCCGGCAATCTGTAGCGAGGGAAACTGCTCGATCAGGTTATTCGAAAGCGTATCGAGCAATGGCTCGGCGCCGCCGAAGAGGAAGATCGGCAAGCCATTTTCAGCTGCGGCGAGACAGACTTCGAGCATCAATTGCGGGCCGTAGACGCGCTCGCTCAAGCCGGCGCGATGCAGCAGATTGAGTCCCCACCGCACCGGTTGGCCATCGGGGCAGACCAGGTCGAGCGCATTGAGGCGATAACGGTGCGCCGCGTCGAGGACGCCGGTCATGACGCCATGCACGGCCAGCGCGGAGACCGCCAACGGACGCTGCTCGCGCGCCGCGACGACGATGCGTTCGACTGCCCCTGCGTAGTCGACTGCGTCGATGCCGACGCCGAGCAAGTTGTGTTTGCCCCGGTCGATCATGCGACGGCCGCCTCCGTCCAGCGTTCAACGTTCGCGTCGTAGATCTCTTGGAGAATCTCGGCGACATCGTATTCGAGCCGCCACTCCGGATAGTCGGCCTTGAATCGCTGCAGGCCGCTGATCCACCATTGGTGGTCGCCGGTGCGATTCTCCTCTGCGTACGTCCATTCGGCCTCACGGCCGCTGATTTGTTCGCAGAGGCCGATCGCTTCGATCATCGAGCAGTTGCTCTCGCGACCGCCGCCGATGTTGTAAACGGCGCCGCTCCGCGGGTTCTGATGGAACGCGTCGAAGGCGCGAATGAGGTCGCGGCTGTGGATGTTGTCGCGGACCTGCTTGCCGCCGTAACCGAACACCGTGTAGGGCCTGCCGGTGACGATGCACTTCATTAAGTAGGCGAGGAAGCCGTGCAGTTGCGTGCCCGAATGGCTTGGGCCGGTGAGGCAGCCGCCGCGGAAGCAGACCGTCTTCATGCCGAAGTAGCGGCCATACTCCTGCACCAGCATATCGGCCGCGACCTTTGAGGCGCCGAAGAGGCTGTGCATCGATTGGTCGATCGATAGGTCTTCGCCTATGCCCTCGGCGTACCGGTGCGCGGGATCGATCTCCCACCGAGTCGTTTGTTCAATGAGCGGCAGCCGGTTGGCGACGTCGCCGTAGACCTTGTTCGTCGAGGTGAAAATAAACGTTGCGTCCGGGGCATGCTGACGGACCGCTTCCAGCATGTTGAGCGTGCCGTTGGCGTTCACTGAAAAATCGGTCTTCGGCTCGCGGGCCGCCCAATCGTGCGAAGGCTGCGCGGCGGCGTGAACGACCAACTCGACGTTGGCGCCGTAGCGATTGAAAAGGGACTCAATCGCATCTTCGTCGCGGATGTCGAGCGAGACGTGTTCGTAGCGCGAACCTAAATCGGCCTGCAACCGATCGCGATTCCAGAGGGTCGACGCTTCGTCGCCGAAGAAGCGACGACGCATGTCGTTGTCGACGCCGACGACGTCCATCCCTTTCTCAGCGAAATAGCGAACGGCTTCGGAGCCGATCAGCCCGGCGGAGCCGGTGACGATAGCGATGCTCATAGCGGTGTCTTCAGGATGCTTTCTAGCGAGTACTTCAATGGTGCGATTAAACGTCTTAGTGCAGCTTCTTATCCAACGGCAGCGGTGTTTCTCAGTGGTTCGCTCTTGGCGGCGTTCACGTCGGCGACAGCGGCATTATTTGCACTCCCTTTCGCGGCGGCCCGACGTTGTTGCGCTGCTTCCAGCGCGATGGCGTAGATCTCAAGCAAGCGCGTGTAATTGTGATGCGGCAGGAACCGGCGTTCGTACGCTCGACGGGCGGCGGTACGCATCGCGTCGCGTTCGGCGGCGCTCGCGGACGTGATCGGCAATACTTTTGCCGCCAAGTCAGTTGGATCGCCGGCCGTGAATAGCTCGCCGGTGACGCCGTCGTCGACGAGTTCCGCCATAGCGCCGAGTCGCGACGCGACAACGGGAGTCCCGGTCGCGTAGGCTTCGGCAATCGTCCGGCCGAACGTTTCGTACCAGAGCGACGGCATCAGCAGTGCTGCGGCGTTGCCAATGACGCGTTGCGCCTCGGCATTCGAGAGTTCGCCGAGGCAACTAATGCGCGGATCACGCGCCGCCGCAGCCTCGACTTGGCTCTTTAAGGGACCATCGCCAACGACCACCAGCGACGGCAACGTGGCGTCGAGTTCCCAAGCCGCCAGCGCGGTCGCGATTCCCTTTTCCGGCGACAGCCGACCGACGAGCGCGACATACCCCCCGACGCCGGCGCCAAGGCCCGGATCGGGCGATACCGAGTTGTATTTCACATGAACTCGCTCGGCCGGCAGCCCGGCGTCGACGAACTTTTGCCGGGCAAACTCGGTGAGCGTGAAGAAGGCGTCAACGCGATTTCGCCAGACGCCGCGTGCGCGATGCGCCACCTGCATGGCGCCCACGACCGCGCTTGCCGCCGCACTGTCGCGATAGCAGCGATGCCGCACGGCTGGCCACGGGATGGCCCGACCGACGCACTGCTCGCACGGATGCCCGTCGCGCATCAGATAGGAGTTCGCGCACAGCAGCCGATAGTTGCGGAGAGCCTGCACGACCGCGACCCCGGCTCGATGGGCGACGTCGCAAACCGACGGCGAAATCAACGGAAACGTATTCGTCGCATGGAGCACGTCGGGACGATGCGCGCGGATGAGTTCCGCCACGTCGCGCGCTGCTTGGCGATTCCACAGCGTCGTCAACGCCGCCTTCACCCCGCCGGCGCCGACGAGTTCCTCGTTGCGACGGACATATTCAATCACTTGGCGCCCGTTCGCCTGCAGCAGTTCGCGTTCTTCCTCGAACGAGCGATCTTCGCCGCCCCGTTGCGTGTAGTAGCTGTGGCAGAGGAGGATCTTCATCGCGATTCCTCCAGCGCCGGCTCGCCAACGGCGATGCCG
>JBGSMO010000095.1:0-2070 GCA_041740115.1 Pirellulales bacterium
CGCCGCCGCCCCCCGACGGCCCGGCCAAGCCGCTTGGCCCTATCGCCCGCGTCCGCGACGCCGCCAAGAACCGCAAGCGGAAGAAGTAGGCGTCGCCGCGACTCTCCCAAAAATTTCCGCAGCCAAGGCCAAAATCCGCAACTACCGCGGAAACTCCCCCTTGCAGCAATCAAGCGAGCCGCCTAGGCTTTAAATGAGATTGATTCTCACCAAACTTCGGTCATGGCACGCACGCCCGGAAATCTTGATGATTGCCGCTTTCGAACCCTCCACGACGCCCGTTCGACGCCCGTCGGAAGAGGCGCCGCAGTTGGTGATGCTCTCAACGCTACCCGCTGGCTCCTATGCCCGTGTCGCGCACGTGAGCGCCCATTCCGACGACCTCCGCCGCCTGCAGGCCCTCGGCGTCTGCGTCGGCCGTCGCATCCAGCTTGTGAAAGCGGGCGACCCGATGATCATCAGCGTCGTCGGCGCCCGCGTCGGCCTCTCGGCCCGCCTCGCCGCCGAAGTCCGCGTTACCCCGATCACCGCTGAAGATTCGACCTTCGTTCCCTTGGCCAACGCATCGTGAGTTCCGGCGCCCCAGAGCTGTCATTGCCGATCTTGCCCTCGACGCCGTCGGCGTCCAGCGGCCCTGCGACAATCGCCCTCGTCGGCAACCCCAACGCCGGCAAGACCTCGCTCTTCAACCGCCTCACCGGCATGCGGGCGAAGACGGCCAATTTCCCCGGCACCACCGTCGAACATCGCCGCGCGAGCCTAACGCTCGGCGAATTTGAGACGACGATCGTCGACCTGCCGGGCCTCTATAGCCTCGATCCGACCACACCCGACGAGCGAGTCGCTTGCGACGCCCTCGAAGGCCGTCTCCCCGGCATGCCGGAGCCTGATCTAGTGCTGCTGGTCGTCGATGCGACCAACCTGGAGCGAAACCTGTTTCTCGCAAGCCAGGTGCTTGAATTAGGCGATCCGACCGTCGTCGCGCTCAACCTCAGTGATGCCGCTGAGAAGCAAGGGATTTCGTTCAATTTACCTGAGTTGCGACAGAGACTCGGCTGTCCAGTGATCCTCGTCTCGGCGCGCACCGGCTCTGGCGTCGATGAACTAATGGGCGTCGTCGGGCAAATGCTGCGTGATCGGAAGGCGCCCCAACTCCACTCCGACCTCGTCTCTTGCGGCTCGTGCAGCGGTTGCCAGTTCTCAGCCCGCTACGATTGGGCCGCCCGCGTCCGCAGCGCCAGCGTCCACGGCGAGGCCACCGCTCAAGGTCGTGTGACCGAAGCGATCGACCGCGTACTGACGCACCGCTTCGGCGGGTTGCTCGCCTTCGCTTTTGTGATGGCGGCGACGTTTCTCACGATCTTCTGGGCCGCGACGTTCCCGATGGATCTCATCGACGGCCTCTTCGGCGCCGCCGGCGAAACAATCGGCGCGTGGCTTCCAGAGGGCGACTTCCGCAGCCTGCTCACCGACGGCGTCATCGGCGGCCTCGGCGGTATGCTCGTCTTCCTGCCGCAAATCTGCCTGCTCTTCTTCGTGCTGGCATTGCTGGAAGACTCGGGCTACATGGCCCGCGCCGCGCTGGTGATGGACCGGCTGATGCACAAAGTCGGGCTGCCGGGAAAGGCATTCGTGCCGCTCCTATCGGCTCACGCCTGTGCAATACCCGCAATTATGTCGACGCGCGTCATCGAAGACCGCCGCGATCGGCTGGCGACGATCATGATCGCCCCGCTGATGACCTGCTCCGCGCGGATACCGGTCTACGCGATGGTCGCGACGCTGCTCTTTCCGCAGAGCTCATTGCAGCGAGCGCTGATCTTCACCGCCGCGTACGCCCTCGGCATCACCGCAGCGCTGGCGATGGCATGGGTCTTCAAACGAACACTGCTGAAGGGCCCGGTGCGGCCGCTAGTGATTGAACTGCCGAACTACCGCCTGCCGTCGCTGCGGAACGCCTTCCTGCTCACCTTCGACCGGGCCGCCGCCTTCGTAAAAACCGCCGGCACGACGATTCTGGTGATCTCGCTGATCCTCTGGGCGCTGGCGACGTACCCGAAGACGAGCGTC
>JBGSMO010000108.1:0-18419 GCA_041740115.1 Pirellulales bacterium
GACGCTCGGCGAGGCCGACGCGCTCCAGCAATTGCTCCGCATGCGTCACGTCTGCGGGACCGGCGGCGCCGTCGGCGAGCAGCGGGATGAGCACGTTTTCCAGCACGGAGCACTGCGGCAGCAAGTGGTGATCTTGGAAGATGAAGCCGACGTGGCGGCTGCGGAACGCGGCGAGTTCCGGTTCGCTGAGCTTGAACGGCGACTCGCCGTTGAGTTCGAACGTACCGGCGGTAGGGAAGTCGAGCGTGCCGAGGATGGAGAGAAGCGTGCTTTTGCCGGAGCCGCTGGGGCCGACGATGGCGGCCGATTCGCCGCGTTCTAGTGCGAGGCTCGCGTCGCGGAGGATGGTGAGCTCGCCGTCGGCGACAGGGTAGGTCTTGGCGATCGACTCGGCGTGGAGGGTAGGCATGGGGGCATTGTAACGAATGGCGATGCGTGTCGCAGTCGTCGGCTGTGGCTGCGCCCCACTTGCGCACTGAGCAGGCCCCCCCCCTACGAACTGCTGGTGGGGCGTTGCCCCAGCCTTCACGGCCAGGATGGCCAGGCTATTTACATCGCGTAAGCCTTCAGGCCTTCGGCGATGTTCGCAGGAATCGGCCGGGAGACGGGAGGCTGGCCGTGGAGGACGCGGCAGCAGACGCAGGTCATCTTGCCGATCGCCAACAGCGTCCCCGCGCGGGTGAAGCGAAATTCGTAGCTGATGCTCTTGGCGCCGATGCGAGTGACCGAGACGGCGATATCCAGAATCTCTTCGCAGCGAGCTGGCGAGGAGTAGTCGCACGTCACGGCGACGCGGGGGAAGCTAATTAGCTCGCCGTCGACTTCTTCATGCAGGCTGAGCCCGAGCGAGCGGTAGAGCTCATGCTCCGCCGACTCCATGTAGATTAAGAAGGAGGCGAAGTGCATGATGCCGGCCATGTCGGTGTCGTGAAACTCGACGAGGCGCGACGTTTGGAACGGCTCGGGCATGTCTGTTTGCCGGACGGCAGAGGAGGGAGACGCCCATTTGAGCGCAGGCGCGAATAGGCGCTGGCGACGTTGGGAATCCCTCCCGTATTGCTTCGCAAGGACTACCGCCCTGCGATCGGGCGACTTTGGGTCGCCCGTGCTCGGTTGCTCCCTCCCTTCAAGGGAGAGAGTTCCTGCATCAGCCGCCGACGTAAGGCATCAGGCCCATGAAGCGTGCCCGCTTGATCGCCTTGGCGACCGCGTGCTGGCTCGAAGCGTGGCAACCAGTCTTGCGTCGGCTGACGATGCGGCCGTGACGGTTGGTCAGCTTGCTGAGCAGGTCGAGGTCCTTGTAGTCGATGAACATCGGCCGGGGACGGATGCCGTCGACGCAGACGGGGTCTCTCTTGACGACGCGGCGGGTCGAAGTCGGTTTGCGCTCGGGAATCATATCGGAACGTACAACAGTTGATCGGTGGTCGCGGCCGAACGCTCGGCCAGCGGAGCCCTGTATTGTAGCGGGGGCCGGGCGGGACGCAAGGTGCTTTGGGGGCGGGAGTTGCGGGCGATTTGAATACCGGCTGGGTCGTCGATTCCAGCTGGGCTAGACGAGCCAGTCGCCCATCAGCCGTGCCAGTTGGCCGACAACCTCTCGCCGGAATCGAACTTCCGAACCTCATCGCCCCCCAAAAACCTCGCCTTGACTTCGTTTACAGATGTAATCTATCCTTCGGCCTCCTGGAGGAGAGGCTCGAAAAAATGGCGGATGCGACAGCGATTTCTGAGGCCGAATGGCAGGTGATGAATGTCGTCTGGCACGACCAACCCGTCGAGGCCCAGCAGGTGATCGACCAACTCGCGGCGGCGAACAACTGGTCGAGCGCCACTATTAAGACGATGCTCCACCGGCTGGTGAAGAAGCAGGTCCTCGCGTTCGAGCAGACGGGGAAGCGATATCTTTACCGCGCCGCCATCGGACGTTCGGACTGCATCCGCCAGGCGAGCAGCTCTTTTCTGGAACGGGTCTTCGGCGGGGCGGCGGCCCCGGCGCTGATGCACTTCGTTCAGACGTCAGCGCTCACTGCTGACGAAGTGACGGAACTTCGTCGGCTCCTCGATCGCAAGGAAGGCAAGTCATGAACATGCTCCTCGAATGGGTTTCGATCGGATTCGGAGCCGCACTCCACGCCGCCTTCTCAACTCTGCCGCTGGCGATGGTGGCGCTGGCGATTGACGCCATGGCGGGGCGATTGGTAGCGGCGCGGTTTCGATGCCTGCTGTGGATCGTCGTGGCCGCAAGACTCGTGATGCCGATGGCGCCTGAAAGCAAGTGGAGCCTGCAGCAAGCGTGGCAATGGGCCGCAGTCGACGAGATCCCGCAAGCGTACCCGCCGTATCTACTAAGGCCATCGGCCGCGAAGGATTGGACGCCTAATGCGGATTGGGGGCGGCAACGCCTGGGGATCGTCTATGGCGACTTGCCGGCTCGCCCCGTCCGGCCGGCGCCCGTCGTCTCTTGGCAATCGATCGTCGTTGACGCGCTGCCTGTCATTTGGTTCGTCGGCGGAGCCACGCTGTTGCTGCGGGCAGTTTGGGCGTCTATGCGGTTTGCACGCCGCTTGCGCACGATCGCATCCGCCGACGACCACGCCGCACTCCAAGCGCTGCATGACGCCTGCTGCGAACTAGGCGTACGGCGAGCACCGGCAATGAAGTATGTCCCCGGTCTTTCGTCGCCCGCGCTGTTTGGCGTGTTCCGGCCCACGCTCTGCTTGCCCGCTGAAGCGACAGTGGAACTCACCACATCACAGTTGCGGATGATCATGCTCCATGAAATGTCGCACGTCCGGCGTCGTGACGGCCTACTGAGTTGGGCAACGATTTTGATTCAAGCCGCACAATGGTTTAACCCAATCGCATGGTTGGCGACGGGTCGGATCGCCCTCTACCGCGAACAGGCGTGCGACGAAGCGGTGCAACAGCGGACCGCAGCAAACGAGCGCGCGGCCTATGCCGATTTGCTGTTACGATTCGCCGCCGCCGGCCAGGTCCGCAGCCTCGGTCTGGCGGGGGCGTGGTTTGCCCGACCGGTGCGCCAATTGAGGTCGAGAATTGCGGCATTGGTTCAGCTAAACGATCGGCGTCGCCGAGTTGGTACGCCGACCGTCGCCGTTCTCTTGACGGCTGTGGCTTTCGCCGGCCTGACCGACGCCGCGAGTTCTCGAGGCCGCGACTCCAAACCGCGAACCGTTTCCGAATGGATGGCGTCGAGGCCACCGTTGCCAACGCTGGCGGGAAATCAGGCTTGGTGGGCGCCAGGAAGCGAAGCCGAGGAGGAGGCTGAAACCAGGACGTACGACCTCTCCAAAGCACTGGCTGAGATGTCACGGCAAGGCATTGGCGACAACGCGCGGTTGCGATTGCTGGCGCTCTTGAAGTTGCCAACGCGAAAATCGGCAGTCGTTGGCGAAATTGTCGGCAAGCCAAATCAAATCGAGGCGACCATGACGCCGCGTCAGCACACGGCATTTGCCGCCATGCTCGCCGCGATTGAGGAGGCCGGAATGTGGCAAGTGGCGGTGGAGGTCGTGATTCTACGCGCCGCCGACATCGAAGCCGTTGGCAACGTCGATTGGCAAGACGCCGTGAGGTTCGTCCCGCCGCAAGACAATCGAGCGCAACTGTGGCAGCCCCCATTTGGCGAAGTCGGCGAGCGATCTCGCACGCTGTCTCTTTCCGCCGAGTCGACGGCATGGGATTACTCCCCGTATCTCGCGCTCATCATGGAACAGCAGAGCATGCGTCGCGTCCGCGAACGGTTGCAAAGCGTCTACAAACTCAGCTACCCGAAGGTGACCGTGTTCAGCGGCAGTACGACGACGGTTCGCGACGAATCTCAGCGTCCGTTCGTCGTTGGCGTGAGCTATATCAGGGGCGAGCTGGCCACGGCCGCTCAGCCCCAGATCGCGACGCTGACCGAGGGAACGGCCCTCGACGTTCAACCGATTGTCGTCGACGCCGGCACGCTCGACCTCCGTTGCCGGTTAACCGTGTCGACGATTGACAGCGTCAGTAATGTGAAGCTGCCAGGGCAAGACGTCACCGTGCAGAACCCGCGGCTCTCGCGGAAAACGATTACGGCGTCTTGCCGCGTGGCGCCTGGCGAGACGCTGTTGATCGCCCCCATGATCGGTCGGAGTGAAACCGACGACAGCGAGGTGCGCTACTATGCAATCACCGCGGAATGGTTTCCGGACGTTGATATGCCAGCCGCTCCGGCGGGTCGTTGACCCGCGGCTACGGCGGTGGGACGATGTCCCAGCCTACGCGACGCGCTCGAAGGGGAGGTGGAGCCAAGCCTCCTGAGCGGGAGAGGTGGCGGGGAGGCGGTACTCGTACTCGACCACCATTCGGGTCAGTTCGGCCACCGAATCGGCCTGCATCACGTCGAAGATGCGGCGGCGGCGGTTTTCGACCGTGCGGAGGCTAACGTCTAGTCGCTTGGCCATGGTGCGGTTTTTCGAACCTTCCATGATCAGCCGGAGGACTTCGCGATCTTGCGGGGAAAGGCGCTTGAAGCGTTCTTCGAGTTCTTGCTGACGGCGGTTGCGACTGACTTCGCCGAGGCTGCGGGCGACCGCTTCTTGGATAAAGCCCCAGAGTTCGTCGTCGCGGAACGGTTTGTCGAGAACGGCGACCGCGCCGCGTCGAAGGGCCCGGACGGTCGTGGCGGTCTCGGCGTGGGCGGTGACGATGATCACCGGCAGCGTCGAGGAGCGTTCATTGAGGCGTTGGAGCAGTTCCATGCCGTCGACGCCGCTCATGCGGAGGTCGGTGATGACGCAACCGACCTGGTCGTCGGCAACATCCTGGAGCGAATCGAGGAATTCGCGCGGGTTTTGGAAGGTGCGGACCTCGTAGTTGAAGGTTCGCACAAGTTCGGAGACGGCTCGCCCCGACTGGGCGTCGTCGTCGATGACAAAAACAACTGGTTCGGACATCTCTTGGACAGGCTGGACTTGGCTCCGCGATTCGAGGAGTTGTGCCAACTCGGCGCCATCGCGACGGGAGCGACGACTAGTAATGGGCGGGAGAGACATAGCGTGGCCCTGAGGTGGGATTGCGACTGCTTGCACTAGCGATGCAGAGTGGTCGCCAAGGACCATGCAATAGTACGAGCATCGGCTTAGGAAAGTATCTGTGGAAACCGGTGATCCACTGCGGGTTGCCGCAGGAAGTCTAGGTTTCGCAAAGACATTGCGCAAGGAGTATTGCGCAAAATCGAGTGACGCGCGGTGGCAGCCTTAGCTGGCGCTCGGAGGCTGCTTCTCTTCAATGGCGACCACCATGCGGACGAGTTCAGCGAGCGAGTCGGCGCCCATTTTCTGGAACACGTTCTGTCGGTGCAATTCGACGGTTCGCAGGCTGACGTCGAGACGCTTGGCGATGATCTTGTTCGCTTCCCCGGCGGCGACGTGCGAAAGGACCTCGCGTTCTTTGGCAGTCAATGTTTCGAAGCGACTGCGGATTTCGTCGACGCCACTTTGCGCCGCATGCAAGCGGCGGTCGGCGGCGAGACCGTCGCGGATCGCCTCCCACAGTTCATCGTCGCGGCACGGTTTTTCGAGCAGCGTTAGGGCGCCGTTGCGCATCGCGCGCACCGTGCCAGGCGTGGTGGCGAAGCCAGTCAGGACGACCACCGAGACGTCGACGCCGCGGCGAATCAATTCTTCTTGAAGTTCGAGGCCGCTCATCCCGATCATGCGGACGTCGGTCACCAGGCACGCCGGCCGACGGCCGTCATAGGCGGCGAGGAACTCCTCGGCCGAGTTGAAGCCGAACGTGGCGACGCCCATCGCCTCGACGAGCGTGGTGACGGCCTTGCGGGCTTGGGCGTCGTCGTCGACGACGTAGACGGCGGACTGATCGTTGCTCACGAGTTTCCTCCCGTCGGGTTCAACGTTAGCGTAAAGGTCATCCCTGGACCGGGGGCATTGCGTTCGGCGCGCAGGTCGCCGCCATGGGCCTCGGCAATGCTTTTGCAGAGCACGAGTCCCATCCCCATGCCTTCTTCCTTGGTGGTGTAGAACGCCTCGAAGAGGCGATGCATCTCCGCTTCTTGCACGCCGCAACCGGCGTCGCTGACGGCGAGCGACAGGGTCGAGCCGTGTGCTGCAGTCCGCACGGCGAGAATGCGGTCGGCCGCGTTCATCTGTTCCATCGCCTCGCAGCCGTTCATCAGGAGATTCACGACCAATTGCTCCAGCTGAATCCGATCGCCCAGCACGATGGGCAAATCCTCAGCGAGGTCGAGCCGTAGCTTGGCGCCGCAGCGGCGGATGCCATATCCGGCCAACTCGGCAGCCTCGCGGACAATTTCATTCAGCGAGAGCGCTTCTAGTTCAAACGGCTGCGACTTCGTGAACTCGCGAAGCCGCCGGATGATTTGGACCGTTCGGGTGATGGCCTCGGAGATTTCGGCGGTGCATTCGATCGCCTTCTCGACCTTTTTGGCGCCGCCGGTTTGAAGATTGCGGCGCGCCGCTTCGGCGAACGTCTTCGCGGCATGCAAAGGCTGGCTGATTTCGTGGGCGATGCCGGCGACCATTTCGCCCATCGTCGCCAAGCGCGAGAGGTGCGCGAGATGCGCCTCCTTCTGGCGCAGCAAATCAGCCGCCGCCTTCAGCGCCGTCACGTCGCGCCCGATCGACTGGTACTCGACCGCCTTTCCCGTCGCATCGAACTTCGCCCGCGTGTTCCATTGCACCCAGGGGTAGCTGCCGTCACGACGCAGGACCCGCAATTCGATGCTCATCGACGGATTTTCCGGCGTGACTTTGGAGAGTTTTTTGAGGAACTCCGTCTCGTCGTCTGGATGGATCCCTTGCCGCAAGTTTGTGCCGATCAATCCCCCCGTCGGGAGATCGTGGAAGCGATTGTACGCCTCGTTCGTAAACGTGCGCGTTCCATCGGGCGTCCACCGCACGATGAAGTCATTCAGCGTTTCGACGACGTCTCGGTAGCGCGACTCGCTGGCGCGCAGGTCTTCGTTTATCCGCTGCAGTTCGTCCGTGCGGAGAGCGACGCGGCGTTCGAGGTCGTCCTTCAATTCGCGAATTTGCCGCTCCGCGGCGGCTGCCTCCGTGACGTCTTTGCCAATCCCTTCAACGGACGCGAGCTTGCCGTCGGGCGCAAAGACGGGGCGCTCGTTAATCTCCATCTGTCTTACGCCGCCGTCGCGATGGCGCACCTCGATGACCATGCTTGGCGACGGTTTTCCCCGCTCCGAATCGCGAACGAATCGGTCAATCACATGTCGGCCGTGCGACGGATCGGCGTACACGTCACGCGCATACGAGCCGATCAGTTCTTCAGGATCGAAGCCGAGCACTTTCTTCACGGATGGACTGACGTAGGTGATCATGCCGCGGGCGTCACGCGAGTAGATGATGTAGTCGGTGCGCAGTCCTTCGACGAGCCGGCGATATTTTCGTTCGCTCTGTCGGAGCGTCAGCAGCGTCTCCACGCGAGACGTGGCGTCGTAGACCATAAACTCGCGGCCGACCAAGCCGTGTTCGGAGACGACTTCCCGTTCGCGCGTCCAAAGAAATGCCAGTCGACCGTCGGCGCGTCGACCTACCGTCCGCTTGAGCCCCGGGGGGTCGGTCACGGAAAAGCGATCGGAGACCTCGAGATAGCGGGCGCGCATCGGATGATCGACGTCGAAGCATTCGCGATAATCTATGCCGATGAGGTCTTCCGGACGATACCCCATCATGGGGCGCACTGAGTCGGAAACGAAGTCGATCTTATGATGGAGGTCGACGCGGAAGAAGAAATGTTCCGCTTGCAGAAGCGCGTTCCAAGCCTCGTAGTTGAACGGCTGCGACGGCAACGGCTGCGGAACCGACGCCACAAAGTGGTGCGCGTCCTGTGATTGATTCAGAGGCATGGCAAACCGGCGCTGGAATGTGAGATGCCGCGAAGCCGCCCGAAGGTTGGCGGAAGTTCTCTACAACATTCATTCTACCGACAAGCTATCGACAAGATGCCACTCCGTGCCCGGGGCTTATTTTGACGCGCTCGAATGGACTGGCAACTCTATTTCATGACAAATGTCCCGTAATCCGGAGACGACATAAAGCGCAGCGGCGAACTGCTGTCGCGATTGCCGGTCACCCTGTCCGCTAGACAAGGCGGCGATAAAGATCGCGAGTCGCCTTCGCCATTTGGGCGGCGTGATAGCGACCGGCCACCGCTTCTTGGCCGCGGCGACCGAGTTCGACGGCTTCCTCCGGTTGTCGTAGAAGTTTGGCGAGTTGCGCAGCGAGGCTGTCCGTGTTGAGGGGTTCGTGGAGCAGCCCGCCGCCGGCGTCGGCGATCAATTCGGGGAAGGCGCCGTGTTCAGGCAGCACGACGGGGATCGCGTTGGCCCAGGCTTCCATCACCGGCAGGCCTTTACTCTCGCGATAGACGGTAGGGAGCGCCATGACGTCGAGCGATTGGAGGAACTCAATCTTCTGCGCGCGGTCGAGTTCGCCATGATAGGTGAAGCGACCGGCCAGCGGGCCGCGGACGACGCGGCGCTGGATGTCGGCGAGGTATTGACGATCGCCGCCGCCGAGGTAGCCGGCGGCATGGATTTCGAAGGGCGGCAACATAGCCCGGCCATCCGGGCCGGCCGCCAACTTTTCACCCGCGTCGATCAGGAGATGCAACCCCTTGTCGTGGCAGATGCGAGCGAAAAATCCAATGCGCCGCGGGGCGTCGGCTGGCCGCGGTGCTGGATTGCCGTGCCCAGCGAGGTCGAGGCCGTGCGGGATCACTTCAATCCGCTCGCGCGGCACGTCCATATACTCGGCCATGAAGTCGGCGTAGTAGCCGTTCAGGGCGACGAATGCGGTCACGTCAGCGGCGCGCTCGCGGAGGAGTTGCCGGGCTTGCTCGTAGTAGGGAGGCGTGAGCTTTTCGAGGAAGATATCCTCGCCGGAGAGCGAACAAACAATCGGCGGGCCGCCGCGCTTGCGGATCAACCGCGCTAGGCCGAGCATCATTGAATTGGATAGGTGAACGACGTCGGGCTTCACGTCGTCGACCAGCCATTCGACGAGTTTCTCAAGTTCCTTCCGCTGGTTACCCTGCTCGCCTTGGAGCATCGACACGGTCATGTCGCCGAGCTTGGAGGCGTCGACGCTCGCCGCGTTCTTCGTCGCTAAACGGAGCAGGGCGGGGTGGTCGAGCCAGCCGTCGAGCCAACGGGGCGTGCGACGGAAGATGGGAAACTTCTGCTGCAGGTAGGCGTTGATGCCGCCGTAGAAGACGCGGGGTTCGCTGACGTCGACTTCGTCGGTGCGGATCGGCGTATAGATCGGCGCGAGGATGACGTCTTCGCCCAGCTTCAGCAGCGCAGCGGCGAGCGTGTTGTCGTGGAGACAACTCCCGCAATACATGCCGGCGGCCCCGGCGGCGAGGTAGGCGATACGCATGCGGGAAGGACGTTCTCCTGCGGGCTGGTTCTACGCGAGGGCCGGCACGTCGGCGTCTTCGGGTTCGGCGTTGGGGTCTTCGGGCGGGAGTTCGTTCTTCATGCGTTCCATGAAGGGGTCGAGATCCTTGAAGATCCCGCCGACTCGGTCGTTGAACACGCGACCGACGAGGAGATCGGTCAGTTCGCCGCGGTGGTGGGGAAATTCTTTCACAAACTTCCCGACGCGGAAGCCGCCCGAGTAGAAGGCGATCACCAGCTTGCGGACCCAGTTGGTCTTTTCTTTGAAACCCGGCACCCACTTGCCGAGGCGTTCGGCCGACGGGTCGTTCGCCTTCAGGGCGTCGACGATGCACTCGGAGGCGAGTTCGCCAGACTTGAGCGCGAAGAAAACCCCCGACGAGTACACGGGATCAATGAAGCCCCAGGCGTCGCCGACCAACACCCAGCCGTCGCCCGCGGAGCGGTCGGTGAGATAGGAAAACTCCTTGGCGACGACGAGTTCATCTACCTGCGTCGCCCCTTCCATTCGCCATTGCAGGGCAGGGCACTTGTCGACTTCCTGGAAGAAGACCTCCGCGGGCGTGCCTCGCCCCTTCAGCATATAGTCGTTGTCGCCCACAACGCCGATGCTCACCACATCGTCAGCCTGCGGGATGTACCAGAACCAACTCTTCCGCTGGTTGGTGTGAAGGACGATCGTGTAGACGCCGCCATGCTCGGTATCGCGCTTGGCGCCCTTGAAGTGTCCCCAGATCGCGGCCTTTTTCAGGTCGGGGTTCACACGGCGGAGGCCCAGTTTGTTGGAGAGGATCGCTGATTGGCCGGTGGCGTCGACGACGACTTTCGAGCGGATTTCGCGCGTCTCGGTCGAGCCGTCGGCGTTGGTGGATTGGAGTTTGACGCCGACAGCGCGCTCGCCCTCCAGCAACACGTCCAGCACCCGCACGCCTTGCACCGCGTCGGCGCCATTCTCGGCGGCCGTATCGAACAGCATCTGGTCGAACTCAGGCCGCGGGATGTGCCACGTCTCGCTCCACTCGTTCGGGTCGTTCCAACGGAAGAGGAACGGCGCCGACTCGCGGCCAGCATGATTAACGAACTGCACGCCAACCTTCTTGGCGTAACCGCTCTGCTTCAACTTATCGAGAATGCCTAGCTTCTCGAAGACAAAATAGATGTCGGGCATGAGCGATTCGCCGACGTGGCGGCGCGGGAACCGCTCGCGTTCGACCAGCAGCACGCTGAAGCCAGCCTTCGCCACCAGCGTTGCGGTCGTCGAGCCCGACGGGCCGGCGCCCATGACAATGCAGTCGTAGGAGTCCTTCAATTCCGCGGGCGATTTCTCAAGCGTGCAGTGGCTCATGCTCTGACGATCTCCAGGAGTTCTACGGCGGGCCGGCCTTCGACGATGATGCGGGCCGTACGGCCGTACAATCGTTCGCTGCCGGCGGCGGTTTGGGTTTCAAGTTTTGCGAGGTTGAAGGCGCTGATCGACGAATCGTCAGTGGCCGCGGGCGCCTGGCCGGCTGGTTGGGCGGAGGGCGGCGCGATTTGGTAGATCAATCGCCGCCGCAGTTCGGGCCCCGGTTTGATCCGCCAGAGGCGATGTAATTCTACATGGCGCAACACGTTGTGGCGAATGAGGATCCGCCCTAACGGCGTGCCGCGCGATTCGATCTCTTCCTGAACGATCGGCGGCAAACCGCTTAAGTCGATTCGCATGATCCCGAACTGGACAATCCGCCGGCTCTTCCGGCAGAGCAGCAGGCTCGTGCGGCTGTAGTAGTCGCCGTCGCGATGCTCGTCGAGGACCGCCACGTCGACCATCGAATTGTGAAACGCCTCGACCGTGACCGTCATGTGGGCGTCGTGGGCCAGGAGCGTTTGGTAATCGGCCGGCATGTCGTCGACGGCGACGAGCCGAAACTCGCCGAGTTCGGCGAGCGTGGGGAAGAAAGGGGCGGTGATCGTCTCGAGTTGCGGCACGAGAGGATTTTGCGAGGGGGGAAGGCGGAAGGGGGAAAGCGGAGGGATGACACATGGCCCGGCCATCCTGGCCGGGTGGGCAAACTCAGTGAGTTCCGATGGAGCGAGGTGAAACCCCGCTGCGAAGCGGAAGGGGTCGGAAGTCTTCGGCGACCCCCTTGATTCTCTCGCGGGGCGGCGTGTCTGCCAAGTCTGCCGTCTCTGCCATGTCTGCCAATACTTATTGGCAGACATGGACGAGGTCGACCGACCGGTTTTTATCGACTCGGCCAAGGCGGCATGATGGCCAAGGTGGCCAATTGTTTTATTGGCCAACACGAGCAAATTTGCGGCCCAACTCGATGGCGACGCGCGGATCGCCTCCGTTCCCGTCGCCTATGATCGCCCAACGGCCAGCAGGCCTGATGGAGTTTAGTTTTCAAAGAGCGCTAAGCCGCGAGCGGCTGAGACAAAGGGCTCTTGCGCTACGAGTCGTTGGGCAATGGCCGTACAAATCTATTCACCCGTACACTACCATTGTGGGTGGCCGTTTTCAATAGTTATCTGTCGCGAAACAGCAGATGACCGCGACGCTCGCCGCAGCGTGGGGGCGCAGGAAGGTGTCGGGAGCCTTTTGCCACTGGGGAGCCTGCATGCCAAACATACTCGTCAGTGGCAAAAGGCGCCCGACACCGTTGAGGCGCGCCTTACTTGACGGCGTCGCCGAGAGTGGCGGCGCCGTTGAGATTGATCACTGCGGGTTGGGGAATGAGACGCCACGTGGAGTCGAGGGGTAACTTCAGATCAAGCGCTTCGGGTTGAGTTGGGCGAACCTTGGGATGGGGGCCGGCGACGAATTTTCCCATCGTTGACGTTGCGGGAGGCAATGCGACGGCCATGGTTGTTTGCGGATGAAGCGTCGGCGATTTGGAGGCGCCTTGGTCCGCAGGTTTTTCCGTAGGAGCGTTGGTTGTCGGAGCGGGCGCCGCGCGGCGGAATGGTTTGTTGGTCTGATACAGCTCCAAGCGCGACTTCATTGCCTCTCGTTGCGACTCGTGGGAGAGCTCGAGCGCTTCTTCCTCGATCTTGATTGCTTTCTCGAACTCGCCGAGGTCGGCGTATGCAGCGGCTTGGATATCCAAGAGCGATGCAAGCCACTGCCGGCTGTCGTCTTGTTGACGAGCGATAGCAGCAAGTTGCTCGGCATACTCAAGCGCCCGTCGGCTGTCGCGATCGGCGTCAATAGGCGTCGTCGCCAAAAGGCTGGCGATGAAGAACTTTGCTGCTGTGTTGTCGGGCGCCAGTTTCAGACTCGCCTCGAAGTCGGCAAGTGCCGCGGCATAGTCGCTAAGGCGGTTGTAGGCGTGGCCACGCTGCTGCGACACTCGAAAATGGCTCTGCGGAAAGTCGGCGATCAGCGAGGAGTACGCCGCAATCGCCTCGGCGTACTTTTTTTCCTCCATCAGTTTGTTCGCCGCCATGTCACGTTCGCGCAGCTCGTTAACGCGTGCGGCCGCCAACACCTTGATCGTTGCCGAGATCGTTTCGCCTGACTGGAGATCGAAGACCTCGCCGGTGGAATCAACGTCGTCGTCAGTTTGCCAGATTGCGGGCGTTCCGACCGCTCCTTCATGGATGAAGAGGAGCACCCGAGATCGACCTGGAAAGAGTCGCATGTCGAACTTTCCATCGGTCGTCGTCGAAACCCGCTGGAGAGGAGTCTGCTGCATCGAGGGCCCATCAACTCGTTGCGGCGCCAGATTGGCGGTGGCGCCAGCGGGAAGTTCGACCGGTTTGTCTGACTCGGCGTCGACTAGCTGCACTTGGACGATGGCGGGAGGACCAATGGTCAGGTCGGGAACCTTCGTTGGTTCGCCGCCCGGTAAGGCGTCGATGCGACTTTGGCCGCGAGATACCCATGGCGCGTCGCTCATCTCCTGTGCTCCCGAGTCGGCCCAAACGTCGTAGCGGGCTGCGGGGAGATTCGAGAAGCGGTAGGCGCCCGTGGCGTCGGTCGTCGTTACGGCCGAGTGACCGGAACGATTCCGCATTTCGATGGACGCTCCCTGCGAAGCATCAGGGAATCCGGCGGCATGAACGGTGATACCGGTGGCGGGATCGCCGCTACCATGCTGCACGACACGGCCAGAGATCGACGCTGCGGGGAGGAGTTGGACGTCGGCGACGCCAGGGACGTCGCCTCCCTCCACGCGCGTGACAGCGTAGTCGGGGTGCGACACCAAGAGATTTGAAACGCCGTTGACGCTGGGGTCTTCTGCCGCCGCTGGCTCTCTGGCGAGCGGGGATGTTTGCAAGTGTGCCGAGGCGGCGAGGAAATGATTCTGCTGTTTGTTCGACGCGGCGCGATTGAACGGCGCGCGGTCGGCGAATTCATAACGACCCTCGGCGTCGGTCGTCACTGCATTGACGCCATCGATAGCAAAACCTCCGACAAACGAATCGCCTGCGACCACCTTCGCGCCGGCGACTGGCTTGCCCGCGGGATCGGTCACTTGACCGCTCAGTTTCACGGCGGGTCGCATTATGATCGTGCGCTTGGCGCCATAGAGGGCTAAATCGCCGGGGGATTGGAAGATGAGTGCGGTTGCCAAGCCGGCGCGCCGCAGGACGATCACAAAGCCCCCTTTGCTACCGTCGTAGATGAAGCCGCCCTCGGCCTTGAGTTTTTTAAAGCGTGCGACCTCGGCGGGGGCGACGAGATTTTCGGCGACAATCTTGCCGTCAGCGTCCGTCGCGACGGTGCGGGCGAGGACGCGTTTGCCTTGCGGGAGGGAGACGCGATAGATCAACGCTTCGACGCCGGCGAGCGGGGCGCCTTGCACATCGACGACGGCGAGGGCGAGCTTATTGGCGTTTTCGGTGCTTGGGTCTTGGGGTTTTAAGGGCATGGCGACGATTGCGGCTTGTCCCATAGCTTGGTGGCGTGTTTTGGCGGCAGGCTCAGCGCTAGTTGAGGCGTCTTTCGTGGGTGCGACTCCAGCGCTGGGAGCCTCATCAAGACCTTCAACGACGATACCAGGAGTGGCTGGACGCGGGGGATCAACAAAGTCGCTCGAATTGACTCGCATTGGAACAACGAATTCGAGGTCTTTTCCCTCCTCAGCTTGGAACTTGTGGTATGCAGGGTAGTCGCCCGATGGCAGCCGATCGTCGATCGATTCTAAGCGCTCGCTGCGATTGGTCACGAACAGTGAGTAAACGCCCGGCGCAACGTTGACTTCGCCGAAGTCGCCGTAGGCTTTGAATTCCCGTCGCATTTGCATGCTGGGGATCGTCGGCGAACCGAGTACGGGATTCACTACGCCCCGCGTCAGTTTGTCGAACGGAATCGGCTGTTTTGTCTCCGCGTCGATCAACTTGACGCGGATTGTGACGCCTCGCGTTAAGACAACGGGGGGTGCGGTCGTCGTCTCCTTCGGCTTGACTGCGACCGGCGCCACTCCGTTGGTCACCAACTCGTTTTGAACAATCGTCACGCCGTGGTCGCCAGGCGCTAGCGATTGAATGCGGTATTCGCCGGCGTCGTTGGTACGCACCCACTCACGATCGATGATTCTGGAGTATTGCGCCCCCGGTACGTTTGGCGGTGGATTCTGTCCCAGCGCATAGGGCGTGAATAGGGCAACCATCACGTCGACGTTCGCGGCAGGCCGATTGTTTGCGCCGTCTTGAATTTCTACGCGGCCTTCGATGGCGCCGCCCGGATGTAGCGCGACATCGAGTTTCCCAGGAACGGTCGCTGGTCCAGCTTTCTGCAATGCAAAGTCGGGATGCCGAAACTCGACCTGAGTGAGCTGATGCCCTGGCTTTCCATCCATAGGATAGAGGTCGCGGATCTCGTAATTGCCCTTTGCATCGGTTGTGGCAGAGCTCAATACGTACCCGCCTGCGGTGACTTGAACGCCCGCGACGGCGCGGCCGGCAGCATCGGTAACTTGTCCGCTCAGCGACTTTCCCGGTCGCAGTTCAAACATGCGCAAGTCGCCATCCTGAACTAACAATACCATCGGGATGTCGTCGTAGCTGACGGCCCTTCCTGGAGCGTGCGCATTGATCGAGATTGGCGTCCAGCCATTAGCGGAATCAAATGGCTTGTCGACGGGAATGCCATCGAGCTTGGCTTGTTCGACGTCGATGGCCGCATCGATGGCGAAATATCCGCGCTCGTCGGAGAATGCTTCCCGAAAGACTTGAGGGCGGCCGGCGTGATCGGTTGATTGGTAGGTGAAGAGCGAAATCTTGGCGCCTGCGAGCGGCTTGCCATGCTCATCGACGCAGTAGCCGCGGACGCTGTTCTTTTCGCGGACGATGCCGCGGAGGAGTTCGTTCTTGCGGGCCATCACCACTTCGGGAGTCGTCGCGACGGAAATGGCGGCTTCATCTTCGGCGGCGTCAGTGATCGGTTGCAACGTAACCAGCGACAGCGCCGCCACAAGAACAGCGATGCTACTCACACTCAACCATCTCCATCGTCTGGAGCATGTTCTCATCACCTCGAACTGCTCATTGAGCAGCATCGCAATGCGGCGTTTGAGTTGCGACGGGCCTTCCCAGAGGCCGACGGCGCCGGCGAGGCGTGGGGGGCGTTGAGTGCTGGCCGTGCTGGCCCAGGCGAGGAGTTGTTGGGCGTAGTCGAGCCGGCCGGCGCGGTCGGCGGCGGCGGCGTCGGCGAGGGTTTCTTGGTCGAGGCGGATCGTGCGGCGGAGGAGCCAGTAGAGAGGTTGCGGCCAGAGGAGGATCAGCAGCAGACGCGTGGCTGCGAGGGTGTGGAGGTCGCGGTGTTGGAGGTGGGCGAGTTCGTGGGCGAGGATGGGGAGGAATTGCGGCTCTGATTGAACTGGATGGATCGGAAATCCCTCCCCTAGCCCCTCCCTGCGAGGGAGGGGAAGGAGGATCGTGGGGCGGCGGAGGCCGAGGGCGACGGGGGCGGCGATGCGGTCGCTTAACAGGAGTTGTGGGGGCGTTTTCTCGGGGCCGCAGAGTTGTTGGAGGAGTTCTTGGAGTTCGCGGGGGGCTGGGGTCGCTTGTTGGCGGACGCGGCGGGCGAGGAGGGCGCCGGTGATGAGCCAGAGCGTCACTGCCGCGGAGCCGGTGGCGTAGGCGGCGGTGAACCAGGCGGGCCAATTGATCGGTTTGGCGGGTGCGGCGGCGAGTTGCGGCGTGGCGCTGGGTTCGATACTTGGCGACGGCGGGTTGATATTTGCCGGCGCCTCAGGCGGCGTGAGGAGCCGATTGCTCGGCGACGCCGCAGACGTCTCGATTGGCGTGGGGGCAACCGACGCGATCGACGTCTGTGGTTCGCTCAGCAGATGGACGAGCGACCAGCCGGGGAGGGCGCACAACAACGCGAGGCCGGCGAGCGCGGCCAAGGTCGACTTCGCGACGGCAAGGCGCTGGGCCGGTTGCCGCAACGCGGCGAGGGCGAGCATGACGCCGAGGAGGAGGGCGGCGGCGAGGAGTTGGTAGTCGGCGAGCCAGAGGGGGAGAGTTGCCATCGGAAGCTCGAGGGGAGGAGAGTGAAAAAGGATGCTCGATGCTCGTTGCTGGTTACTTGATGGTTACGTCGGGAATCCCTCCCCTGGCCCCTCCCTGCGAGGGAGGGGGATCTTGGGGTCGCCTTCGGCTCGCTTTCTGGCGGCTTCGATCATGGCTTGGAGTTCGTCGAGTTGTTCCGAGTTGAGCGGGCGCGATTCGAGGGCATGGACGAGGTATTCGTCGACGGCGCCGTCGAAGACGCGTTCGAGAAAGCCGCCGGCGATTTGGCGGAAGGTCGATTCTCGCTCGATCAGCGGCAGGTAGACGTAGGCCTTACCGTCGCGGCGGTGGGAGACGAGGCCCTTTTGTTCCATTACCTGCAAGAGGCTGAGGACGGTGGTGTAGGCGAGGTCGGCGCCGCGGGAGTTCATGGCGTCGGCCACGTCACGGACGGTCGCCTCGCCGCGGTCCCAGAGGACCTTGAGAGCGTCGAGTTCGCGGTCGGTGGGGGGGAGCATGGGAATGCTGAGGGGTGAATGCGGAATGCGGAATGCTGAATGGGGTTTACTACTGAGTGAGCAGTACTTTGCTTACGGGATTCTACTGGACAGGCAGTAGGTGTCAAGAAAACTCCTGTAAGACCTTTGGTGGAAACCTATTACGGGTGTTCGCGATTGCCTGCTGCCATTCGTCCAATAGCCGCCCCATTCCCAATTCCCCATTCCCCATTCCCCATTCAGCATTCAGCATTCGCCCCCCAATCCCCGCCCCTCCACCTTGCCCATCCTCCGTGACCCCGGCTTCTAGACCATCTCGCAGTTGTCGCGGTTGAAATGCCGATGCGGATTGTACGGGCGGAGCGATAGGCGACTGGGGGCGATGCGCCGCGAGGCGCGGTTGCTAGCAGTCGACCCAGGCTGCTGTGCCCGACGGACTGACAACGAACATCACCACCGGTCGATGGCGCCTCTATGGCTCGAGTTGGACGACGACGACGCGTGTTGAATGACGAGGTGCTGAACGCCTCTGGGATGGCCGCTGCTTCCTACGGCGGGGCGCTCGATCCCGATGCGCCGCGCTACGGCGAACAGGCGAACATTGAAAATCATCCCCAGGTGACCGATTTTGTGCCGCGGCGGAAGCTGGCGGTGCTCACGACGCTGTTGGCGGGCGTCGGGACGGCGGCGGCGACGGCGGCGATTGCGCATTACTCGGAAACGATCGCAGCGGCGTTGCCGGGCGTCTCGGCCAGCGAATTGAGCGCCGGGATGGCGGGCGGCGTCTCGGCCTGGACGACGGCGATCGCGATGCTCGTGATCGCGATGCTGGCGAAACTCACCTTCTCGCTGCGGCGGCATCGCGTAGACGATTATGCGGGGCGCTATCGCGTCTGGAAATGGATTGGTTTTGGCGCCCTCGCGATGAGCGTCAACGCTGTGGCGCCGATTCATGGCTTGCTCGCGAAGGCGGCCGTGACGGCGACGGGTTGGTCGTTGACGGCCGCGGGCGCCGAGTGGTGGCT